>CAKTZA010000014.1 GCA_934635045.1 uncultured Kiritimatiellota bacterium | reverse complement strand
TGTCTCCCTAGAAAGGAGGTGATCCAACCGCTGGTTCCCCAACGGTTACCTTGTTACGACTTCATCCCAATCACCACCCACACCTTAGGCCGACAAACGCCGGACTTCGGGTGCAGACGGCTTTCATGATGTGACGGGCGGTGTGTACAAGGCCCGGGAACGCATTCACGGCGCCGTAGCTGATGCGCCGTTACTAGCAAATCCGACTTCACGGGGTCGGGTTGCAGACCCCGATCCGAACTGGGGCCGGCTCTGGGGGGTTGGCTCCGCCTCGCGGCTTCGCTTCCCTCTGTACCGGCCATTGTAGCACGTGTGCGGCCCTGGGCGTAAGGGCCATACTGACTTGACGTCGTCCCCACCTTCCTCCCGCGTGAACGGGCAGTGTGGCCAGAGTTCCCGGCATCGTCCGCTGGCAACTGGCCAAGGGGGTTGCGTTCGTTGGTGGACTTAACCAAACACCTCACGGCACGAACTGACGACAGCCATGCAGCACCTGTGGAGCCCCCTCGAAGGAGGTCCGCTTTCACGGACCGCGCAGCTCCATGTCAAGCCCAGGTAAGGTTCTTCGCGTTGCATCGAATTAAGCCACATGCTCCTCTGCTTGTGCGGGCCCCCGTCAATTTCTTTGAGTTTTAACCTTGCGGCCGTACTCCCCAGGCGGCACGCTTAACGCGTTAGCTGAGGGACGGGGGGGTTGAAGTCCCCCCACCCCGAGCGTGCACCGTTTAAGGTCGGGACTACCAGGGTATCTAATCCTGTTTGCTCCCCCGACTTTCGCGCCTCAGCGTCAGTACCGTACAAGGAATCCGCCTTCGCCTCCGGTGTTCTGCAGGATATCAACGCATTTCACCGCTACACCCTGCATTCCGATTCCCCCTTCCGGACTCGAGCGCGGCAGTCTCGGACGCACTTCCCGGGTTGAGCCCGGGGATTTCACATCCGACACGCCGCGCCGCCTACGCGCCCTTTACGCCCAGTAAATCCGAACAACGCTTGCGACCTCTGTATTACCGCGGCTGCTGGCACAGAGTTAGCCGTCGCTTCCTCTTGGGGTACACTCAACTCGGTGACGTGTTGGGTCACCTCGCCTGTTCCCCCATGACAGGAGTTTACGACCCGAGGGCCTTCATCCTCCACGCAGCGTCGCATTGTCAGGCTTTCGCCCATTGCAAATGATCCTCGACTGCAGCCTCCCGTAGGAGTCTGGGCAGTGTCTCAGTCCCAGTGGGGCTGGCCATCCTCTCAGACCAGCTAACCGTGAGCCTTGGTGGGCCGTTACCCCGCCAACGAGCTGATGGTGCGCGAGCCCCTCCACGGGCGGGAGCCTTGCGGCCCCCTTTGGCGCCGGGGGGATGTCCCCCCGGCGCCCCATGCGGTATTAGCCTCCGTTTCCAGAGGTTTTCCCCCACCCGTGGGCAGGTTGCTCACGTGCTCCTCCCCAGTCCGCCACTCTCACGGACGAATATTGCTACCCGTCCGATCCCGTCCGACTTGCATGCCTAATCCACGCTACCAGCGTTCGTTCTGAGCCAGAATCAAACTCTCAGAAAAAAAGTTTTCGAGTTCCGCTCCACACAAACATTCTACTGTTCCATGTCTCTTCCAGAGACACGTTCTCAAGCATTCGTTTTTCAAAGATCGTCGTTCAAACCCTTTCAGGCGAACGGGTGTGTAGTATATCAAAAAAACTTGGTGGCGCGCAAGGGGGTAAATGAAGATTTCTTAAATTTCTGCTTCCAGATGGATTCTTCGACGAAAATCCACCGTCTCCATCAGGCTGTGCGCGACGCAACGCTACTCCAGCCGCGCCGTCTGACGCGGGTCAAAGGCGTCGCGCAGCCCCTCGCCGACCAGCACCGTCAGCAGCATTACGACGAAGAGCGCCAGCGACGGAAAGAGGACAAGCCACCACGCGAAGCGGAACTGCTGGGCCTCCTGCAGGAGTTCGCCGCACGACGGCGTCATCGGCGGCAAGCCGAAGCCGAGGAAGTCCAAGGCCGCGAGCGACCCGATCGCGCCCATCAGAAGGAACGGGAAGAGGGTGATGAGCGGCGTCAGGGCGTTCGGGAGGATGTGCCCGAAGATGATGCGCACGGACGAGAAGCCGCTTACCTTCGCCGCCTCGACGAACGTGCGGCGGCGGAGGCGCAGGACTTCCGCGCGCATGTAGTAGCTGACGGCAATCCAGTTGAAGATCGCGTAGCAGACGAGCAGCACCGCAAAGGAGCGACCGACCGTCGAGCCGATGAAGATCATGACGTAGAGGAACGGAATCGCCGACCAGATCTCGGTGAACCGCTGCAAAAGGATGTCCGTCACGCCCCCGAAGTAGCCCTCGACCGCACCGATGACGAGGCCGAAGAACAGGCCCGACAGCGCGAGCGCAAGCCCGAACAGCAGGGCGATGCGCAACCCATGGACGACGCGCGCATACACGTCGCGTCCGCCCGCGTCGATGCCGAACGGATGTTCGGGAACCGGGCGGAACGGGAACGAGATCTCCGGCGCGGGCAAGACCGTCACCGTCTCCTGCGGCGGATCCTTTGGTTTCAGGAAGAAACGCACGTAGCCTTCCCGCAGCGTCTTTCTGACGTGATAGTCTTTTGAGAAATAATCGAATAATCGAATAATCGAATGGTCGAATGGGGGGACGAGTGCATACTCGTTGCTCGCGTCGGATTCGATGATTCGATTATTCGCCAATTCGACTATTTTCCCCTCTGGGCCTTCGTAGTCGACGACCGTGCCGTCATCCAGTACGCTGAAGCGCGCGGTCTTGACGTCGTACGTCTTTTCGACGATCGGCGTACGGTACTTCTCCAGCGTCGCCGTGTCGACGACGGCACGCGGGTCGCAGGGGCAGACCCAGTCGGCGCAAAGGCAGAAGACGAAAATCGCCCCCAACGCCCACAGCGCGTACCACGCGCGCCGGATGCGCCGGAACGCCCGCAGGCGTTTTTTGGTCAGCGGCGAGAGCATCCGTCCGTTCCTGCGGCCGTATCAATCGTGCCCGTGAAGACCTTCGCCACCGGGCCCGTGAGCGTGACGTCCGCAAAGCCGCCGTCCGCCGTGCGCGCGCCGTCGACGACGAGCTCGTATCCCTCGGTCGTGCGGATGCGGACGGGGAACGCGAGCCCGTGCTGCGCGACGCCGACGACCGCCGCCGCGACCGCGCCCGTGCCGCACGCGCCGGACTCCGCCTCGACGCCGCGCTCGTATGTGCGCATCGCCGCGTCGTGCGGCGGCGCGTAGGCGACGAAATCGACGTTCGTCCCCGCCGGCGCAAACTCGTCCGAGTAGCGAATCCGCCGACCTTCGCCGGCAACGTCCGTCGCCGCGAGATCCGCGACCGGCACGACCTTGTGCGGCACGCCGCTGTTGACGAAATCGGTGCGCAGGTCCTTCGGCGTCGGCATCCAGACCTTGACGGTCGCCGCGTCGAGCACTTCCGCCCGCACCTCGCCCGCGAGCGTCTCGAAGCGCATCGCCGGCCCCGCCACGGCCCCGATCTCACGCGCGAACGCCGCGACGCACCGCGCGCCGTTCCCGCACAGCTCGGCCTCGCCGCCGTCCGGATTGAAGAACCGCATCCTGAAGTCGGCGACCGCCGACGGCTGCACGAGGATGACGCCCTCGCATCCGATACCCGTCCGCCGCGCCGCCAGCGCCGCGAGCGTCGCCCGGTCTGTCGGCATCTGCCCCGCGCGGTCGTCGATGAGGATGAAGTCGTTCCCCGCGCCGTGCATCTTCGTGAAGCGCACGGTCATCGTCACCACCAGCCCTTCGGTTCGGGGACTTCGGCGCTGCCGTTGAGGCGGATGAGATCCATCAGTACGCGGAACGACTCGTCCAGCACGACGTCGTTCTTCGCCCGCTCGTTGCGGCGGCGACGGCGCTTCTTCGCCGCCGTCTCGTCATCGTCGTTCTCGTCCTCCTCGTCGTCCAGTTCGCGCAGCTCGCGGTCGGCCGCCATCTGGGCCTTGCGTGCGGCGTATTCGAGCGAGACGGTCTCGCGCTCGGAAATCTCCTTCATGCCCGTCACGTTCGCGATGTGCTTCGCGAACTTCTCGTCCTTCGCCGTCCGTTCGCGCGAGAACTCGGCGAGCGCGGCGACGTAGCGGTGCTGGTCCCACGCGAGCGCGTAGTCCGCCGGACGGATCCGGCTGAACGGCAGGGCGTACGTCAGCTTGTCCTCGCCGATGTCGAGCGAGTCGAGGAGCGAGGGCAGGTGGACGTCCGCCGCAACGCCCTCGACCTGCGTGGAGCGTCCGTCGATGCGGTAGAAGCGCGCCGTCGTGATCTTGCACGAGCCGTATTTCTCGGGGCCGAGGCCGAGCACCGTCTGCACCGTGCCCTTGCCGTGCGTGCGGACGTCACCGAGGACGACGGCGCGGCCCGTGTCCTGCAGGTGGCCCGCGACGATCTCCGAGGCGGACGCGCTCGCGCGGTCGGTCAGGACGACCATCGGCTTCTTGAAGGCGATCGGGTTGCCCGGCGGAATCGGCAGGCAGCCGACGGAGCGGACGTCGCGGATCTGGACGACCGGGCCGGACGGCACGAACAGGGCCGAGAGCATGACGGCCTCGCGCAGGGAGCCGCCGCCGTTGCCGCGCAGGTCGAGGACAAGCCCCTCGGCGCCGAGCGCGTTGAAGTCGCAGAGGTAGCGCGCGACGTCCATCGCGCAGCTGCGGAAGCCCTCCTCGTTCGGCTTCTTGTCCATCGTGCCGTAGAAGCCCGGCAGGTAGACGTAGCCGAGCTTGCGCTCGACGCCGTTCAGCGTGACGCGCTCGACGCGGCCCGTCGCCGCCTGGTCCTCCAGCTTGATCTCGTCGCGCACGAGCTCGATGAGCTTCTTCGTCGCGCCGGACGTGTCGGAGCGCGGCACGATCTGCAGCGTCACGCGCGTGCCCTTCTTGCCGCGAATCTTCTTGATGGACTTCTTCATCGGCTGCCACATGACGTCTTCCATCTCGCCCTTGTCCTGCTGGACGCCGACGATCTTGTCGCCCTCCTTGATGCGGCCGTCGACGTCGATCGGGCCGCCCGGCATGACCTCGACGATCTTGAGCGCGCCCTCGTCCATCGACAGCACCGCGCCGACGCCGCAGAGCGTCAGGTTCATCTCCATGTCAAAGTCCTCCTTCGACGCGGGCGACATATAGTCGGTGTGCGGGTCGTACGCGCGGCCGATCGCGCTCAGGTAGCTCTGGAGAACCGTCTCCTCGTCCGGCTCCGTCAGCACCGTCACGTACTGGCGGTACTTCTTGACGAGATCCGCCGCCGCGTCGAGCCGGTTCGTGGACTGATCGAGGTCGTGGCTGACCTGCGCGACCAGCAGCTCGTTCTTCATCCGCTTGCGCCAGTGCTCCTCGGCCTCCGCGCGCGTCTCCGGCCACGGCGCGTCCTTGCGCTTGATGCGGTACGTCTCGTTCGTCGAGAAGTCCCAGGTTCCGTGCACGAGCAGGTTCGTCGCGAAATCGACGCGCTCGCGCAGGCGCGCGACGTAGAGGTTGTAGAGGTCGTAGCCGAACGAGACGTCGCCGCGCCCAATCTCGTCGTCCAGCGTCGTCTCGTGCGCGGCGAGGCGGTCGAGGTCGGACTTCAGGAAGACCGAGTGGTCGAAGTCGTAGAACGTGACGAGGTTCGTCCAGGCGCGGCGCGAGATCTCGTCGTTCAGCGGCTGCTGAAGGACGTGGTACTTCGGCAGCATGCTCCCGAACCGCTGGGCGATGCGCCCGTAGTAGTTGCGCGGCTCGACGGCCTTCGCGACCCCGTTGTCGGCGCCTTTCTCGAAAGCCCTAACCGAAGTCTCGTTCTCTTTATCGAAGGGGGCGGCCCTTGCGACCCCGTTACCGTAAGCCGCAACCAAGCTCTCTTTATCGAAGGGGGCGGCTTCAGCCGTCCCGCCGCTCCCGACGGCCAGGGCCAGCCCCAGCCACGCGAAATGCATCTTCATGCGTGAATCTCCATAAGACCGACGAGCCGATCCAATTCCGTCTGCGGGATGACGACGCGATCCGACGCGAAGCCGACCCTGAGCTCGTTCGAGTTGATGACAATGACGCCGCGCACGTCCGCGCGATGCGCCGCAAAGGAATCCGAGGCGAAGACGAGAACCGGCGTGACGACGCCCTTCCAGCCCTTCGCCGCCAGGGCGGCGCGCACGAGCGTCGCCTCCTTGGCCGTCTGCGCGAGCGGGTCACGGTCCGGCAGCTGGCCGTTCAGGAGAATGCGTCCGTCCTCGACCGTGACGGCCCCGCGCCACATCTTCGTCTCAATCGAGAAAACGCCGCCCGGCCCGACGACGACATGATCGACGTGCGCGCGCCCAGCCGCGAAGTCGTTGAAGACGTGGTATGCGTCGGGCAGGCTCGCGAGAATGCCCGCGACCTTCTCCTCGCCGCGCGCGCCCTTGAAGAAGCGTTCGACGTGCCGCAGCCCGCGCACGAGGCTGTAGATCACCCAGACGAGCGCCGCGACCAGCACCGTCGCCGCGACGAGCGGCGAGACGAGAAAGAGCGCAAGCGAGAAGCCCGACGCGAAAACGCCGAGAAACAGCGGCCACAGGCCCGCGACCATGCCCTTGACGCGCGCCCATTCGCCTGCGATGCCGTGAATCTTCGCCATAGGTTCTTGATTTTGGCAGAGAATTATACCAAAAAAGAGGCTCCCCGTGGGGGGACAGGCCCCCGCTCTGCATTGCCTTCGCTTGGCTACCGTTCGAGGATCTGGCCTGTGCCGGGCTCCTCCAGGCGCAGGATCTCCGTCGAACCTGCCGGGCGCACGACCTCCAGCCGCGTCAACCGGCCGTCTTCGCGCGTCGCCGACACGAGGAAGCCCCCATCGACCAGCATACCGTCAAACGACACGCGCCGCCAGCGGTCGGGACAGCCGGCGAACAGCCGCACAACGCCGCCGCGCTCGTGAACCATCATGTCCTGCACGGCCGCCGTGGCCGCCATCTGGCCGTCCATCTGCATGGTCTCGTTTCCGACGTAGTCGCCGTTCCGCGTCATCGGGTCTCGGCCCATGATCGAAAGGCCGTAATAGTAATGGTTGTGACGCGAGCCGTGCCCAGGATTGACGAAATTGAATCTCCACGACTTGAGCGCCCAGTACGCCGCCGCCGGTTCGCCGACGTGCGTGTAGATCATCGACGCCCACGGATACGACCATCCCGCCCAGAGACCCGGCCCCTGCCAGCCCAACCACCACATCGACGTGCGGACGACCTGCGCGTTCTCGCGGATGTCGATCGTGTCGAACGGCACAAGTCCCGCCAGATGCGAATGATGCCGATGCGACATGCGGATGGCGAGACCGTCATGTACGCCGATCATCTCGCCTTTGCGACATTCGCCGTCCAGCGCGATGCCATATCCGGGAAGCTGCCTCTCGACATCGAGCCAGCGCGGATCGGGCGTCTCGCCCAGCATTTCCGCCGCGCGGATGAGGTCGCGCGCCAGGCGATGCGCTGCCGCCAACTGATACGAGGCGTTCTTGCCGACTTCCTCCTTGAGCGTCCAGCCGTATTCCGGCGACGGCCCGACGGGAAGCACAAGCCGTCCGCCCTCTTCGGACATCATCCGGCGGTAGACGTTGAACGCGCCCTTCATGAACGGATAGGCATCCGACCGGAGAAAAGCGAGATCGTTCGCGTACCGCACATAGTGGAACATCATCGCGGCGATCCACGCCGTCGAGCCGTGGTCGATCGTGCCCGTCCAGAACCCGCCGATGCAGGTGCCGCGATCGTCCGTCGCGTGCGGCAGGACAAACCCGTCGTCGATGCCGACGAACGCCTTCGCGTTGGCGCGCAGCACGGGCCACCAGGCGCGAATCATGCGAAAGAGCGGCAGGAGGTTGCGCACCTTGTTGCCGTGATACGCCGGCCAATAGCACTCCTGGACATTGACGTTGAAATGGTAGTCGCCGTTCCAGGGCGGAAACTTGAAGTCCTCGACCCACGGCCCCTGAAGGCCGGCCGGGACGCCGCTTTCGTCCGTCATCGCGCCGAAGCGATACATGCCGAGCGCATAGATCTCGGCGATCTCCGCATCGGGAACGTCGATGCGCGGCGCCGTCTTCCACCAGTCCGTCCAGAAGCGCCGCGAATCGTCCCGCACGGCGTCCGCGTCGCACGCGGCGAGGACGTCCGCCCGGCTCACGCCGCGTGCAGACGCGATGAAGCTCGCGCCGCCGCGCGTCAGGAAGTCGAGTTCGCCCGTCGGGTCGCCATTCGGCAGGGATTGCGAAAAACCGCCCGACAGGCCGTCCGCCGTTCCCCGGTAGTCTGGCGGACGATAGCCGTATTCCTTCAGCTGCGCCTGACACCGAGGCGTCTTCTCGTGCGGCAGAACAGAGTCATAGGCGGCGACGGCCTGCCCCTTCGGCTGAAACCCGTCCGGCCAACGAATCGCAAAGACGCCCGTGCGGAAACTCATCGCCAGTTCCGCCGTCGACTCCCGTCCGTCCTTTTCCAGCGTGAGCGTGCCGAGCCCCGTGCGCGTACGGGCATGGTCACGACAGCCAGCGCAAGGACAGCATGGGTACAGGCGGTCATGGCCTCAACGTCAGCTCGATGACGGGAATCTCCACCGGCGGCTTGTCGAGCGGCGTCTTGAGGACGTGGGTGCGACCAGTCGCCGCGTCAAGGCCGATCTCCACCTCGCTCCTGTCGTGCAGGAACTGGGCGTACGTCACGCGGTCGGCAAACGGCAGCGGAACCGGGCCCGTCGTCCAGCAGAGGAAGTGGACGTAGAGCTTCTTCGTCTTTGCGTTGTAGGTGTAGAGCGTGTTCGGGAGGCGCGGCAGATCCTTCGGCGCCGCGCCGCACCCGTAGATCGACTCGCCGTTCGCCGCCATCCACCGCCCGTAGTCCGCAAGTCGCTCCTGCACGCGGTGATCAAACTCGCCGCGCCCAGTCGGGCCGACGTTCATGATGAGATTGCCGCCGCACGAAACCGTCTGGATCAGCTGCTCGAGGATCTGGAACGAGCTCTTCCACGTCTTCTCGTCGCGGTAGTAGCCCCAGCTGCCGGAGAACGTCTGGCACGTCTCCCACGGCCATTCGCGCCCGGCGAACGTCGGCGGCTCCTCGCTGCGGCATTGCTCGGGCGTGAGGAAGTCCTGCCCATCCTCCCAGTCCGCGAGGTCGAGCCGGTTGTCGACGAGGATGCCGGGCTGGAGCCGGCGCGTCAGCGCGAGAAGCCCCGCCGAGTCCCAGTCGTCGCGCGTCTTGCCGCAGCCGGGGATGCCGCTCTTCGGCGTGTAGTCGTACCAGATGATGTCGATCTTGCCGTACTGGGTCAGGAGTTCGGTCACCTGGTTTCGGACATACGCCCGATAGACGGCGATGTCGCGCCCGGCGTTCATCTTCGCGACGGCCTCCGGCGTCATGGCCTTCGGGTCGTTGATTGACGCCGGCCGGCGCGGATGCGTCTTGTCGATCGGGTACGCCGGGTGGTGCCAGTCGATGACCGAGTAGTAGAGACCGACTTTCAGGCCCTCGGCGCGGAACGCCTCGACGTATTCGCGCACGACGTCACGCCCAAACGGCGTGTTCGTCACCTTGTAGTCGGTGTACTTCGAGTCAAAGAGGCAGAAGCCCTCATGGTGCTTGGCCGTGAGGACGGCGTACCTCATGCCGGCCCGTTTCGCGGCCCGCGCCCATTCGCGCGCGTCGAGTCGGTCGGGATTGAAGTTGTCGAAGTACGCCTGATACCTCTCCTCGGACATCCGGGCCGTGCTCTTCAGCCACTCGTGCCGCGCCGGAAGCGAGTAGAGACCAAAGTGGATGAACATCCCGAAGCGGTCGTGCCGCCACCAGGCGACGCGGTCGAGCTTCTGCTGCCACGTCTCGTCCGTCAGCTTCTTCATGAACGTCGGCTCGCGCGTGTCGAGGGCGATGTCGCCGTCCCTGAGCGGCACGGGGCTGTGCGCGGCGTCGAACGCGGCGAACTTGAGGTAGTTGTCGCGCGAGACCACTCCGAACGTGAAGGCATTCCGTCCGTTCCCCTTGCAGACGAAGACCGTCGTGCCCCACCACGTGTTCGTGTCCTGCGTCGGCATCCACTCGATCGTCGCCGCCGGCCCCGTATACGTGAAGCCCGTCACGCAATACCGGTAGTCCGTGCGATAGAGAATCTCGTTCTCCGCCAGGCGGACGGGCACGTTCCCGCATCGACCGACAGGGCTGACCCAGACAAGGGCCACCGCCACGCCGGCGGCACCCGACAAACGACTGCCTCTACTCATTTTCTCGTTCCTTTCACTTCTGGCTTTCGGCCACGATGTCACGCACGTCCATGACGCCCTCGTAGTAGCGCACGTCCCTGAACTCAAGGCCCGCGAACGTCAGGCTGGGAACCGCATGTCGTCCGCCACACGTCGCGCGGCTCGACCTAAGCGATCCGCCCTTCGGCCCAAGCGCCTGCGGGTCGAGTCCGCGGAACGGCAGCGTCCCGACGAGACGCCCGTCCGCCCAGAGCTGGCCGACCGTCGCGGGATCGACCGTGAAGACGAGGCGATGCCACGCATGGCCGGCGAGCGGCTGCCCGGTCGGCGTCGAAACCGAGAAATGGCGGGATCGCCCGTCGTCGGGGTCGTTGCAGAAGAACAGCAGACGAGGCTGAAGCCCTCCTGCCTCAACGGCGACGTCGAAGCGGAACGGATCACCGCCCATGCAGATCTCGCCGCCCGTCCCGTCCGTGCGCACGAGCATCGACAGCGTCCGCGCACGGCTCTCCGTCCGATACGCGGCATCCGTCGCGGGAATCGTCAGGCTCTTGCCGAGCTCCGGACGGAACGCCTCCGCCCGCGCGCCGATGAGCCGCAGGTCGCCCTTGCGCGCGCGCACCATGCCGAGATCGTCCGCGCGGAAGATGCCGTCCGCCACGTCCGCCACCTCGAAGTCGCGCAGAAGCGCCACCATCGCATAGGCGTCCTTCTTCGCCCAGGCCGCGCGAAGCGCCTGCGCCTTCTCCGGACGGACCTGTCCGAGCAGTTCCGGCGAATCGACCAGAAGCCGCGTCCGTTCCAGAGCCTGCGTCGCCACGGCGGAATCGGCGAACGCGAAAGACAGCGGCTCCGGCCTGTCGCGCACGGCAATGGAATACGGCCGAAGGCGAATCCGCTCGCCGCTTTTCGCCGCCATGCCCTCGACTGCGTACGGCGTGTCGTTGACCAGCTGGAGGCGTCCGCCGAAGACGCGCGCCTGCACGCCCGTCACCTCTTCGCAGGGGATGCCCTCGCCTTCGGGCGTTCGGTAGAACCCGTCGGCGAAGCGACGTTCGGCGTCGGCATGGGCCGTCGGCACGTTCACGTCGAGCCACGTGTGGACGAGCAGGCGCGGCGCCGCGCTGCTGCACAGATCGACGAGGTCATAGAAAGCTGCGTCGCCCGACGCCTTCACGTCGAAGACGGTCGAACAGGAGGCTCGCCACCACCACTTCTCAAGATGCTCCGTGCTCGTCCAGCGCTCGTTCAGCCCGACCGGATTGAAGTAGGCCGCGTCGTTTCGGCGGACGACTCGGCGCGTTCCGGCGTTGACCTGCTGGCCCCAGCTCGGCCGGTCGAGCTTGCGCGCATACGCAAGCGTCGGCACGAGCGTGACGGCCGCGTCGCGCTCCCGTCCGTACAGGCGAGGATCGAAGCCGCAGTCCTTCAGCAGGCTCGCCAGCGTCATGTCGCGTTCCCGTGGCGTCGCGAAGCGCGACGCGAACGGATCGGGTTTCTTCGTCCCCAGCAGCGGCACGGCATAAAGCCGCCACTTGTTCGGGCGCGCGCGGATGACCGAGGCGATCTCGTCGAGCGTGGCGCGCATCCGCTGCGCCCGCCACGCGAACCACTCTTTCTCGTAAGGCCCCGTCAGCTTGTCGTACCGCCGCGCGAAGCGTTCCGGCGTGTACGGGACGTCGAGCCGAATGCCCGTCTCCCGCTCGAAGAGGCCGATGGTCAGGTCATCGTAGCTCGTGTCGCGGAAGCCGATCTCCCGCGTTACCGGGAAGCCCGGCTGCCACCAGCCGTTGCAGATCATGAACAGACCCTCGAACGCGCCCGTCGGCTCGTAGCGCGCATAGATCTCGGCGAGGAGATTCGTCATCGACCCATAGACGGGCGGCGCGAGGTAGTTGAGGCCCATGCCGCCGAAGCCGCTCATCTGCTTGCCGTACCGCGTCACACAGTAGATCGGCGTCCGCGGCGTCTTCGATTCGCGCATCTCGCGGTCTCCGACGTCGAATCCGCCGTCCAGCATGATCTTCGGCGAGAGCATGTACTCGAACCCGGCCAACGCGCGAATCGCGTTGTGGCGGTACATCTTCGCCGCGAGGTACATGAAGTCGAAGCTCGGCGACGACTGCTCGCTTTCGCCCGACAGCGTCGGGAAGCCCTGCTTGTACATGTAGACGCCGTCGATCGCGAGGTTCTGTCCGGCGTAGCGCATATAGGCGATGCGGTTCGCGATCGCCTGGTAGCTCGCGGCATAGGCGCCGTCGTAGTCGCCCGGCCAGCCCGGCGTCGCGTAGGGGTTCACGCCCGCCCACTGCCCCCACAGCGGACGCTCGCAGTGATTGCCGTAGAGGCGCGTCGTCCCTTCCGGGACCTTCATGCCGGGCAGTCCCTCCGGGAGATCGTAGAGCCGCCAGCCGCAGACGGCCGCGCGCCCGCCGCCCGAGTCGAACGACACCGTCACGTTCTTCGAGCCCGAGAAGAAGACGAGGCGCATCGTCCGCTTCCCGCCGCTCAGCGGCTGCATCCAGCCCGTGCGCACCGCCCCTGAAGCCAGGGGAATGCCGTTCTGCTGACCTGTCGGGTTGTTGCGGAACCCGCACGGATAGCCCGCGACGACGCGCGCATAGAGCACGACCTCGCGGTCGTCGGGATAGTCGACCTCCAGCAGGTACGGCACGCCCAGCCGCGTCACGTCGAGCTTATAGCCGAACCAGTCGCCGTCCGCCTCCCCCGTCTCGCGAAAGCGCAGGCCGTTCTTCTCGCCGACGCGCGGCCGGTTCTTCGGGCTGTCCAGCCGGCCCGCGCGCGCAATGTCCCAGGCGTACCGTTCGCCCACGGGGATCTCGTCCGCGCAGTCCTGTTCCTGGACGAGCCGCTTGCGCGCGTCCGTCAGGCGTTCGACCTCGTCGCACGCGACAAGCGTCTGGTCGATGGGCCCGGCGACGACGAACTCCCGGCTCTCCCGGTCGAGGACGTCCGTCCCCCTCGTCAGCGTCCACGTCGCGCGATAGGCCCCCGGCGCCAAGCCCTCGAACGACGAAGCCCCCGCGTGCCGCATCGGCGCATCCGGCTTGAGCGCATCGGTCACGCAGGCTTCCACTTTCGCCTCGCCAAGCGCGGGCGGCAGCTCAATGCGCCAGTCCACCGCCTCGCCCACGTCCCAGACGGCGTACGGGCGGCCCGGCGGAAGCGACACACGGAGCGGCCCCGCATGAAGCGGACGCGAGCCGAGCGCGGACTCGACATCGGCGAAGCGCTCGACGCCGGCAAACGACTTCGGGTTCGCCGAACACCGCACAGGTTCCCACGGACGGCCCGCCAGCCGTGCCTGCCAGTTCCCGTAGCCGGGGAACACGACCGTCTCGCCCGTCTCCGACACGGCAAAGCCCTCGATCAGCACCTCTCCGGCCGGCGCATAGCCCGACATGTAGTAGGTCGCGAACTCGACCGTGTTCGAGCCTTCGCGAACGACGGACGTGATATCCTCGCGCACCGTCTCGCGTCCGTCCAAGCCGAGGCCGCGCGAGATCTCGCGCCCGTTGACCTTCAGGACATAGTTCGGCCGCGCGCCGACGGAAATCCCCGCCTTCCACGGCTTGAAGGGAATCTCGTACGTCCCGCGCCACAGCATCGGCACGACGAGCGGCGTGAGCCGTCCGTCCGTGACGGACACCTCGGCCTGCGGCGTCAGGCAGCAGAACTCGACGCCCGTAATGTTCACGAGGTTGCGGATGCTCCCCAGGCGAACCTTGAACGGCGTCCGCTTGCCGGGCTCGGCGACGATCACGAAGGACTTGGGATGGCGATAGCCGTTCTCCCACTTGACGAACGACCATTCCGTCGTCGCGACGTTCTGGACGATCTCGCCGTGGAAGCCGAAGGCCTGTCCCTGAAGCCGTCCCCAGCCTCGGCAGAGGCGAATCGCCGGCGGTTCCTGCGTCGGATCCTTTCCCCGGCAGCCAAACAGCCGCGCGAACCCGTTCGTGCCGGTCGTGAAGCGCGCGCGCCACGGCGCGCCCAGCTCGCGCGTGAAGAAGTCGTCGCCGAACGGCTGTCCCTCGTCCGCGTCCGGCTTTGCGTCGGTGCGCATGAACCCCGTCTGCCAGGTCGAGCGTGCGCGCGGCATCGGGTTCACGCCCGCCGCGCCGTCCGCCACGCGCAGCGTCTGAAAGCCGCCGGCGGCCGTCAGCATTCCGCCGAGCGCGACCGCCGCCGCACACAGTCCGTGCAAGGTACCCGGCCTCATGGCGTCACTTTCCGATGACCGCGCGGAAGACGGGGCGAACGGCCTCGTACCAGATCTCGTAGCCGCCCTGGATCGGATGAAGGTTGTCAGGCATCATCAGGCCGGGCCGGATGTGGCCGTCAACATCGAGGAAGCGGTCGTTGAAGTCATGCCACAGAACCTGCCGGCCCTTGGCGGCATAGAGGCGCGCAGAGGCGTGGAGGATCTCGTTGAGCGTCTGCCACGCCTTGTCCTTGAGGGGTTCCCGGCCGCGCGGAAAGACCGGCAACAGGAGAACCTTCGACTCCGGGTGCCGCGTCACGATGAGGTCGACGATCGCCTTCACGCCTTCGGCCGTGTTCGCGGGCCGATCGGAGTTGTTCGTGCCGATCATCACCATGAACAGCTTCGCGCGATAGCCCTCAAGCTGCCCGTTCTTCAGCCGCCAGACGACGTGCTGCGTCTCGTCGCCGCCAATGCCGAGGTTGAGGACCTTGTAGTCCTTCTGCATCCGCTCGTAGACGGCCTTGCCGTTGGCGCCGTTCTCCCAGCGGTGCGTGATCGAGTCGCCGACCATGACGACGTCCCACGTGCGATTCGTGTCGTCGACAATCCACGTGCGCTGCTGTGCGGGGCGATCGCGCCATGCGGCCCCCTCGCCATACCAGCGCGTGGCGGGCAACGCCGGGCGGACGCCGCGTTCGTACCACCTCGCCGCGTCGGTGCGCGAAGCGCACAGCGGCGGGAAGACGCGCGTGAAGTCGTCTCCGGCCGACAGGATCGCGTCGAGGTACGGGATGACCGCCCCCGCCCAGACCTCATAGCCGTAGGCTGCCGGATGCAGTCCGTCAAACAGAACCTCCTGCAGGACGTTGCCGTCGCCGTCCATGAGGCGGTCCGTGAAGTCGCACCAGATGACGCGCCGCCCGTCGCAGACCTTGACGAGCTCCTTGTTCACCGTCTCGTTGCGGCGGCGCAGCTCCCCCTGCGGCTCGTTGCGCGGGAAGATCGGACACAAGATGACGCGCGCCTTCGGCTGCTTCGCGCGAATCGCCCGGATGACGGCCTCGACGCCGGCGATCGTGTCGATCGGCGGCTCTTCCCGGAACGAGCGGCTGCCGGTGTTGTTCGTGCCGATCATGAGGACGACGGCCCGCGCCTCGTAGCCGTCCAGCAGCCCCTGCTCGATGCGCCAGAGCGTATGCTCCGTCCGGTCACCGGAAAAGCCGAGGTTGAGCGCCCGGTAGCGGCCGTCCGCAAAGTACTTCTGCCAGGCCGCCCGCCCGATCCAGGGGCTGTCCCAGTTCTGCGTGATCGAGTCGCCGACGAAGACGACCTTCGCGCCGCCCGCGCGCACAAGGGCCATCTTCTCGGCCATGCGCCGCTCGCCGCCCGCCGCACACGGCGTGACCGCCGTCAAGGCCGCCTGCGCGCCAAGTGCGCCCAGGCCCAGCAGGGAAAGAACCAACCGTTTCATTTCACCGTCCTCCTTCTTTTCTCATTTTCTTTACGCGCTTGTCAGCCTGTTCTTTCGTGCCTACCGAATCAGGATCGCGAAGCCGAGCGGCCGAACCCGAATGCCGATCTCGTTCTTCCTGAACACGAGGCTGTAGGCCCGCTTCGGCGACGCGCCCGTCGCGTCCAGCGTCCACCCCGACCGTTCCACGCCCGCCAGCGAGCGGGCCTTGAGGATCGGGTAGTAGCCCGCCGTCGGGCGGACACCGGCGGCGGACGACAGGACGACGCGCCCGACGGACGGCAGCGTCAGCGCGCCGTTGGCCGTGAGGCACGCGAGGGCGTCCGGCGCGTCAAAGCGCCGCGCGAGCTCGCCGCCGTCGGCCGCCTCGACCGTGAGCCGTCCCACGTTCAGCGTGCCGCCGCCCGCCAGGGAGCCCGTCACGACGTCAGCCTCATCCGCGATGTCGAGCGACAGCGTCGCGTCGCCCGCCATCGTGATCGAGTCGTAGGAAATCGGCAGCGGACGCTGCTCGCCCTTCCCCAGCCACTTGCGCATCAGGTGGTTGTGGATCGCCTCGCAGCGCACCAGCGTGTTCGTCGCGTCGTTGAAGATGATGACTTCGCAGAGGCGGACGTTGCCGCGTCCACAATTCACGCGGTCGATGCCGAACGAGCTCGCCGCGACGGCATTCGTCAGGGAGAGCGAGATGACGTAGAAGCAGTTGGTGTCGATTCGCGCTTTCGAGTCCAGGCAATAGGCGTCCGTCCGCCAGCTGCCGTCGTCCGTCAGCTTGGGCGAAAAGGCGGGAACCGGAGGATAGTACTTCTCGTTCGTGTTGTAGAGCGCCTGAAGGCCTCCGCTCGGCAGCATCGTCCATTCGCGGTGCCCGACCGGCACGTAATTGCCTTCGGCCATCACGCAGAAGACCATGTGCAGTTCGCGCATCGTCGTCGCGACGACGGCGCCGTCCTGCCCGTCGCGATGCCAGTACATGCCGGCGCGCGTGCCGAAGTCAATGAAACGCGAACCGGCGACGAGGTTGGTGCCGACCGTGTCCGACGCCGTCTCGTATGTCGCGGGCTCGAAATCCGGCTCGTTGCCATGGTTGTAGGTTCCCGTCTCGCTGGACGCATACAGCCCGTTGCCGCGCACGTCGTACCAGCGGTCGACCGCGTTGCCGCCCTCGGCGCACACGACGGACGCGGCATCCGAGGCGTCGACGTGGAAGAAGGCGTCCGCCAGCCAGTCGACGCGCGTCGAGAGGCTGCCGCCGCTCACCGTCACGTCCCGGACATTCGCCGGCAACGCGGCGACGGACATCGAGCCCGCACCGGCCTTCTCGAAGCCCGTGCCCGCACAGGCCAGCGTCCCGACTGCGAGATCGCGATCGGACGCGACTCGGCCGGACGCCTCCTCGCCGAGCGTCAGTTCGACGAGCCGCACAGGTGCAGCCGCCGTCTCGGCATCCGGATGCGACTTGCCAAAGTACTTCCTGAGCAGATAGGCCTCGGTTTCGCGGAACTCCTCGTCCGTCAGCTCGCGCGCATACTGGATGCGCTCGGCCACGCGCAGGCCGCCGAGGTTCTGCCGGCTTGTCGTCCCCGAGACCTGCCGACCGCCGACGGCCGACAGGTTCGCTTCCGTCGCCAGGCGAAACGACACGAGGTGCCACTCACCGTCGGGGATGACGGTTGCGTCCGGCGCGATCCGCAGGCCATCGAGGGCAAAGTAGTTGCCGAACAGGTTGCTGGCCGGATACGCCAGCAACGCGCCCGTGTCGCTTCGGAACACCATCGAATCGCCCCAGCAGGAAAGGATGTTGGCGGCCTTGTCGGACGAACGGCAGACGATGAAGCCCGTGCGGACGCCCCCGGAAACCGTCGCCCGATACCATTTCTCGTCACTCTCGCGGAACTGCTCGGTCGTCAGGAAGGACGCGGTCTGCCCGGCAGTCTCTGACGCGGCGAATTCGCCGAGATCGACCACGTAGGCGGACGCCAGTTCGGGATCCCGATAGCGCTGCGGATCGGCCCCGCAGACCTTGCCGAGGCGGCTGGCGATGCCGTTCGCGTTCTTTCCGTCGGCCTCGCAGTGCCGCCATTCCGTCACCGCCTGGCGTCCGCCGTCGTCCGCCTCGCCCAGCGTCATCGAGTCCGCGTCATCCGCGCGGAACCAGGTGTCCGGCGCCGCCGCCGGCTGCGGATCCGCCGAGAGGGCCGGTCGTCCAAACGACACCGCGCCGCCTTCGACGGCGAGCGAAAAGGCGTTCGTCGTCGCCAGCGTCGCCGACAGCGTGCCCGCGCCCCGCTTCACGAGCGTCGAGCCGGACTGAACCGTCAGCTTCCCGACGCGCAGTTCGCCGGACGGCACATCGACGCCCCGGCCCGTCGCCGGCTGAAGCTCGCCGAACGCCAGGTCGCGGCCGCCGTCGGCCGTCTGCCACTTCTGCCGCAGGTAGCGGTTGACCTCCGTGCGCTCGGCGCTCGTCAGCGCATTCGTGTAGACGATCAGCTCCGCCAGCTTGAAGCCGCCGATGGCGAAGCCGCGCACGTAGCCCGTCTCGTCCTGCTTGCAGACGTACTTGCCGTTCGTGCCGATGTAGCGCGCCTTCGCCGGGAGGGCCAGCCCGACGGACAGGACATGGAACGCGCGCGAGCGGTCGTCCGCGTCGTCGAACCGGACGCCACAGCCATCCACGCGGATGTCGCCAAGCTTCACGCCGTCCGTCTCCGGTGCGCTCGCGAACAGGGTGGGGCGGACGGACAGCAGCGGGCTGTTGCGCAGGATGCCGCGCGCAAAGGCCTGCGGCTCGTCAGCGTCCGCGCCGAGGAACGGGGCGATGCCATTGAAATGCGACGCCTCGCGTAGCACGACGAAGACTTCGCGGATGCCCTCAAGCGGTTCGGAGAGCGACAGGAACCCGACCTTCCCCAACGTGTCGCCCCGATACCCGTTCCAGCCGATCGACGCCCCGTCCAGGAACTGGTTCATGGGGGCGTTCGCGTCAAACAGCGACACGCCGAAGTCGACGACGCGGCGACCGCTTTCGTCATCCGTCGCGAGAAACGGCTTTTTCCGCGCATCCAAGGCATACGCAGACGGATAGCCCTCCCGTCCACGGCAGTCATACCACCGGTCGACGAACGTCCTGTCCGCCGCGTCGGTCGTCTCGAACGCCACATCGCCCGCCGAGGCGTCCAGATGGAGGGCGGGAACGCCGACGACAGTCGGGGCCTCCGTCGGCGTTCCGGCGATGCGGACGTCGCCCTTGTCGATCACGAGGCTGGCCGACGGGCCATGCAGCGGATCGTCGAGGCTGACAAGTCCCGGCGCCGTCGCGTCGGCCTTTTCGTTGAGGACATGGACGCCCTTGCCGATCGAGCGGCCGACTTCCAGCGTGGCGTTCCTGTCCGTGACGCCGACGCGGGCCTTCTTCTCGAAGCTCGCGAACGGCAGCGTCGCCGTCTGGCCTTCGCCGGGGCTGAAGCTCAGGTACATGTTGCCGAACGAATGGTACACGAGCCCCGGCCACGCCGCCAGGTCGGTGAAGACGAGCGAACGGTTCGCGTAGCCGATGCCGTTGTCGAGCTGACGGCAGGCGTCACCGTGCAAGGTTCCGCCGAACACGGTCGCGTCGGTCGTCGGATTCCACTGCGCGACGGTCAGCGTCTGCGCGAAGTCGATCCGGTTGGTCGCGTAGACGGCATCGCCGCGACCGGCTGCCGTCGCATAGCCGGGCGCCACGCCGCCCAGGTAGTTCGCCGCCGCCTGATAGGAGGGCGCGCGATCCGTCACGTTCGTCATGACGAAGTCCGTCGCCACGGCAGAGGCCGACGCCAGCGCAAGACACGCCGCCACGGAGAATTTCAGTTCGTTCATTGCCTGCATTTTTCTTTCCCTTTCCGTTGCCTTTCGTTTCACTTGCCGAGGGCGGCGCAGACCTTCTCGTGCGCCGCCCGGATCCGCGCGGCGTCGACCTTGAGCACGCGCCGATCATACGTCAACAGCCCGTTGATCTCCAGCTCCACGTCGGTCGTCTGCGCCCCCGCACACGCAACCGTTCCGAGGAACGGCACCAGCCGTCTGACCGTCGCATTCATTTCACTTGCCCTCCCGCAGAATTTCGATGCCGTTGAGAATCGCCGCGCCCTTGATCACGGCCAGGTGGATCATGCCGTCTTCCGCCGGCCGCACGCCGGGCCACGCGACAACGCTCGCCGCGTAGCGTCCGCCCGCGTCCCACGGCACGACATGACGGACGACACCGCCGACGCACACGTCCATCTCGCGGCCAGGCAGCTTGTCCCACGTCTCCGCAAAGTGCAGGCGAACCGTGTAGGCGCCGTCCGGCACGGGGACGTGATACGCGATGGGCCCGCGGCGTTCGCCGCCGGCCTCCGTGCGATAGGGGAGCGGCGTCGCCGTGCCGGTGATCGGAATCGGGCCTCGGTCGACGAAGACCGTGAACTCGCCGCCGTAGGCGCCAAAGCCCGTATAGGCCTGATCCCTGAGCCAAAGCCGCCCCGCCTCGTCGCGCAGGTCCTCGCGGCAGCCGCAGTTGATGCGCACGGCCCCTTCCTCGGCCAGCATCTTCTCCGCGCGCGCCTGCTGCTCAAGCGCCGGCGACGAGGCCGCCCAGCGCCGCGTGACGTTCAGGACTTCCCAGTCGCGCAGGAGGACGCACGCCGTGTAGGCGTCCTTCGCCCGCTTCGCCGCGCGCAGCCGCGTGACGTACTCGGCGCGGATGCGCGAGACGACCGCCTCGTTCGCCAGCACGGCGTCCAGCTCCGCGAGCACCTGGCGCTCGACCGCCGCGTCAAAGCGGAACGCCTTCGGACGCGCGGCGTCAAGGACGACAATGCCGTAGGGTCGGATCGTCCGCTCGCCGAAGACGGGATAGGGCGTGTTGTTGACGAGCTGAAGCTTGCCGCCGTAGAGCCGCGCCGTCACGCCCGTCACGCCGCCGTACGGCGCGCCTTCGCCAAGCGGCGTCGCGTAATAGCCCGACAGGAAGGCCCGCAGGGCCTCGGCGTGGGCCGTGACGAGATTGCAGTCGAGCCAGGTGTGGGCGATCAGCTGCGGCGTGTAGTCCGAGACGACGTCCACCAGGTCGTCGTAGGCCGCTTCGCCGCTGTCCGCCACTTCGTAGACCGTCGCGTTCGTGCGCGTCCACCACCAGGGCCGGTTGCCGATGCCGTCCGTCCGATTGTAGCGCTCGTTGAGCCCGACGGGCTGGAAGTAGAGCGCATCGTTTCGGCGGTAGAGGGCGCGCGTGCCGGCGTTCATCAGCGTACCGTAGCGCGCGAAGTCGCGGTCGGCCGAATAGGCCGGCGACGGCACGAGCCGAACGTCCGTGTCGGACTTCGCGCCGTACAGCGCCGGGTCGGCGCACGTCTCGCTCATCGTGCGCCGGATGAGGTCGTCGCGCTGATACGGCGTGCTCGTCAGGGCGCGGAAGGGATGGTCGGACGGCAGTCGCATGGAGACGGACGCGTAAAGCTGCCACGGATCGCGGCCCGACTTCACGATGCGCTGCAAGTCCTCGAACGCCTTGCGCAGCTCAAGCGAGCGCCAGCGCTGCCAGGCCAGCGCGTACTTCCCCGTCAAAAGCTCGTAGCGCCGGGCGAAGCGCGCGCCGCCCGTGACGTCCGTGCCGAGCGAAAGGCCCGTCGCGCGCTCGAAGTCGGCAATCGACGCGTCGTCGTAGCCGATCTCGTCAGGCAGGCGGTTGTCGGCGACCGTCAGGCCCGGAATCCACCAGCCGCCGGAAATCACCCACAAGCCCGCCACGTCCAGGCCGTCGTAGCGGCGATAGATGTCCGTCAGGAGATTCGTGATCGAGCTGCGCACGATCTCGTTCCGGTAGTTGAGGCCCATGCCGCCGAACCCGATCGTGATGCGTCCGTGTCGGTCGACGTGATGCGCCGGCGAGACGCCCTTCCCCGCCCACATGTCGCGCTCGGAGACGTCATACGCCCCCAGACGCGAGAGCTTCGGCGAGGCCAGGTACTCGAAGCCCGCGAAGAACTTGATGCCGTTGTGCCGGTACATCTTCGCGATCGCGTACGTGAAGTCAAACGACTCCTGCGGCACGTTCGACTCGCCCGAAAGCGTCGGATAGAAGCCCATGTACATGTAGACGCCCTCGATGGCTGCGTTCTGGCCCTCGTACTTGAGCTGGGAAATGCGGTTGCGGATGGCGGCGAACGCGCCCGCGCAGATGCGCGGCTCGGCGGACGGCTGCGTTGCGGACGAATAGATGACCGGCGTGACCGACGCCCCCCAGATGCCGAAGAGCGTCCGTTCGGTGTGGTTCATGAAGATGCGATCCGTCTTCGGCAGCTTCCACGCCGGAAGCCCCTCCGGGAGCTCGTAGACGCGGATCTGGGCGCAGCAGGCGGGCTTCCCGGCCAACCCCGACTCGAACGACACGGTTGCGTTGCGCGAGCCGGGGAAGAAGACGTAGCGGAGCGTCCGGAGCTTCCCCGAAAGCGGCTCGCGCCCGCCTGTCCTCACCGAGCCGGTCGCGTTCGGATGCCCCCCGCCGTACGGCGCGCCGTTGTTGCAGAACGGGTAGGGATAGTTCTCCTCGACGGCCGAATAGATGACCTGCTCGCGCGTGTCGGGGTAGTCGATCTCGACCATGTGCGCATTGCCGAGCGTGCCGACGGGAATGTGCCAGGCGAAATAGCCGCCGTCGGAAGGGTCGGTCTCGCGCATCGTGCGCCCCAGCTCCGTGACCGTCCGGCCGAGGGCGACGCGATCCTTCACGAACATGCCCGTGTGGGCGATGAAATTCGAGGACACGTCAGCCCAGCGCGGATCGCACGGGTCGATCGTGCAGAGGAGGCGCTTGCGGCGCGCGACCTCCGCTTCCATTTCCTCCAGCGGATATTCCTTCAGTCCCAGCGGCCCGCAGACGAGCATCTCGCCCGTCGCCGCGTCAACGGCGCGCCCGCCTTTCGTCAGCGTCCATTCAAGCGCATACGCACCCGTCTCGAACGTCTTCGGCGCAAACGCGACCGTCGCCGTGCCCGAGGCGCCGAGAACGGCGCGGCCCGTCGCGGCGGAGCCGTCCGCACGGACGGCCCTCACGACAGCCTCGGCCCCCGCCAGCCCCTTCGGCGCGCGAATCTCATAGGCGATCTCGCGGTCATAGTCGAAGACGGGGAACGGCAGGCCCTTGGGGCGAACCTGCAGCGGCCCCGCGTGCAGCGGCGGCGTGCCGGTCGCGATCTGCACGCCATTGGCCATCCCGTACTGCCCGACGCGCGCGCCGACCGAGACCTTCGTCCACGGGCCCTCGCCGAGACGGCCTTGCCAGGATGCGTCCGTCGGATAGAGCGTCGTCGTGCCGTCGTCCGACACCGAGAAGAGCTCCAGCGCCGTCGACGTGCTGACGCCCCAGCCCGCACCGCCGTCAAACGCGAACACGACCTCGTTCGTGCCGACCTTCAGCGCCTCCGTCAGCTCCACGTGCCGCGTCGCGCCGCCGCCACGCACGACCACGCCCTCGGCCACGGTCCGCCCGTTCACGACGACCTTCGAATGCGGACGCTGCGGAAAGCTCACGGCCGCAAAGGACGGCTTCTCCTTCAGCGTCAGCGTGCGGCGATAGGCGACGGGAATCCCATACGGAACGAACCTGAGCGAGCGGACGGTTCCGGCAACGCAGTTCGTGTCGGCGCAGACGAGCTTGAAGCCGATGATCCCCGACGGCATCCGGATCATGCCCATCGGGATGAAGCACGTCGTACGCTTCCCGCCGGGCGTCTTGAAGACAAGCCGCTTCTTGTGGACGTACTTCCCCGAATAGTCGTAAAGTTCCCATTCGGACGACTCGGCATCCTGCTCGACGTCGGCGATCACCGCCCACGGGCACATGACGAACGCGCCCCATCCGCGCGCGAAGCGGATGCCCGGACGGTCAGGGTGGTTTTTGCTCGATCCCCACATCCGCTCGTAGCCGTTCGTGAAGGCGAAAGACCTGAGCGGCTCGCCGTACTCAAGCGTGAAGAAGTCCTCCGCAAGAATCTTGCAGTCTGCGTCCGTCGGCTTCGTCGGCAGGTCAATGCGCCGCGCCTGCCAGGTGTTCAATGCCGCCGGGACGGGCGTGATGCCCATCGTCGGATCGTCAACCGTCAGGGGTCTCTGCGCCGCGCCCGATGCGGCCAGCAGCCACCCCGCCGAAGCACAGGCAAAATAACGTCTTTTGAATTTCATGGTAGAAGTATAACATATCTACCCCCCCCCCCCATTTATCCATTTGCGCAAAAACCTTCTTCGCCTACAGGCTCTCCTTCTTCACCCACGCGCGGAAGCTCATGCCGTGCGCCGCCTTGAACATGCGGGAGAACGAAGGAAGGCTCGCATAGCCGCAGCGGTTCGCGACCGCCGCCTCGCCCGTCACGCCGCTGCGCACGAGCAGCCGGGCCCGCTCGAAGCGGACGCGGCGAATCTCCTCCAGGACGCTCCGCCCCGTCACCGCGCGAAACGCCATCTCCGCCGACCGCCGCGAGCCGTGCATCACCCGCACGACATCCGCGACGGAAATCGCCGCGCAGGCGTTTTCGCGGATGAACGCGACGCCGGCCCGCACGCGATTCTCGCCGACGGCCCACGCCGTCCGGCGTGTCGACCCGCGCGAGACGAGCCCCAGCGGACAGAACGTGCGGCGGCCTTCGACCCGCTGTCCCGTCAAGAGCTGATCCAGCGCCTCGGCCGCGAGAAAGGCCCCCGCCTCCCAGTCCGGCGCCACGCTCGTCAGCGTTGGCTCGACCTTCATGCAGCGTGCGGAATCGTCCACGCCGACCAGCGCGAGATCCTGCGGCACGCGCAGCCCCTCCTGCCGGGCGAGGGCCATCACGCGCAGCGCCATCTCGTCGTTTGCCGCAAAGACGCCGCACGGACGCGGCAGCGCACACACCCACTGACGCAACGCCGCGACGACGGACGTCCGACCGTCCGCCGGCTCGAACGACGGGGCGGCCGCGAGACCCTGCGCCGCGACTTCGCGCCGAAAGGCCACGCCGCGTTCACGGCTCCAGTACCAGTCGCCCGGCACACCGACGTAGGCGTAGGCTGCGCACCTGAGCGGAAACAGCTCGCAGGCGCCCAGGTGCGCCGTCTTCTCCGCGTCGTGGACAAGAAGCACGGTCGACTCCGGCACGGCTTTGGGCGGACAGTCGAAGCAGACGACCGGGAACCGAAGGCAGAGGACATCCGGCAGCTTCCAGCCGAGCGAGGAGATGATGCCGTCCGGATTGAGCGCACGGATGCGGGCGACGAGCGCGCGTCGATCCGTGTCCGGCGGAATGCACCAGTCGGCGAACGCCCATCCCCGGACTTCGCCGTAGCGGCGCAGCCCCGCACGCTGCGTCCGCCAGATGGACGAGTCGTGGTGATGCAAGAGAAGAATCGTCATCATGTAAACGGCCGAACGTCCTGTACGACAGCAGACGGGACTGAAAGCGTAATGCTCATCTGGCAACCTTCTCGTTTGCACGGTTTTCTGAATTACGTGCGGACATAATACTAAATCCCGTCCGCCCATGTCAATCCGCACCGCCACCCGTGTTGGCCCATTTCATGGAGTTTTCATTTGGCTGTCTGCTTCTACTTGTTTCCAGCCTGACACATTGCTGAAACTCTCGCCGCCCTGCCAGCCTGATGGCCCGGGAGCGGGGACCTTGCCCACAATCCCGTCCATTCAGCGGCTTCGAGCCCCTCCGCCCATGGCGCGGAGACCCGTCGGGACGCTCCGCGAGCAACGACAACGCATCTTCGCGGACCTCCGCAAACGACTTCGCCGTGATCGCCGCCGACTCGCAGCGCGCCGTCGCGAGAAGCGTCTCGCCGCCGCGCGTGACGAAATCCAGCGAACCGGGGGCGTCGCCATTCGGCAGCGTCTGCGTGAACCCGCCCGTCCGGAAGCTCATCGCGAGCTCTGCCTCGTACGTCTTGCCGCCCTTCTCAAGGCGAATTCTCCCGAGACCTGTCTGCGGATCAAGCTCGCCGCGCTTCACCAGGCTGACGATGTTCGTGTAGCTCTGGCTCGGAAGCCACGGCGTCCCGCCGCGATGCTCCCACCAGTCGCCTCGTCCGACCGTGATGTCCAAGGCCCCGTCCCCGTTCCAGACGAGAACGCCCGTCTTCGAGTCCGCGAACGGGATTCCCTACTGCGGCTGCGGTCGCGGAAAGTCCCACCGAACCGGACGCGCCCGAAGCGCAGGCGCGGCGAAAAGAACTGAAAACGAAAGAAGTACGACGCTCTTCATTTTCCGACCAGCTCACGAATGGTCGGCAGGATCCCGTCATACCAGGCGCGATAGCCCTTCGCCGCCGGATGCAACAGATCGGGGAACATCTCCCTCGTGAGCGTGCCGTCCGGTTCGAGGAACTTCGCGTTCAGGTCGAGGAAGATGACGTTCGGATCCTTGTCTCCGAGATGCTTCCGCGCCTCCGCCGAGATCTCGGCGCACTTCCGGCGCATCGGATCGTCCGCAGTCGCGTTCCGCGGGAAGATGTCCAGGACGACGACCTTCGACTCGGGATGGATCTCGCGGATCGTCCGCACGACCGCCTCGATGCCGCGGGACGTTCCCGGGGCGCCGTTGTTGTTCGTGCCGATCATCACGGTGAAGAGCTTCGCCTTGTAGCCGTAGAGCTCGCCGTACTTCATGCGCCAGAGGCAGTGCTCGGTCGAATCGCCGCCGTAGCCGAGGTTGAGGACGGCATAGCGGTTCGTCAAGAGCGCCCACGTCTCCTCGCCGCCGCAGCCGTTGCGCTCCCACCGGTGCGTGATGGAGTCGCCGACCATGACGACGTCGAACCAGCGGTTCGTCACGCCCTTCTCGTCGACCTGGACGACGGGATTGTCCGCGATCTTCTTCATCGTCTCGAGCGGACGGTCCGCGAACTCGCCCCACCATCTCATGCCGAACGTCGCCATGGGTATCGCCGGCACCGTGTGCGCGCCCGTCACCTCGGACTTGACGCGCGGCGCGAAGGTCGAGGGGAAGAGCAGCTCCTCGCCATCCTTCGCCGTCAGCGCGTGATTGAGATACGGAAGAACGGCGTTCGCCCAGATCTCATAGCCGTGCGCGGCGGGATGCAGGCGATCCGGCATGATTTCGCCGAGCAGCTCGCCGTCAGCCGTCAGGAACGAGGTCGTGAAGTCAAGCCAGAAGACGTTTCGTCCGTCCGCGAGCTTCTGGATCTCCTTGTTGACAATCTCGTTGCGCAGGCGGCGCTGTCCGTCGGCCTTTTCGTCGCACGGGAAAATCGCACAGATGACGAGCTTCGCCTGCGGTTGTTTGGCGCGGATCGCCCGCACCACGGCCTGCATCCCCAGGATGGTCGCCTCCGGCGGCTCCTTCTCGACCGGAAAATGGCCCGTGTTGTTCGTTCCGAGCATCAGCACGACGGCCTTCGCCTGATAGCCGTCGAGTTCGCCGTGCGCGATGCGCCAGAGCACATGTTCCGTGCGATCGCCGGAAAAGCCGAGATTGACCGCCCTGTAGGTCTCGTTCGTAAAGTACTTGTTCCAGGTCCTGAGCCCCCGCCCGGAATCCTCCCAGAAGTGCGTGATCGAGTCGCCGAGGAAGACGACCTTCGGGTTTCCGATCTTCCGGATCTCCGCGAGCTTCTGCTCGTGCCGCGGCATCCACCAGCCCTTCGTCCACTTCGCATCGGGAATCGCTGGCATGACGGCCCGGAGCGACGTGCGCAGCTTCGGCGAGCCACGTCCCGGCTTGAAGATCTGCGGTGGCGTCTCCACGGCACCGACTGCGAACGAAACGATAGCCACAACTGACGCAATGGCCTCGCGTGATAATGTCTTCTGCATCATCTTTCCTCCTTCACTCCTTCATTACGAAATTGCTCTTTTTACGCGGCTCACAGAACGACCTCGACGCAATGGCGACCGGGTCGCACCGGAAGACGGTTGTCCGCCAGGAGAACGCCATCCATCTTCACGGACTCGACGCCGTGCCCGACGCCGCGCCTGTTCGTCACGGCAATGACGTACTCCCCGCCGCGGAAACGGCGCGTGACCGTGAACCGTTTCAACGACTTCGGAACGCAGGGATCGATGACAAGCGCATCGTAGTCGGGTTTGACGCCGAGAATGTACTCGCTGATCGCATACCAGTTCCAGGCCGCCGTGCCGGTGAGCCACGAGTTCTTGCCCTCGCCGGGCTTCGCCGCATCCTTGCCGGCGACCATCTGCGAATAGACGTAGGGCTCGACCTTGTGAAGTTCCGAACGGTCCTCGGTATAACTCGGCGCGATCTTCGCCCAGTGCGCAAAGGCATCGTCGCCCCGGCCGGCAATCGCCTCGGCGATGATGATCCACGGGTTGTTGTGGCAGAAGATGCCCGCGTTCTCCTTGTAGCCCGCGGGATAGGACGAGATCTCGCCGTACTCGACCACGTAGCGCGTGAACGCCGGCTGGTTGAGGACGATGCCGTGCTCGCACTCGAGATGTTTCTTCGTCGAGTCGAGCGCCTTCGCGGGCAGGCCCTTCGCCTTGCCGATCTCGGCCATCGCGCACCAGCCCTGCGACTCGATGAAGATCTTGCCCTCCTCGTTCCGCTTCGAGCCGACCTTGCGTCCGAAGAAGTCATAGGCACGGAGATACCATTCACCGTCCCAGCCGTGCCTCTCAATGGACCGCTCCATCTCCGCAACGGCCTTCGCCGCGCGACGGGCCTCGGCCGACTTGCCGAGACGCCTGCAGAGCGCTACATAGTCCTTTCCGCAGACGCAGAAAAGCCCCGCGATCATCAGCGACTCCGCCTTCGAGCCCTCTGCCCTGTTCTCGGTCGTCTGGAACGACTCGTTCGGATCGTGCGAGAAGCAGTTGAGGTTGAGGCAGTCGTTCCAGTCCGCGCGGCCGATCAGGGGCAACTTGTGCGGTCCGAGGTTGCGGATGACGTGGTTGAAGCTGACGCGAAGGTGCTCGAAGAGCGGAACCTCGCTGCCCTTCACGTTGTCGAACGGCACGGACTCGTCGAGGATCGTGAAGTCGCCCGTCTCCTTGAGGTAGGCGACCGTGCCGAAGATGAGCCACATCGGGTCGTCGTTGAAACCACCGCCGATGTCGTTGTTGCCGCGCTTCGTGAGCGGCTGGTACTGGTGATAGCACCCACCATCCGGAAACTGCGTCGCCGCGATGTCGAGGATGCGCTGACGGGCGCGGTCGGGAATCTGGTGGACGAATCCGACGAGGTCCTGGTTCGAATCGCGGAAGCCCATGCCACGGCCGATGCCGCTCTCGAAGAACGACGCAGAGCGCGACATGTTGAACGTAATCATGCACTGGTACTGGTTCCAGATGTTGACCATCCGGTCGATCTTCGCGTTTCCGGTCTTCACCGTGTAGATCGACAGCAATTCGTCCCAATAGGTCCTGAGCGCCGCAAACGCACGCTCGACCTTCTTCGCCGTATCGAACGCCTTCAGGATCGCCTTCGCCGGCTTCTTGTTGATCACGCCCTTACTCTGCCACTTCTCGGCATCGGGCAGTTCGACGTAACCGAGCGTAAAGACAAAATCCCTCTTTTCGCCCGGCTTGAGCGAGACATTCAGCTGATGTGCCGCGATCGGGCTCCAGCCATGCGCAATGGAATTCGCACACTTGCCCGCACGAACCGCCTGCGGATCGTCAAAGCCGTTGTAAAGGCCGAGGAACGTCTCGCGATCGGTGTCGAATCCTGCGATCTTCGCGTTGACGCCGTAAAACGCATAGTGGTTACGGCGCTCCTTGTACTCGGTCTTGTGATAGATCGTCGAACCCTCGACCTCAACCTCGCCTGTGGAGAAGTTGCGCTGAAAGTTCTCCATGTCCGTTGACGCATTCCAAAGACACCATTCGGCGAACGAAAAGAGTTTCGCCTTCTTCGGTTTCTTCGTCGTATTCGTCAAGGTGAGCTTCAGGACCTGCGCATGCGTCTTGAGCGGAACGAACATCAGAAGCGATGCCGACAGTCCGTTCTTCGCGCCCATGATGCGCGTGTAGCCCATGCCGTGTCGGCACTCGTACGAGTCGAGCTCGGTCTTGCACGGCTTCCAGCCGGGATTCCAGACCGTCTCGCCGTCCTTGATGTAGAAATACATGCCGCCCGCATCCATCGGCACGCCGTTGTAGCGGTAGCGCGTAATGCGCCGGAACTTCGCGTCCCGGAAGAACGAGTAGCCGCCCGCCGTGTTGGAGACGAGCGAGAAGAAGTCCTCCGTGCCGAGGTAGTTGATCCACGGCCACGGCGTCTGCGGATTGGTGATGACGTACTCGCGGTTCGCATCATCAAAATGCCCAAACTTCATTCCCGTTCCTCCGTGTCAAAGCGCGACGAGACAATTCTTTTCCGCGGACTCGTACATCGCGAGCAGGATCTTCTGCGTCGCGTAGCCGTCGGCGAAGTCGAGGCGGCAGGGCGCGCCCGTCGTGATCGCGTGCGCGAGATCGGCGTAAGCCCGCTCGAAGTAGAGGTACGGGTCGGCGTCGCCGTGGTGGAAGTTCTCGTCCAGTTCGGGGTTCTCCTCGCCGGCGGCCGTCACCAGGCGGAAGACGCTCTTCGCGCCCGCCGGCTTGTTCGTCCAGAGCTCGCAGAAGCCCTTCGCGCCGTTGACGCGGATGACCGGCGCGTCCCAGCTGTTCTCGGGCATCGCCGAGTAGTCGAGCCGCACACCGTCGGCGAGATACACGGTCGCGGTCATGCGCGCCTCGACCTTCAGGCCGTGCCACGGCACGCTCGCAAGGCCCTGCGCCCCGGCGAGAACCGCCTTCGGCGCGGGGTTGCCGAGCAGGAAGAGCGCGGCGTTGACGAAATGCGGGCCGAAGTCAAGCGCGTTCGCGCACGGCTGGGCGAGGTCGATCGAGACGATGTCGCCGAGCCGGCCGCCCTGGACGGCGGCCTTCGCCAGCTCGAAGGGCCGCCCGTAGCGGCGCTGGAAGTTGACGAAGAGCCGCGCGCCCGCCTTGTCCGCCGCCGCCTTCATGCGGTCGGCGGCGTCCATCGTGAGCGCGAGCGGCTTCTCGATGAGGATGCTCTTCACGCCCGCGTCGATCGCGGCGAGGACGTGTTCCTCGCGCGCCGGCGCCCAGGTGGAGATCGTGCAGCCGTCCGGCCTCTCCCGCGCGAAGAGATCCTTCATGTCGAGGTAGCCCCGGCACGGGTATTCGCGCGCGAAGTCGTCGAGGTTCTGATGTTCCAGCGACGCCCCCGCGACCAGCTCGAACGCCGCCGCGTTACGCTTCAGCGCCTCGGCGTGCGCATAGGCGATCGCGTTGACGCCCCCGCGCAGGCTCGAGAACTTCCCGACGCCGATGCAGGCCCATTTCAGCTTCTTCATCCCTTACCTCCAGTCTCCGATGAGCGAAACGATTTCGCGTTTTTGCAACTTGCGATAGTACTCGGGCATCGCCTCGCACTTGACGACGTTTCCAAGGAACGGCGTCATGTCGACCTTGCCGGCGCGCACGTACTCGACGACGCGCTGACGCTCCTCCACGCCGCGGTCAGCCGGCGTCAGGATCGTCACGCCTTCCCCGTTGAAGAAGGAGAACGGATTGATTGCGATCTCCTTGATGTAGTTGGCCTGCATGACGAGCCGCGGCCAGTCGTGCCCGTAGAAGCGAATGGGCTCGACCTTGTACTCCGTGGAGTAATTCTGCGGCTTGCGGCGGATCATCTTGTAAGCAAGCTCCACGCCCGGAATCGAGCCAGACGCCTCGACGACAATGTCATAGCCGCCGTTGCCCAGCCTCGCCACACGCGCGGCCGCGTCCGCCTCGGACAGATTGACGGACTCCGAGACACCCGCCTTCACCGACTCGTTCAGCCGATTTTGATCAATATCCGCCACAACGACTTTCGCGCCGCGCAACTTGAGGAACATCGCGGAGAACTGTCCGATCATGCCCTGCCCGATCACGAGGGCCGTTTCCCCCTCCTTCGGATCGGCCGCCTCCACGCCGCGAAGCGAGATCGCCGCGACCTCAGCCGCCGCATACGGCAAGTACTCCTCGTCCTTAAGTCCCTGCGGGATCAGGATCGGCGTGTCCTCGCCTTCGGTCGCGTAGACATGCGCGCCGGCCTCACCGCCCCACATGCTGCCGCAGTCCGCGAAGCCCACGGGGTTGCGACAGGAGATGACATCTCCGACCTTGAAACCCTTCACGTCCTTGCCAACCTCGAGAACACGCGAAATCGCCGCGTATCCGGGAACGACCGGATAATTCCCCTCCGCACCGTAGTGTCCGGCGAGGACGCGGAGTTCCGTGCCGGGCGAGACGAACGTATAGAGCGTCTTTGCGAGAATCTGCCTGGAACCGAGCTCGGGAAGCGTCACGTCCCCGAAACGAACCTGGTCCACGCCATCATAGATAATTGCCTTTGTTTTCATTGTTTGTTTCTTCTTGCCGTCAATTCGGCCGTAATTTGATTCATCTTGGAAGTCGTGATCGGGTAGAGCGTCATAATGACGGCCGTGCCCACCGCAAGGACACCCGGGATCCAGCTCATCAGCATCTTGATTCCTGGAAGTGCTCCCTGGATGGATTCGGCGACCTTGCCGTCATACCCATATCGTGCCAGAACAACGCCGATGATAAGTCCGGCGATGCCGCCGCCGAACTTCATCGCAAAAGACGTCGCCGAATAGATGAGACCCGTTGCCCGGCGTCCGTTCACCCATTCGGAATAGTCCGCCACGTCTCCGAGCATCACGAAGCACAACGTCGGGAAAATTGCCGCGAAAAGCTCCGATACGATTCCCAGCGCAAAGATCAGCGAAACATCCGAGGCCCCACAGAACCACAGGAGCGAGTTGACGACACCCGAGACGACCAGCGCCCCGACGAAGAGGTTGCGTTTGCCGAATCGCCGCGCCAGTGGCGAAGTGATGCCCGCCCCGACGACCGAGGCCGACATCAATGCCGTCATATAAGTCGCGCAGAGGAGCTCGCGGTTCACATAATGAGTGAAATAGACGATTGTGATCCCCTGCTTGACGGAATTGTAAACGTTGTAGAGAAGCGAAACGATCAGCAGGACAATCCACGGGACATTCACGAAAAGCTGCTTCAGATCAGCCCAAAGGTCATTCTCCTGCTCCTTCGGCGGATCGACGCGTTCACGCGTCCCAAAGAAGGTAATCGGCATCAACACGACAAGGACAGCCGAGAGGATGTAAATCGGAATCGTGTAGGAGTGGAAATATTCCTTCAGCACGATCAGAAGACCCTGCACGGCCATGCCGCCGGCGAACGCACCTACCATCTTGTAACTGCCGATTGACGTACGCTCCCTGTCGTCGGCGCTCATGACCGAAAGCAGGGCGCCATAGGGTATGCCCTGCGCCGTATAGACGAGCGTAAAGACAATGTACGTGACATAGGCATAGACAAGCCGCCCTGTCATTGAAAGCGACTCGGGGCACGTAAACATCATCGAGAGCATCACGCCAAGCGGCAAGGCGCTCCAGAGCATCCACGGACGGTACTTGCCATACCGCGTCTTCGTCCGGTCGGCGACGATGCCCATGGCGATGTCCGAAACGCCGTCCCCGAATCGCGCAATCAACATCAGCGTGCCGACAGCGGCCGGATTGAGTCCGAATTCGTCCGTATAGACGATGAACAGAAATGCCGCGACGCCGCGCCAGGCGATGTTCGCCGCAGCATCCCCCATCGCGTAGCAGATCTTCTCGCAGATTGAAACTCGGCCGTCGTTTTCAGCGCTCATCAGACACATCCGTTACATGCGGACCGAACGGATACCGTCCGGCGTCCTTGCCATAGACCGCCAGACCCGTCTTTTCAACTTCAAGCCTGATGGTGATCTTCCCGCTTGCACCAACCGGGACCATGTCGGGGATCTTCGCCTCGACAAGATATCCGTAACTTCCGGCCTCATCCAGCGTCTGGGACTGCTCGCCGCGTCCCGGCGCTCGCTTCTGCGCGAGCCAGGACAAAATGCCGCGACTGTCCGCCGGATCATCCGGCAACACCACTGCCTTCAGCAGAACGCCGTTGGCAAAGACCTTAACCTTGCCAGAATACTTCTCCACCGATGTCATTGGATAGCTGTTCGGATTCTTTGATCGGTCGTACGACCCTCCACCGACCATAAAATCCATATCAGACTTGAACTTAAGGTCGTCACCCGCGTCCTTGCCGTTCAGCCGTTTCGTCGACAGCTCGGCCCGGAAGACAGCCGGCCCATCCGGCCTGTCGAACGTATACTCGAAGAATCCACTGCCCGCGCCGCAGCGCTTCTCGCCGCCCATCGCCGTCCACTCCTTCAGGCTCCACTTCGACGCGGACGGCACAGGCGAGGCGGCTGCGCCCTTCACGGAAAAGCACTGAAAATTGCGGGCAATGGGCTCGCCGTCTGCGAAGAGCGTCACATTGAGCGTCCCGCAAGCCGGTCCCTCCGGCAGCTTCGCCCGGATTTCGGCAAGCCGGCCGCACTGCCATGGCTTGAGCACGGCATTCTCCGGCTCCACCGACACGGACGGAGATTCCACCGTCCGCCCCTCCCCGTCAAGATAGCGCAGCGCATACACAAGGCTGAACCTTTTCCCGGCATAGCGACCCGTCACCAGGGAGACGTCCACGGGAACGGCCAGGACTTCTCCCGGACGGCAAACACGGCAAAGCTCCTGATCCAACGCGATAAACGCGGGCGCGTGAAGATCGGCGAGCGTCATCCCGGGGAAAAGCTCCCCGAAGCCCGTTTCCTTTGCCGTTCTGTCAGCGCGTACGTATCCCGTCCACTCGTTGACGACGTCGTGATGCTGCGTATAGAGCCACCCCGCGCACTTGAGATGACGGCGGAACGCGTTCATCATCAGATGGTAATCCCACGACCAGTCAATGTCGCCCGTGGAGCCCTTGTAGCCCCAGACGTTTCCGCACTCCGAATTGAGCATCGGCGCATCGCCCTGCCTGTAGCCCTTCACGCAATTCCATGTTGACCCGGGGAAGGTCTGCGCGCAGGCGTTCGAGACGACCGACTCCCAGATGAAGCCCGCAAAGTAACCGTGCCACGAATTGAGGTCCGAGACCGTATGGTCGCGATGACACGGGGAGTTGTCCTCGACAAGCCGCGTCGGATCGGCCGCCTTCGCGGCACGGTAGTCCGCGGCGACACGCCGGTAGGCGGACTCGGGCACCTGCTCCGGGGTCTTCGGCTGGGCGGACGGAACCGTGAAGAGTCCCCACGTCTCGTTATACAGCACCCAGCAGAAGACGGACGGATGATTGAAGTCGCGTTTCAGCATACCCCTGAAGCAACGTTCGTGCTCCTCGAACATCTCGTCTGACACCGCGCCCCAGGCGTTCGGAACGTCCGCCATGATCAGAAGTCCGAGCCGGTCCGCCCAATAGAGCTTGCGCGGTACCTCGACCTTGATGTGGACGCGATTCCCGTTGAGCCCCAGCCGCTTTGACGTCAGGATCTCGTTCCTCATGTAGTCGTCCGAAGGGAAGGTGTAGTAGCCCTCCGGACAGTAGCTCTGGTCGAGGCAGAGCTGCAGATAGACAGGCTTCCCGTTCAGCGTCACATACGGGTCGCCGTTCGGACTCCTCCCGATGCCGATATCGCGAAGCCCGAAATAGGTCTTCACGCAGTCGCCCGTCATCCGCGCCCTGACGTCGTAGAGATAGGGATCGTCCAGCGTCCAGGGATGCGGATTGTCCAATGGAATCTCCACCGACTTCTCGACTTCGCCCTGTGCAAACGGAACGTCGACCGTTTTCCCGTCCAGTTCCAGCGTCGCATGAAGCGGCGACGCCGCAGGCGCGTCAAGGCGAACGTCCGCCGTGACGGACGAGTTGCGGAGGGACGGCGCCAAGCGGACCGAATCGAAGTACGCGCGTCCGCGTCCCTCAAGGTAGACCGTCTGCCAGATGCCGCGTACATTGCCATAGCCCTGCTTGCCGTAGAGACGCCAGCTTCGCTCCGCCGCATCGGCCGATTCGTCCCAGCAGCGAAATTCGGCGACAAAGGGACGCCCCTTCTCCACAAGATCCGTCAGCTCGAACTCAAACGGCGTGTAGCCGCCGCGGTGGATCCCGACGGATCGGCCGTCGATAAGGAGCTCCGTTTCCCAATCCGCCGCACCGACGATCAGGAAGATGCGCTCGCTCGTCCAGTCCTTCGGAACGGCAAGCGTCCTCCGGTAGTAACCGGTATCGCCTTCGCCTGCCACGGCGGAGCCTTGCGAAGACGGGTTTTTCACGCCGCTCGCAGGCGAGCCCCAGCCGAACGGCACGACGATCGTCTGATTGTACCCCCCCTTCGTGAATCCGAACTCCCATTCGCCGTTCAAGTTCAGCCATTCGGCGCGCTCCCAGTCCGGACGCGGATGCTCGGGAAGCGGAATCCCCGCGAAAAGGGAAAGCGAGGACGCGAGGAGCCAGACGGACAACAACTGCCTCATTTCACGACCTCAAGCTCAATGCCGTCCGCCGCCGTCGCGTTCACGACAAGCCTGCCGTTCTCGCGGCGCCAGTCCACCGAAATGCGCCCGGCGGGAACCGTCACGTGTCCGCGCGCCCACGCCAGCGAGGCGGGTGCGACCGGACGCACCTCGACCTTGCGTCCGCCCGGCGCGAGCAGGCGGATGCCGAGGATGCGCGTGTAGAGCCAGTGCTCGCCCCCGGCCATCATCGCGTGGTTGTGGGTGTTCATCTCGCCGTACGGATGCCACTGTTCCCAGAGGGACGTCGCATCGAAGTTGTCGAACATGTAGCCGAACGACGGATACTCCGGCCCCTTCATCATCGAAAGCATCAGTTCGCCGTCGCCGCCGTCCGCCAGCGTCTCGCCAAGCGTCCTCAGTCCCCAGATCCCGACCGTGAACTTGCCGCGGTCCGCCCCGCGGATGCGCCCGACCATCGCGCGATACGCGCTTGCACGGTTCTCGGGACGGACCAGCCCGAACGCAAACGCCAGCGCAGTCGGCGTCTGACGTCCGCCCTCATATGCGCCGTCCGCGAAGAACTTCGCGTTGTAGGCGTCGCGAATCCGTCCAAAGGCCTCTCGCCAGCGCGCCGCGTCATCCGTCTTGCCGAGCTCCGCCGCGGACTTCGCAAGGCACTCGGCCGCGTAGGCAAAGAGCGCGGTGTTCACTTCCTCCACGAATCCGAACGCGCTCAGGTAGCCCTTCGCGCCGTCATTAGGGACGCACCAGTCGCCAAAGCCGTCGGTGATGACACCGGACGGGTAGAGCGCGAGAAGACGCTCCATCTTCGCCTTCGCAAACGGATAGTTCTTCTCGAGAACAGCCTTGTCGGCGTAGAAGAAGTAGTGCCGCCACGGGAGGACGATGCCGTCGCCCATCCAGTCCGCGCACATCTTGCCGCCGATTCCGCCGAGGTCGATGTCGTCGAGCCACTTGCGGTAGAACGCGTTCATGTCAAAATTCATCATCGCCGTCTCCTCGTAGACCTGCGAATCGAGCTGACAGGGCGTGCGCTCGTCGCGCATCGGACAGTCCGTCGGATAGCTCATGAAGTTCGAGCGCATCGAGGTGACGGCCGCCGCATGGAACCGGGTGAGGAACGGGTCGGCGCATTCGAAGGCTCCCGTTGTCGCCACGTCTGCGCCAATGGCGAAGCACTCGACGTCATCCGTCGTGAGTTCGCCGGGATAGCCCTCGACGCGCACAAAGCGGAATCCGTGGTAAGTGAAGCGCGGCGCATAGCTCTCCCACTCGCCCGTCCCCGCCAGCGTGAAGACATCCCGAATCGGCTCCTTCGTCCGGTTGGTCCTCTGATCGATGTCGCCCGATTTCGGATCGCGGTCCTCGGCGTAGAAGAGCGCGATCACGTCGCCGCGCCGCCCCTTCGCACGGATGCGGAGCGCACCCGCGCGGTTGATGCCCGCATCGACCACGAAAACGCCGTCCCGGAGTTTCGTCACGCCCTTCGGACGCCGAAAGTCGTAAGCGCGGACCGGTGCGCCGTCGTAGCGACGCAGTTCGGGCGGACCCTTCGGCTCGCGCCAGAGGTCTGGAACCCTGTTGACAATCTCCTGTCGGTCAAAGTCGTCAAGAACCTTCACGGGCTGCCAACGCCAGCCGTCAAACCCGGCGTCGTAGCGTTCGCCGCCGTAGATGCTGGCGGACGAGACCGGGCTTTTCGCCGAATACTCCCACGAGCCGTCCGTATCCACGTCATCCTCCGTCCCATCCGCATGCGTCAGCGACAGGGACAGCTTCGCGCGCTTCGGGTACTCGGCGACGCGACGCCAGCCGTACTGGAAGAAGTCGTCCGAATAACCGGGGGCGAGCGTGATGCGGACCTCGTTCGTCCCTTCGCGGACCGCAGACGTCGCATCCCACTCGTAGTAATAGCAACGGTGCGCAAAATCGCAGGCGGCCGGCGTCAGCACCTGGTCGCCGATCTTCCGACCGTTGACCTCCACCTCGAAGAATCCGAGTCCCGTGACGGTCAGGCGCGCCGAGCGGACCGGCTTCGCCGCGACAAAGGTTCGCCGCATCACCGGACAATTCTTCTCCGAAACCGCCTTGATCCCGGCGGGCAGATCCTCGCCAATCCACTTCGCATCCGCGAAACTGGCGAAAAGCGAAACAAGTGAAAGCAGAATCATCGCGCAGACCTCCCCTCAACTGCCGACAGCAGGACCTTTTCGGCGAACGGATCAAGCCGCAGGGCCCCGAAATCAAGTGCCGTGTCGTCCGAGAAGAGGAACGGCGTCAGGAGATAGACCGGCAGCCACGTCACGTTCCCCTTGCACGCGGCGATGCAGAAGCGGGCCGTGCCGTTGTCGAGGAAGGCGATTGGCCTGACGCCGTCCGCAAGACGGATTTCCTGCGCACAGGCCGGCTTCGCGTAACCGTCGCCGTTCGCGTCACGGCGGAGCGGATGTCGCACGCCGTCCACAATGACCGCCATCTTCCGCCAGTCGGGGCATGCGCCCTCCTTGTGCCAGCCCGGCGAGACAGGCAACTCCTCCGGAGCACGGTCGGCGAGCAGTCCGCCGAAGCCGGAAATGTCGCGCGGGTCTCCGTGGCCGACCACCAGCGGACGCCCACTGGCCGCGCGGTCGGCTACCGACGTCGGATCCTGTCCGCTGATGTAGACGATGCGTCCGCCAGCCTTGCGGTAGGCAATCAGCGCCCGCGCCGGTTCCTCGTCCGGCGCCTCATACCCGGCCGTGACGAGCAGCACCGGCGTCTCGGCGGGCGAAAGGTCGCCGACCTTCAGGTTGCGGAAGTCATGCGCCTTGAGCGCATAGCCCGCGTCGCGCAGCGTGCGACCGCACGCCCCCAGCACAAGCCGCCCGACATAGGACTGCGCACCACTCGACCGGAGACCAAGTGCCTCGCAGACGACAGCGACCGTCCCCTTCGGGTTCGGTGGGTTCCGCGCCGCATCGAAGAGGTCAGCGAAGACGGCCTGTTTCCCGGGATCGAGGGCCTTCATCGCGCGCGCGGCGTCGCGGTCGAAACGCTTCTGGAAGTCGTCGTAGGGCAGGAGCGCATCCGGCGCGCGGTTTGCCCAACACGTCCACGCAATGTCGAGGATCGCCCTCACCTGCATCGCGACAAGATCCGCGAGGGCCTCGGCGGCGCCCGGCCGTCCGAACGCGATTGCGGACTCCTTCTCAGCTGCGTAGGACGACTGGGCGACGGCGCGGACGCAGAGATCCAGCTGCTGCGCACGGAAGTCCCCAGCGGCGGGTGCGGACGGACGATACCCCTTCAGCTTCTCGCGCACACGCCGCACGATGCCGCCGTCGGAGCGGAAGCCGAAGATGTTCTTCGCGCCCGCCTCGACCTTGCGCGTGCCGAACGCGACGCCCTGGTAGTGGCAGTAGTGGACGAAGTTCAGGATCGTCGGATGGTTGAGCGCGCTCTCGTCGCCGACCGGGTGCGTCAGCACCGAGAGGTAGAACGCCGCCACGCGGTGGTCGCCGCGTCCGAAGGCGCGCGCGAGAAGCGCCATCAGCGTCGCCTTCCCCTTCTCCGTGTGCGCCCAGTAGCCGCCGCAGCCGGCTGCGGCGAGGATCGCGCGGTCGTCCGGCCCGACGTGCGGCGCGTAGTCGTCCACCGTCCGCCAGCGGCGCGGCTCCCATTCCGTCATGTCGGGGAAGTGGCAGAAGGCCATCAGGACGCCGAAGTCGTCGAAGTCGAACGACGCCTTGATCTCCGCCGGCAGCGACTCGCCGACGAGCTGCGCAATCTCGTCATGCTCCACGTCCCACGCACACGCATCCATCGCCGCGCCCACGACACACGCAACGCAGACGGAAACAATCGACGCGCTTTTCAGGAAAACCCTTTTCGACATTCTTCTAATCTCCTGTGATGTTTTGAAAAAGAGAAAGCTGCGCCTATCGGCAGACGGCGTCGAACCATTTCCCCGGATTGCGGTAGGGCGCACCGTTCCCGGCCAAGCCTACGGTATAGTCGCCGCGCAGCGCATCGCGCATGCGCTGGTTTACCTGCACGTTCCAGCCAAACACCTGCCCCTTTTCAAGTCTCAGCCCCGGCACGGCGGTCTTTGGGATGAAGACTTCCCAATGCGACCAGCCCTTCGTGACTTGCGTCCGCGAAACCGTCGCGTCCGCGCAGATTCTCTTTTCGGGCGTCTCGTAATAGACGACCGGCTTCCCCTTAAGATAGCCCGCCTGGAAGACGACATCGTCGGCATCGTATTCAGCCGGCGCGAACAGCCGACCGTCATTCCGCGGGTCAAAGTAGACCTGAAGCGAATCGGAATCCGCATAGAGTTCATGGGGGCTGTTCGACATGATGAAGTCAGGGTCTTCGACGTCCAGCGTCACGTAGACGCCTTTCGCGTCCCATTCGAGATTGCCGCGAAAGCAGAGCTCTTTCCCATACCGCTCCGCAAGCAGCTCCTTCGATCTCCCGTAAGACGCCCAGGTCGAGTAGAACGCGAACGGCTTGGAACGCGTCTCGCCGCGCTTCGTGCAGTCGAGCCGATGAAACGTCCAGCAGGCCTTTTCCGTGCTTTTCCGCGTCGCGAGCGAGACCCAATAGTGGCATGCGCCTGGGTTTGCGGGGACCTCCTTGCCGTCTTCCGGGACATACTCAAAGCGATACGTGCGTTGCCCGCCGGCGGGAACCGACACCGCAAGGGAATCCTGCTTCGCCCGCAGCCCGCCCTGCGGCTTCTGGGCGAGTGCCAGCGTGCCCGTCAACGGCTCTTCCTCCAGGTTGCACACCGTCACGGCGAGCGTCAACCGCTCCGGGTCAAACGCCGGCCGCAGCTCGACCTTGTTGCGCAGCCGTTCAGCGCGCACGGCTTTCGTCAGGAGAAGCGCCCGCACCTTTGACCAGCGCTTCGCCGCCAGTTCCGTCTCGATTCGCGGCATGACGTCGCGCGCCAGCGACGAGGCCGGACATTCGGCCGCCGCCTTCCGCAGTCCTGTCACGTCCGCAAGGATCCGCTCCACGTAGGCGGCGTCCGGCTCGGCCCGCACGGACTTCGGGTCGAGGTCGAAATCCTGCGGGAAATACTTCAGCTCGCAGGGGCCAAGCTCCAACTTGAACGCGCCCTTGAGCAGTCCCGCGAAGCCACGGCGCTTCGCCGTGACATTCACGCGACACCCCTCGCGGTTCACGGCATACCACCCCCTGCCCTTCGGACCGACGCGCACGGCGACGGGATCGTTGACGAACCCATCCAGCAGACGGAAAGAGCCACGCGGAATCTTCACGTACTCGCGCACGAACGGCTTGTAGATGTCGTTGACGCCAACGTCCGGCATGCCCCAAAAGCCGTGCTCGAAGTCCTGGACATCCGTCTCGGCCAACAGATAAGCGAATGGCTCCAAGACATACGGATCCTGCGGATGCGGCGTCGCGTAATACAGGAACATGTTGTCGTTCCGCAGACCGACCGTCGGCGGCGCCCACCAGGCGTTCTTCCAATAGTTCGTCCCGATGATCGGATCATAGAGCTCGAAGTTGCAGTGCCGGATCACGTTCATCGTCCGAATGCCGTTTTCATTGAGCGTCTGCGCAAATGTGTCCGAATACATGAAATACGGCTCGTTCATGTCCACGCGACCGTTGGCTCGGAAATAGTCCGGCCGCACGAAAAGAACGGGGTCGAGCCCTTCGACATTTCGCAAGGCGTCAAGGTCGATGCCGGCCTCCCGGAGCGTCGCCGTCATGTCGTAGTCCGGCCAGCGATCCAGATGCCGATTGGCATAGATCTCCGGCTTGACCCAGAACTGAAGCGTCAGGCCCTCATGGCCTTCGGCACGCAGTTCAGCGGCGAGTTCCCGTGCGACCTCGACCGTCTTCGCGCACCGCCAGCCCAGCCAGGCCTCCTTGACGTCCTTCGCGCCCTCGACGAGAAAGCGGTAGCGACCGGGCGCATCCGTCGCCGGAACCGTTACTCCCGTCTCCCTCTCAAAGAGCGCAACCGTCTCGGCATCGTAGCCGTTCTCGATGCCCATGAAGTTCGGTGCGCACATCTCGTTCAGCGTCACGCCACGAAAATGGCCGTAGACGGAGAAGCGGTCGCGATAGCCCGCCAACAGACGCTTCAGCGCCGTGCGCACGACAGGGTGGTAGAACTTGAGCGCGCCCCAGCCACCCGTGGACTGCCCCTTGCGATCCTCCAGCGCCACGTTGAGCGACGCATCGCCGCCGAGAGCCGCCAGCCAGTTCCCATTCGCGAGACGCCAGTTCATCCGAAGCCAGATGTCATGTCCGGCGTCGTCGAGCATCCGAGCGCCGAGGTCGTCCCAACCGGGCACGCGCCCCGGCGACGAGCCGAACTGGCTCACGTGCTCAAACGTCGCGTACTGGTGCCCCGCGTCGCCGCTGTAGTCCACTTCCTTGATGATCCAGGCGTTCAGCCCCTCGTAGGCCATGTAGTCCAGCACGTTCTGCCACTTGTGCCGATAGAATTCCAGCGACGCGCGCATGTCGCCATAGCCGTTGAAATGCGCGAATCCGAGGTGTGAGTCCATCGTCGGATCCTCGTCCCAAATCCCGAACGTGCGGCGCGCGGCCTTCTCTCGCCTCGGCGCGGCCGACGAACGCGCCGCCCCGTATGTCGCCTCATAGACGCGGATGCGGGCCGCCGCCGGAGGCTTCGAGCCGGGGAACGGACGATAACCCAAGACCGCCACGGCCACGGCCGGGCAATCGGGGAAGAAGAGAAGACGGCGCTTCGCGAGCCGCCCGGTCGTCGGGTTGTCCATGCCCGTCATGATGCCGAAACAGTCGAGCGTAATCGTGTAGAGGACGCCCCGGTTCTCCGGGTAGACGGCAAGCGCATACTCGCGCTTGGCATCGTCCGGATACTCAAGCTCAATCCAATGAGCCCGTCCGGGGTTCTTCAGCGGCACACGGTAGGCGAAGCCCACGCCGAGGTTGAGGTCGGACTCGCGATAGACGCACCCCGCCGCATTCGTGACGATCGAGGAACCGCAGTGGTTGAACGCGGCGGGCGGGACGTCCCGCGTGCAGTCGATGTCCACCACGAGCGTCGAGGCGTCGAAGACCTGGCGATCCGCCAGCGGAGCGTGCGTAGCTTCCGGATCCAATGCCATGAGATCGTAGTAGAAATCGCGCTCCCGAATCCGGAAGACGCCGGGACGATCCGGCTTGACCGTCCGCGTGTACTGCGTGAGCCTTCCGCTCGGAAGGTCGCGGCGGCGAAAGCGGATCGCCGTCTCCCTGCCGACCGTCGCCGTATGATCCATCAGTTCCAGAAGGTAAGGCCGCACCTGCGCATATTCCTCTTCGACCTCGCGCGGCGTCAACGCCCGGTCGTACAGCTTCACCTCATCGATCGCGCCGCCCCACGAGCACCAGGCGTCCCGACGATGGGTCGGCACGACGCCAATGCGCAACCGCCCCGTGTCTTCGCCGGACGGCACCTTTCCCTTCCACGCCATGCGGTGCAGGAACAGCACGCCATCCAGGAACAGTTCACAGCCGTCCCCACGATACTGGACGAGAACGTGATGCCACTCGTTCGACTTCACCGTCCCAACCCAGTTCTTGCCGTCGCCGATGTCGGCGTAGTCGTAGCTCACGTACGAGCCGGCGTCCAGATTCCCGCAGATCGCGGACATCAGGCGTCGGCGGTTGCGCGACCGATTCGGCTGGGCCGTCCACTCGGAGCGATCCTCGTTACAGGCGCTGTCGAACTGCAGCATGCCGCCGATTGCGTCCTCGTCCATCTTGAACCAGCACGAGAACGCCCCGTTCGTCGGTGTGGAGACGATCTTGCCGACAACGTATTCGAGCCCGCCGTCCTTCTCGTCGACGAACAGGCCACGCCCCCTGACGCCTTCGCAGAAACGGACGCCCTTTGCGTAGACGGGCTCGTTGCCACGCGAATCCTTGAGCCCGTCCTCGAAGTCCAGCGTATAGACCGGCACAACCGTCGCGAGAAGAAGAATCGAATCAAACAGCATCATCTTGCCTGACCTTTCTCAGCGCGCCGAGACGTCCCGCGCACGCAAATTCCTGAAGCGAACGTTGAAGCCCGCATAGCCCAGAAGCCCGATCGCCCCTTCGGTGCGGCGGATGCCCGGATGCGGCTTGCAGTCAGGCGTGTCGCCGTCACCCTGAAATGCGGAAAGGTCGGCTCGCGAGACCTCCACGCCATTCAGCGTCACGCGCACGGTCGAACCGACGACCTCGATCTCGCAGTCGTTCCATTGACCCGCTGGATGCGCATAGCTCCCGCCGACGGCAAAGCCTTTCGCCGCCGGATTGTCGCGACGCACCGGCGCGAGTCCGTAGACGGCTCCGCAATACTGCGTCGGCGCACACTTGTCGCGCTTCGCCGAAGCGTCGTAGTAGGCGTCGCCGCCGTCGTCCAGCAGCTGAATCTCGCACAGTGCGGTATACGTCGGGTTCCCCTTTTCCGCCATGCGCACGCCTATGCCGTTATTTCCGTTCGTCGGCATCAGGAAGTCGAAGCGCAGCACGAAATCTCGAAAGGACTTCTGCGTCACGAGCTGCTCGTCCGTACCGGGACAGAGCTTGTGACGCTCCATCGTTCCCGGAATATACTGAAGAATTCCAGGCTCCGTCGGCTCGACGCCATAGCACGGCACCGCTCCCGACCACCGCCAGCCCGTAAGATCCTGCCCGTTGAACAGCGAACGGAAGCCCTCGCGGCGTTCGAGCGTCGCGCGGCGGATGGCCTTCTCCAAGCAGTCCGCCATGCGCTGGAAGCCCGCGTCGTTCGGGTGCAGGGCAACGTCGATCGAGAGATCGGCCAGCTCCTCATCCGTGCCGCAGTCCGCAAAGAAGTCGGCGACCTCGAAGCCCTCGTCCGCCGCAATCGCCCGCACGAGCTGCGCATACTCTTTCAGGTAGATGCCCCCATGCGGCGCGTCGCTGGACGCTGGCAGGTACGTCCCGAACCCATAGCCGCGCCGTGGCGTGCAGAGGACGATGATAGCGTGCGGGTTGGCCTTTCGGATCTTGTCCACCAGAATCCGGTAATTCGCCGCAAACGTGTTGGCGTTCGTGCCGACGCGATAGTCCGCGAGCGTGCCGACGGGTACGCGATGCCCCCAGTCGTTGATTCCATGCTCGATCGTGTAGAGATCCGCACGCGGCACCTTTGCCCAGCGGTGCCCGCCAATGACGCCGCCGTTGATGGCCAGGTTGTGATAGTCCGTAAAGGAAAGCCGATCCTTCACGCGGCTCTGGTAGCCGCGCGTGAACTTCGCCTCCCCGTATTCGGACGCATGCGCGTCGTACCACGAGATGGAGGTTCCGAACACGCACCAGGAAAGCCCCGTCGGAACTGGCACCGACTCCAGTTCCCGCGCCACCCAGTCGGCGTAGTCGCGCACACACGTTTCCCTCTTCTCGCCGAGCGCGCGAATCGCGGCGACCTGCGACGGAAAGCCACAACTACGCAACTGGTCGAGAAAGAACATCGTCCGCGTGGCGTCGGCCGACGCGCGCGCAGCCCGTAGGAGTGCCTCCGTCCAGACCTTCCGCCCCCGCGCCGCACGTTCGCATTTCGGCGTCATCGTCTGCTGCGTGACGGCGGCAATCTGCACCGCCCGCAAGGGATCCGTCTCGTAAGCACCCTTCACGTCCGCCAGAAGCGCATCCGCCGCCTGCGGTGTCGCCACGAAGCCGTATAGGACGGCTGCAGACGTTTCACGCGCCAGCCGTTCGGCGTTCTCTGCCTGCCAGACGGCCGCCGTCGCGGCGTCGTCGCCCTCTTGCGGACGTATGTCCAGCGCATCCCGCTGGACGAGCGCGCAACCGCCCGTTGTCACCAACAGAAGCAAAACTCCCGCAAAGGTCACTTGTCTCGTTCTTCTCATCAGTCGTCCTCCTCAATCCCTGCAGAATTCATGAGCCCACGGCGCGCGCATCGACTGGCAGAGAAACCGATCCGCCGCAGGGTCGTCCTTCGCGTGCAGCGACACGGGATCGAACGCGAAGCCGCGCCCCAACCGTTCGGCGACGATGGCGAGATTGAACATCGTGCAGGACCGAAAGCCCGTTTCCTCGTTCAGGCAGAACCGACGCCGCGTCTTGCACGAGTCGATGAAATCCGTCTGCTGGGGCGGCGGTTCTGGCAGTTCGGCCACAAGCCGCTTGACGTCCATCTCCCGACCGTCGGCGTCGAGCATTCGCATCCACCGATCCGTCTTCTCCTTCGGCGTCCACGTGTGAACGGTGCCATCGGCCTCCCGATAAGGCCAGACCGTGACGCCATTGGAGCCCCGGAGAAACGGCTCGTCCATGAGAGACCGGTCGCCGTCCAGGACAACTTCCGTTCCGTCGGCATAGGTCAGCGTGATGCGGTCGAAGCGACCGACGGCTTCGGGATGCTGCCGAGGGCCGACATAATCGACGCGGACGGGCGACGTCTCGTCCTTGCAGAGCAGGTACTGGAGCGGATCAAGGTAATGCTGCGCCATGTCGCCGAGCCCGCCGGCATCGTAGTCCCAGTAGCCGCGAAACGTCTCGTGGCAACGGTGGCGGCTGTAGGGCCTCCACGGCGCCGGGCCGAGCCACATGTCCCAGTCCAGCGTCTCCGGGCAGGCTTCAGGCTTGAGGTTGACCTTGCCCGACCAGTAGAATTTCCAGTCGAATCCCTGACCCGCACCGAAGACGCAGCGAATCGGCCCCGCCCCCAGGACGCCATTCTGGACAATCTGCCGAACCGGCTTGACAGGGCTTCCGAGCCCGTAGAACGGATCCGTGTAGCGAAACCACGTGTTCAGGCGAAACATGCGCTTCTTCGCCTTGACGTACTCCATCACGCGCACCCCCTCGCCGACCGTACGCGTCATCGGCTTCTCACACCAGATGTCCTTCCCCGCGCGCGCGGCCATCACGCTCATGCAGCCGTGCCAGTGCGGCGGCGTACAGATGTGGACGATATCGACGCCCGGATCGTCCAGCAACTCGATGAAGTCACGATAGGCACGAACCTTCCCCCAGCCCGCCTTCTCGGCGCAGTCCAGCCCCGCCTCGACATGAAGCCGGTCGGGGTCGCACAGGCCGACGAGCCGAGACCCCTTGAACGGCAGGTGGTTCGCGCTGCGCGCAATGCCGCCGAATCCGATGAGCGCCCGCGTCAGGCGGTTTGACGGCGCCTCCGCCCCGAAGACGCTGGACGGGACGATGTTGAACAGCCCAAGGGCCGAAACGCCCCGAATGAAGTCCCTTCTGCTGGCACGCGTCATCACCGAACCTCCACAACATAGTCAAAGTCATCGCCCACCTCACGGGCAATCGTCAGCACCGCCACGCCGGAGGGCGTGCGCTCGACCTGCACGGGAGCGCCTGTCGCCAGGCATCGCGCCGACCGGATCTCGCCTTCGTACTTGAACGCAAAGCGCGTTGCCTTCGGATCAAGGAAATGGACATAGAGCACGTCACCCTTTCGCGTCGAGACGATTTCCTTTGCAAGACCGACGCCGGCGCCCTCCGTGCCGTAGATCGATTCGCCGTTCCGGGCGAACCACCGACCGACGCCCTTCAGCGTCTCGACGCATTGGGGAGGAAGCGCGCCCGACCCGTCCGGACCGACGTTCATGAGCATATTGGCCCCGCGTGCCGCACAGCGCGCGATCATCGCAACGACCTCTTCTGCCGTGCGGAACTTCCGCTCGGCAAGCTTCCAGCCCCAGACTTGGTGCTGAAGCACATCGCATTGTTCAACCGGGCGGTCGTTCGTGACAGGCTGATGCCGCGAAAAGCCAAGGTCGGCATGGTCGCCGGGAAGGTCACGCTCAAAGAGCTGGATGTCCTCCTTCGCGCGGATCGGCTGGTGGTTGTTGTTCGCCACAAGCGTCTTGCGGGCGTGGATGAAGTCGTAGATCTCATCGAACTTCCAGTCCAGAGTCCGCTCCCACTGCCCCGTCCGGGCGTTGAACTGCGCATGATCCCACTCGCCGTCAAACCAGATGTTGCCCGGCCGATAGCGGCCGATGAGCTCGCCGATCTGCGCCAGCATGAACTTTCGATAGGATGCATAGTCGCCGACCTGGTCGCCGAGAACGCTCTTGGACGCCCGCCCCGCCGGATAGTCCTTGCGATGCCAATCCATCAGCGAATAGTAGAAGTTGATCTGAAGACCCGCATTCGTGCAAGCCGCCGCCAATTCGCCGACGACATCGCGCCGAAAGGGCGTCTGGGCGATGTTATAGCCGTCATCCGCCTGCGTGGGCCAAAGCGAGAACCCATCGTGGTGGCGCGTCGTGACCGTGAGATACTTCGCCCCGGCCTCCTTGAACAGGGCCACCCACGCCCGCGCATCGAACTTCGACGGATAGAAGCCGTCTTTCGCACGTGCATAGGCCGCTTCGTCGATGCGTCCGCCCCCGCCCTGAAGATACCACTCGCCCTGCGCATACGTGCTGTAGAGCCCCCAGTGGACAAAGATGCCGAACCGCTGCGCGGCGAACTTCGCCCGAGCCTCCCGATTCCAGGCGTCCAACGATCCGGTGGTCTCCGCCACACCGGCGTGGGCGAGCATCACGCCCGTCCACGCCACAGCCATCATTCTTCTTGTCATCATCGTTTCTCTCTTTTCGTTTCGTCAGCGAATCAACAGGGCTACGCCTCTTGGCCGGCGCAAGACGACCTTGGTCGGATACTGGGCGATCTCCCACCCTTCCGGCAGATCGATGCCCGACACGTCGAGCGAACCGCTGATCCGCTTCGCCTTGACCAACACATAGCGGCGGTTCGGATCCAGTTTTGTCGCGTCAAACCCGTCCAAGACGAGCCGCACGCCGTCCGCAAACGAGAGCATCCCATTGACGGCCAGCGTGCCACCGAACGTCAGGCGACAGTCTTCCGTCAGCGCCAAGTCGCCAGCAATCTCAACAACGCCTTCGCCGACCAAGACGATCCGATGGGCGGCCTCGTTTGTAACACCGCCCGCGAAGACGGCCTTGGCGCCAGCGAACGCGAACACGGCACAGTCGTTCGACACGACCAGCGTCTGGGCAAACGTCGCCACCCCCGACTGCGCGCCAACACCTGGCAGGACGCCCTCCGGCGACGGAAGAACCAGCACGGGACGCATAACAGTGACCGTGCCGCAGTCCGCGAGAACTGCCGGAGACGACGATGCCCGCGCACCGCCGACGAGAATCGGCTCCTTTTCGCTGCCGGACAGTGCCTCGACATGTCCCAAAACCATTTTTCCGCCTTCCACGCTGACTGCGCCGGGAATCACGTTTGCGCCCGAAAGGCGCTGCGCGTTCGAGCCGACCTTCACGAGACGCCCGCGGAACGCGCCATTCTGTCCGAGCGTGATCGTTCCCGCGAAATCAAGTTCGCTTTCGCTGTCGCATCCCACGGTCAGCGCCGCGTCTGACGGCTTGTACTTGTAGGTCATGGCCAGTTCGCCCGCACCCGTGAGCCCGCCAAGACGAAGCGCATTCCAGGGCTCGTTCACGTCGAAGAATTCGTCCTTCCGTCCCGCCGGAATCTCCACGATGGCGTTCGGCCACGACCAGCCGCCCGGATTCGAATAGCCATCTGTCACAAGCGGCACGGCCAGTTCCAGCCGACCGGCGAAGCCGGCATCGGCAAAGCCAGCCGGTACCAGGCCCACCGTTGCCGAAGCCGAGTTCGTCAGGACAAGCGTCCCTGACCCGACGAGAAGCTCACGTGCCCGCGGCAGTCCAAAGACGTCAAAGCCGGCCTCGATGTCTGGGCTTGAGAACCGTCCGGGACGCGAACTGTCACAGATGTCAAGCGTTGCCGTTCCGCCGTCCACCACATACTTCACCGAGGCACCATTGTCCATTTCGGGGACATTCGCCGTCAGCGTGCGGGACGCGAGGAAATGACGCCCCTTCAGCACAGCGCCGTCACCAAGGCGAACCAGTGTCGAAGCATCGCCGCCGAAGACCTTGAACGGCGCCAGCGCGGCATCGCTCAAGCCGTTGCCCACGGCGTACCAAAGCGTGCCGACGCGGACATCGAACCGCGAGACGCGGCTCTGCGGAACCGTCTCGTTCAATTCAAGAACCGATTTCGACGCGAACCACGAAAGACCGTTCGCGCGTGCGATCTTGAACGTTCCCTTCCCGTCCTTGACGAAATGCCGCGCGCCTTCAAAATACATGCGAAGTGCCGTACAGTCTTCATAAGTGGCTGTCTTGCCGTCCGCAACGGCGAAGCCGCCGCCCGATGCGCCCAGCGTCAGCGTCAGGCAGTTCGCCGGGCTGCCCGGTTCGTCCGTGAACGTCCGCACAAAGCCGCCGTTTTCCGTAAACTCGACCAGGCCACCGCCCGAAACGCGCACCGTCTTTGACCGAAAGGCATCCAAGCCGTCGATCTTCGTGGACGAAAGGCCCGCCAGCAGTCCCTGTCCGTCGCCGACCTGAAGCCGCGTCCCGTTCACGTAGACGCCGCCACGCACAAGAAGATCGCCCTTGACGATCGTCGTGCCGGGCCCGACGAAGCAGACGGACGCCGATGCGTTCGTCTTCACAGAGCCGTCCGCCGCGACGACATCGCCTAGGATGTCGCAGTCCAGCGTCAGCGTCGCATTTGTATTGAAGTTCGCGATCGTGATGTCCGCCGCGCCGCCGCAGCCCTGACGCACGAGCGTGCCGCCCTTGATCACGACCGGCGTATCCGCCATGTTGGGCGTGACGAGGATCATGCCGCCGTGGATCGCGTTCGTCCCAGCCAGCGTCAACGCCAGCGGTGTACCGCCGTTGGGCGTGTTGAACCGCAGGCGTCCGCACGAGACGTCTGCGTGCGATTCCGCACACAGGGCGGCCGTCACGTCCACCGAGGCATACCCCGGCTTGGCAGACCCACTGCCGCTCGTGAAGTCCAGCGCGTAGTCGGACGCCGGGAGCGGCGCCACGCGCCCTTCGTCAATGAGCTTGACCCACGACTCGTTTCGCCAGAGCACGTTGCGAGCCGAAACACCGGCCATGTCGCCCTCTGTCTTCGTCGCCCACGGGATGCCATTAACGAGATTCCACTGCGCAGGATCGAAGTCAAGCGTGACGACGCCGCTGCCCTCATTGTTTTCATAGTCACGTAACCCGTCCAGCCAGATCTCGCCCAGCGAATAGGCGCCGCTGCCCTCAAAAGCCAACGTCACGTGCTGCCCCTTGAGCGCAACGCCACGATTGATCGCAAACAGGCCGTTCGTGTGCGCGGCCGTGCGGCGCGGCTGGTCGTCACGGACGACGAAGCGCACGCGGTCGCCCGTATGGAAGACGCCCTTTTTAACCGCTTCGCCGAGCTTTGAGCCCGACGTTTCGCCCGAATAGTCAAGGACGACCGTCCCGTCCTCGACCTTGAGAAGAGTCGTGAACGCCCCGACCTCTGTCGCACGAGAACCCGACGCCTTGAGCGTCAGCATGCCGGCCCCCTGCTTGTAGACGGCATCCGCATACGCAAGGCCCTTTGCGGGCACGTAGTCAACGCCCTCCTCAACTCGAAGGGCCATCGTCTGCGGCGTCGAATAGGCCAGCTGCGTCAAGTCCACATCGTTTGACGATGCGAAGAGGTAGCCCGAACCTGCCTTGAAGTCAATCTTTCCCGAACCGCCGACATAGCCCTTGCCAAGCCGAAGATAGCCGGACTCCACGGAGACGTCTCCGCTGTAGTTCGAAAAGTCTCCCGCGAATTCGACCGTTCGGAACGAGATGAGATGCAAGTCGTGCGAACCGAGAACAGCCCCGGAGAGCTTCAGGTTGCCGCCGCCCGCCGCGCCGTTCGCCGCCTCGGTCACGCCACCCAGCCGCGTCTCGGACGCGATGACGATCGGCCCGCGCCATTCGCCGACCGCAAGAGGATCGGGATTCATGCTGATCAGCGTGCCCATCTCCGCGCGCGGCCCCATTCCTCCCAAATAAAGCGTGTTGCCATCGACGCCGGCAATCAAGCCGCCGAGATCCAGGTAGCCCAGCCCCGCATTGTCCACATGGATGGCGTTGTTCCGCCCCAGCGCATGCGAGATGCGCGAGCCCTCCGCCGCAGCGGCTCCGTTAAGCGCCACGCGCAGGCCGCCTTGCCGAACCGTCAGGTCGCCGGTGAAGGTGTTGTTGCCGGTCATCAGCACGGGATTGAACGTATCGGCCACCCCGCTGTCGTTCTTGGCATAGACGGGATTCTCCAGCGTCACGGCGTGCGAGCCGTCCGCTTCCGAAATGTCGCCGAGCAGCGCCACCGTGTAGTGCGGGAACGCCCCCAACGAACCGCTGATCCAGCCGTTTCCGCAGATTCGGTCGAAAACGCCCTCGTAAGAGACTTCAAGGTCGCTCCGCAACACGAACCTGTTCTCGAAGACGAGCGGAAACCTCTTGCCGTTCATCTTCGCGCGCGGCACCGGATGCCGAATTGTCGCCGGCTGCCCCGCGATTCCCGAATCAAGCGTCAGGGCACACGTCGAGCCAACCGTCGCCGTACGCAGGAAAAAGCTCGAGGAGCTGAACTTCGACGACAACCCCTCCGGCTGTTCGCAGTCTGCCGGACGCACGATATGCCCGACTGTCGCGTCTTCGTCGAGCGAAAGGAAATAGCCGGCCGCGTTCTTCTCCTCCGCGCGAACGGTCAGGATCGCCCCAGCCCCTGCCGCTTTCGCGCCGTTCTTCCAGCTTGCGGACGACGACCAATTGCCCATTCCGCCGACATACTCGCCGTCGCAGGCTTCCGCACCCGACGCGGACAGGACGCACGCGCACAGCATCACGGGCAACCCCATCAACGACGCCCAAATAAGGGCATCTCGCATCTTGACTTCGTTTTGTCGCGGAGAGTTGAGCTCGATTCGCTTTTGCATGGCCACCTCGTTATTCGTGAAAGATGGCAATAGTCTATCATATTACCCTCCCCAAAATTTATCCATTTGCGCAAAAAAAATGACAGAGGCAAGCTTTCCACGCCATCGCCCCCTTGACCCCAGTTTACAGCGCGACTGTAGCTTTTCAGTTGGGGGCAGCCCCTCCGGGTGTGGTATCATTCACGTCTGACTCTCAAGGCTTCCAAGAGCGGACGAACACCGTGGTTTAGGAACTTGTCTTCTCTGCCAACGCCGCGCGAACCTCGGCGAGGACGCGGCGGGCCGTGCCGATGCCGAAGCGGTCAGCGACGGCGAGCAGGTCGTCCTCTGTGACGTCCCGCCGCCGACCGTTCACCGAAAGCTGATGCACGCCCACATGCGCGCGCCACGGATCGGCGCTCGGAAAATCGCCGCCCGTCAAGTCGTAGGCCGGCGCAAGCTCCCACGCGCCGCCCTGCTTCAGCCGAAACGCGAAATTCTTCGGATGGTCGTCGCATTCGCCCGCAAGCACGTTGAAAGCCATTCGACGAAAGAGCTGTTCGCGCGCCTCATAGCCCAGCCCAAGCTCATCCGCCGTCGCCAAGAGCTGCTCGTACCGGCGATGCGCCGGCGGCGTTTCCGGCGGCAGGTGCGCCAACGCCGAAAGCGTCGCCACGTGAAACCGCTCCCTGTCCGCGCGGTCGAATCGCCTCGTCATGAAATGCCGGAGACCGTCCAGCTCGTACAGGCAAGACTCGCTCATGTCGATTCCGGCGGTTCGAGCCTTTCGATACAGCGCATATTCCGCTTCACCTCGCCACGGATATTCGGGCGGCGTAAACTTGACGATCCAATGCTCAAACCCTTCGGGCAAGTCCCGGTCGCCGATCAGAAAGGCGTTCGTCCGGCGATTCCACCCGATGACGGCCTTCGCCTGCGCACCACCGGCCGACGAGCCCAGACGAATGATTTCCCGCAGGGCGTCCTCACCCGTCGCCGAAGCCAGCTCGCCGTTCAGCACGCGCCACGCGGACTCGACCAGGTTGCGCATGTCAATCGCCGTCGGACGCCCACCCGGACCTCGATCCGGCTCGTAAGTCAGCGCCCCCATCGTCCGCCGGCCGAGATAGGCCAGTCGATCCAAAGGCGTAATCTCGTCACGGGCAAGCCCATGAACCTGAAGCCAATGATCCACAAGCCCCGTTCCAAACGTATCCGGCAGCGAATCGGCGAAAATCGGCGGCAGCCCGTCATACGCCGCACGCGGCAGATCCGCAAAGACGTAGGGCTCGGCCCTGAGCGGCATCATCAGCGGCGCAATCTCGATGCCCGAAGAAAGGAATGACCTTTCGTACCGAAATGCAAAAGCGCCGCGTTGCGGCGCGGGCACAAGCGTTCCCACGCGCCGCCCCCACAGGGAGACGTTGATGCGCGACACATGCCGGAAAACCGTCATGCCGTCCTCCGTCGCGGCGTGGCGCGCAGCCGTTTCCTGCGTTCGGGACGGTCAAACAGCGAATCGTCCAGCTCCGGCGGCGCAATGCCGACGATCCAGTCTGTTCGCCGCAACGTCCGGCAGACCTCCAGCAAGGTGACGGTCGAGGCGTTCCTGCCGCTTTCCAGATTCCGAAGCGCCGTCAATGAAATGCCGCTGCGTGCCGCCGTCGTCTCAAGCGACAGGTTCGCCGCAAGCCGCGCCGCGCGTATGCTCGCACCCAACGTCGCCAACATCTCATCTCGCGTTTGATAAATCATAACGGTCTTTAAAAAAGCAGAAAACGTCTATATTATACCACAACTGCTCTTTCAAAGGCAATACGCATGGCACAAGAACCGCACGGCCCGACTTTGCCACTTCGTCTGTAGCGTTCGGCGTGGCATCCGATAAAAATCTTCAATGAAATCAACACTCCCCCTTGCAGAATCGCCGCCGATATGGTATAATTCTCATGTGATTGCAACCTTGCAAGGAGAAAGCCATGCACATCGAGAAGTTCACCGTCTGCCAGAGGCCGTACCTCCGGCTCGTCGAATCGAAGAGACGCCTGTCGCGCAACGGCAAGCCCATATCGGGCAAGAGGCTCGTGCTGGGCCTCGGCCCCCTGTCGCGCCACGACGACGGGAAGCCCGACTTCCTGAACCGGCTGCGCCAGTCGTTCCGCGAGGGCAGGCCGCTGATAGACGCGCTAAAGCCCTACGTCAACGACGCGCCGAAGGAGGAGTGGGTCATCAGATTCAAGGCGGGCGACCCGAAGTGCAGGGGCGAGCCGAAGCGGCTCGCGGCGTGCATCCTCGACCCGGTGTTCTCCGCCCTCGGCCTCGGCCAGCTCCTCGCGAGCGTCAAGCACGCCTCCAAGATACGGTACGACCTCCAGGGGATCGTTCGGCTTCTCGTGTACGGCAGGATCCTCGAGCCCGCGTCGAAGTGCGCGACGATGGACCAGAACGAAAAATACTACGAGAGGCTCGTCGCGAGCGAGAACGGCGACAACGTGTACGACGCGCTGACCGTGCTGGACGAGAACGCCGGGAAGATCCTCCGCCGGATGAACACGTGCATAAAGCGCGGCGTCGGGCGCAACCCGTCCACCGTGTTCTACGACGTGACGAACTTCTTCTTCGAGATTCCGGACGCGGATCCGGACATCGAGGCGGAGGTGTCCGACAAGGGCGGGAACAGGTCGGCAGAAACCGTGGTCGGCTTGCGCAAGTTCGGCGTCAGCAAGGAGAACAGGAAGCAGCCAATCGTTCAGATAGGGCTGTTCATGGACGACAACGGCATCCCGATATCGTTCGGGATGTTCCCCGGCAACACGCTGGACCACCACACGCTGAGGCCCGCCATGAAGGAGACCGTGGACACGTTCGGGCTCGACCGGTTCATACTCGTCGCGGACAGGGGCATGTACTCCGGCACGAACATGTGCCACGTCACGGACGCGGGCAACGGCTACATCGTCTCGAAGAGCCTGCGGAAGAGCACGGCCGCGGAGCGCAGGTGGGCGGTCTCGCCAGACGGGTACAACGTCGTGAGCGACAGGTTCCGCCACAAGTCGCGGGTCGTGGAGCGGACGGTGTACGACGAGGACGGGAAGAGGCGCAGGATAAAGGAGAAGGTCGTCGTGTACTGGAGCAAGGCCTTCTACGACCGCGACGTGTTCGAGCACGGGAAGTTCCTGGACTTCGTCGAGCGGCTCAGGGCCAACCCGGCGGGGTTCAGGGTCACGGCGGCGCAGTCGAGGAGCCTCAGGCGGTTCCTGAGGAAGGACGTCGTGAACGGCAGGAACGGCGAGGTGCTGGACGGGACGAAGCTCATCGCCATGATCGACGACGACAAGCTCAACGAGTTCAACGAGCTGATGGGCCACTACCAGATCGCGACGTCGGAGCTGGAGATGGACGACAGGGAGGTCATCGAGAAGTACCACGGCCTGACGCAGATCGAGGACCAGTTCCGCGAGATGAAGGGGACGCTTGAGGCCCGTCCGGTGTTCGTCAACACCCCGGAGCACATCCACGCCCACCTCCTGGTCTGCTTCATCGCGCTCACGATGATGCGCCTCATCCAGCGGAAGGTCGCGTCGGCGGAGACGAAAAGGGACGACGGCGGAGACCTGAAGTGGTCGTACGGCATGTCCGGCGCGCGCCTGTCCGCCGCGCTGCGCGACTGGCAGGTCTGCGAGCTGCCGCAGGAGTGCTACATGATGCAGAACGCGTCAGGCGAGGACATCTGCCGCATCCTCTCGGCCTTCGGCATCGACAACGCGGACAGGATATACACGAAAGGAGGTCTGGCGGCGCTCAAGTCAGGCGTCAAGGCGTTCTGAAATGTAGGTGCTAAAAATTATGGCGGATTTTTCACGCGACCCGCGTGAACATTGGCTCAAACCGCGCTTTTCAAAAAATGAAGTGGCAAACTCGGGTTATATCATATTTTTTGCATTCGCGTCCCCGAACCATTGCCCACACGGAATCGAGAAAGGGCCTGTCCGCATTCCCCTTCTGGACGGCTCCGTTCGCCGCCGGACTGACGGTCGCCATGACCACGTAGATTTTCCGCACATAATTCTCATTTCTCGTTATCTGCACGAAAACGACGAGATTTTCGCGTTTCAGACGCACACAGGTGGGGACAGGCCCCTGCGAATGCCCACGCAGACGGGGGTCTGTCCCCACAAACAGTCCCCACAAACAACGGTGGGGCATGTCCCCACGATCCCATGTGGGGCCTGTCCCCACGATCCGCGATTCCTGCGGTAGCCGTCAGGCGTCGCCCGCCATCGGCCGGCCGCGCGCCCTTCAGCGCGCCGCCCGCATGAAGATCCAGGGGTCGAGCCAGAAGTCCTCCGCGCTCTTGCCGCCCTCGAAGCGGAAGACGCGGAAGTCGAAGTGGACGTGCTCGTGTTCCCAGACCCACGTGCCGGCGGCGTCCGCGTAGGGCGTGCCGGCCTTGACCGGGGCGTGTTCCGGCACGAGCAGCCGGTTCAGGTGGTTGGAGATGATCCACCACGTCTCGCGGCCGCTCCACTGGCGCGTCGCCAGCCAGCGGTTGTTGTCGTCCCCCTGGCGGATGGAGTGGTAGAGCATGTTGTCGTCCACGTCGATCGGACAGGTGAGGATCGTCCCCGACGGCATGTTGATGTCCAGCCCGCCGTGCGCGCTGTTCTTCTGCCACGTGCCCATCCAGGTGTTGCGCCCCTGGAAGCAGATCTCGACGTTGTGCGGGCGCTCGGAGCCGGGGAACCACGGGAGGATCCGTCCCTCGGGGGCGAACGGCAGGCTCTCGTCGCGCAGGACGAGGCGCGCCTGCCGCTTCGGCCGGCACGTCAGGCCGTGGCCGGAGTCCTTCTCGACCATGAAGCCCCCGCAGTCCGCGAAGATGTCCTGCACGGCGTCCAGCCAGATCACCATGCCCTCGTGCTCGAACGGCAGGGCGAAGTTGTCCTTCGTCGACGGCGTGACGCGCTCGATCCTGAGCGGCTTCCCGTCGACCGTCAGCTCCGCGCCCCAGCGGTAGGTGAGGATGCCGCCCGTCTTCTCGTCGCGCGTGAGGACCTCGGCGAACGTCGAGACGAGCCCGACCGTGTGGCCGGGACCGCGCAACGTGCGGAAGAAGACCGAGTCTCCCGCGTTGAGCGTCACGGGGTAGATGCCGTCCCTGGCCACGTGCCAGAGCGCGCGCTTCGCCGTCGGCTCGAGGAGGATCTCGGTCGGCAGGGGCTTGCCCCGCGTGATCGAGCCCGCCTCCAGCGCGATCTCGGAGTCCGCGTCCAGGTCGAAGGTGCCGAGGAAGTGCTTCGGGTACCAGTAGCGCTGGCATTGCGAGTAGACGCACGACCCCCTGGCGTGCCGGATCTTGAATTGCGCGTCCATCGTGGCGTCCGGCTCCGGGTTCCACGTCGCGTAGACGTCGTGGCGCCCCGTCACGCCGGGCCGGTACGGGAACGCCGTCGGTTTCAGCGGCAGTTTCGGCGCCGCCCCAAGCGTACGGCCCGCCAGCGCGGCAAACGCCGCCGATGAGCCGATGAACTCTCTCCTGTCCATGTGTGCCTCCTTATTCACCCGTCGATGCCGTCTCGCCGGCCCTCGCCATCGCGCGCCCCTTACAGCGCCAGGCGCTGGCCGTCCGCCAGAAGCCGGGCCTTCAGATTCCCGTAGTCCACGTCCTGCACGGCGCAGCCCCGGTCGAGCGCCAGGGAGGCCGCCGTGGCCGCCGCCTGCCCGAGCGCGAAGAACACGGGCTCCATGCGGATCGACCCGAACGCGGCATGCGAGGCCGAGAGGCAGACCGGCACGAGCAGGTTGGCGCATTCGCCCTTCTTCGGGACGAGCGCGCCGTAGTCGATGCCGAAGGGCCTGAACGTCTTCCCGTCAAGGCCGACGTGATCCTCCATGTTGCCCTCGTTGCGCACGCACCCGTCTTCCGTCTCGACGCGGCGGCAGTGGTGCGAGTCCATGCCATAGGCCCCCAGCGCGACCGGACGGGACGCCTTGCGCGCGCCGCGGCAGTGATGCTCGGTCATGACCGTCTCGCCGACGAGCCGCCGCGCCTCGCGCACGTAGAGCTGCCCCTGCCAGCCGTCGCCAAGCCCGTCCGCGAACTCGTCGCGGCACGTCCCCCAGCGGGACACGGCCGCGCGCACCGTCTCGGGAACGCGGGGATGGTTCGCGAGCGTCCACATGAGGCCGCGCTGGTAGGAGAGATGCGCCTTCAGGATCCGCTCGCGCTCCGCGTAGGAGGCCTCCGGCCACCTCCAGCTGCCGCCGATGAAGTCCGTCGAGAACCCGTCGCGGTTGTTCGTGTCCGTTTTGCGGTTGGGCATCTTCGAGTTGATCCAGGGCAGGCGCCAGTCGTGCGCCTCCGACGAGAGGTCGAACGCGTAGAACCCCGGCCGCGCCTCGAACTGGCGGAACAGGAGCTCGTAGCGTCGCTCGTCGTAGTCCGGCGGACGGGCAAACGGGATCCGGTTGGCGGGGTCGTCCGTCAGGCACATGCGGAAGCAGTAGGCCTGGACGCGCCGGTCGCCCGCGCCCGACCGGGCGTCCGGGTCATGCGGCTCGACCCCCGGCAGGAGCCCCGAGGCGCGGTCCCCCGGCACCACATAGGCCGAGATGCCCGCCGCCAGGTTATGACGATGGGAGCCGCGCGCATACGGCACGCTGCCGTTGACCGACTCGCCGTAGCGCGCGTTGTCCTCGCGGCCGACCGAATAGGACACGCCGGCCGCCGCCATCAGGTCGCCCTCGTAGGTCGCGTCGACGAACGCCCGGCCGGCGTATTCGGTCCCGTCCTCCGTGACGAAGGAGACGATCCGCCGCTCTCCGCCGGCGCCCGCGACCCTCACCTTGCCTTCCGCGCGGTCCAGCCGCCGTCCGCGATGGATCGCCAGGCCGTCGCGCCGCGCCCAGCCCTCGAGAATGGCCAGCGCCGCCGACGGCTCGAATGTCCACATCGAGTCCGCGCCCTGCGAGCCGGCGCACTGGCCGTCCGGCAGGTAGTCGCCGCGCCGCTGGCGCGTCCAGTGCGCATCGTCCGCATACCAGGCGGCCACGTCCCGGTAGAACTCAAGCGCGAGGCCGCCAAAGGCCTCCTTGTTGCCGATGTCCGTCTGGCCGAGACCGCCTGTCGTGAGGCCTCCGATGCGCGTCTCGGGCGAGACGATGACGCACGACTTGCCCATGCGCTTGGCCTGGACGGCCGCCGCGATCGCCGCCGGGGAGCTTCCGTAGACGACGATGTCCGCCGACACGCCAAGCGAGTCGGCCGCCCACGCCACGCCCGCGACCGCTGCGGCCAGGCCGCGGCAAAGGCATTTCCGGGGCCGCTGCCTGGCCGCGACCGCAACGCCTCGCGCGGATCCGCCGCCCGCCGCGCCCGGCGCCGCAAGCGCCGACACGCCCTTCTCCTGCGCTTCTCGCGTCATCTCGCTGTAGAGTAGAGACCCACGCCTCGGCTTCGCCGATGCGACTTCCCCCTCATCAAACCGGACGTGCGGATTTCCC
>CAKTZA010000013.1 GCA_934635045.1 uncultured Kiritimatiellota bacterium | reverse complement strand
GGGAAATCCGCACGTCCGGTTTGATGAGGGGGAAGTCGCATCGGCGAAGCCGAGGCGTGGGTCTCTACTCTACAAGGCGATGATCCTGTCTGTTGGTTGCGTGGCGCTGTGCGGCGTCGTTGGGCGCGGCCTTGCCGACACGCCGGACGTCACCGTACTCACGAACGGCTACCGCCAGTTCGTGGGCGGCGACAAGGCCTATCGCGTCGAGACGCCGAAAGCAACCGCCGAGCCCGCGTGGGTTGCCGGTTCGCTCCTCTTCGCATTCGACTGCTCGCAGACGAACGGCTGGACGGTTGCGGACGACGGCTCGGTCACAAAGGTGCCGTCGCGCGTGGGCGACCGTTACCTGACGGTCGGCGACCCGGACGATTTGGTCGAGGACTTGCACTACTACGGCGCCTACGGCATCTACTATTCAAGCCATCCGCAGAACGCGATTCGGCCGGGTGCGCTCGTGCGCGACGCGGAACTGGGCACCGACTGCCTCGACTTCGGCGCGTCGAATTCAAAGAAGGGGCTCTTCTTCAACGCGATTCCCGTGCCGTGGACACAGGGCGGCTATTCGGGCGAGCGTCAGAACGTCCTCACGAACATCGGTTCGGTCGTCGGCGTCTACAAGTCGGACGAAGGCGCGGGCAACTTGTTGGCAGGCAAGTCATTTCAGCGTTTTGTCGCCTATGGGAAAGATGCCGAAGGACGCAGCCAAAACGGCGTTGGCCTTCGGTTCCCGCTCGTCAAGAACAATGTGGCCGGCGACCTCAAGTACGGGAGCGTCTGGACAGGGCCGACGCAGAATGCGCCGGACAAGGCCCGGTGGAACGGCCTCTGGCAGGTGGTCGCGGCGAATCCCTCGGCGGCGACGCTCACGTCGTACGGCGTTGGCATGGGCAATATCGACAACACGGACGAGTTCGTGTCGTCGGGCGGGCAGAAGATCGCCGAGCTGCTGGTCTTCGACCGCGTGCTGACGGAAGCCGAAACGCGCGAACTGGTCGCCTACCTGGAGCGCAAGTGGCTCGGTCGCGACACGGCCGGGCAGGACGGGCAGGCGTCTGTCGCCTGGTTGGCGCTGGGCAGTTCGGGGTCCAATCCGTCGGACGCCCCGCAGACGGTGACGCTCGATGTGCCGGCGGACGAGACGCTGACGCTGGAACGCCTCGACGGCGGGCGCGGCAACGGCACGGGTCCGACGGTCGCGAAGACGGGTGCGGGTGTGCTGGCGGTCGGCACGGCGGAGAACTTCGGCGGACGGCTGGCCGTGCGCGCGGGTACGCTGAAGGCCACGGGCGCCAAGGCCGTGCCGACGTTCGACCGGCTCGCGCCTTACCTGACGCTGCACCTCGATCCGTCTGACGCGGACGCGCTGACGCTGGAAGACGGCGATGCGGTGAGTGCATGGGCGAACACGGCCGCCTACGCGGTGACGGGCGAAGAGACGAATCGTGTCGTGCAGACGGACGCGGCACGTCGTCCGACGCGCGTCCGTGACGCGCTCGGCGCAGGGCGCGACATCCTGGATTTCGGGCGCTACGGCGCGTCCGGCAAGTACCTGTCGTTTGAGCCGTCGCGCGCGTACCAGACGGTCGTCGCGGTCGTCGATGCGCGCATGTACGGCGGCGGCAACGTCATGTCCAGGATGTTCCGGCACTACATGCCGCAAAATCTCAACAGCGATGACGAATGGCATGCGGCGGCTCTCAGCCGCCTGCTGGACACGGCTTCGGTTTACGTCAGCGATTTCGCGTTCGAGGGGAAAGGAGCGCAGGTGCCGAACGACGCGGGCGATGTCTGGGTGAACGGACATCTGGTGGACAAGGACAGGGCCGGCAACGAGGCGCCGGCGTGGCAGGTCGTCGCGTGGCGGATGCCGGGAGGCCCGGGCGATAACGGGGATTTCAAGTTGCTGCTCGGCGCGGCCAGTGCGTCGCGCGCCGGCGGCCTGCGGCTTGGCGAGGTGCTGGGCTGGGGCGGTGCGCTGCCGGACGAGGCGATCCGCGATGCGGTCGCCTACCTGATGAAGAAGTGGCTGGGCCGCGTCCCGGCGGGCTATGCGGACGATGCGGGTGTGCCGACGGTGCAGAACCTCGTCGTGGGCGGCGCGGACGGCGCGGCGGCGACCGTGGACGTGGCCGAGGGCGCGACCCTGACGGTCGGCTCGCTTGCGACGGACGGCCCGGCGGCGAAGACGGGCGCGGGCACGCTTGCCGTCGTCGCGGGGGCGGACCTTTCGTCCGGGCTGGAGGTGCGGGGCGGCCGTCTCGCGGTCGTCGACGGCCCGGACGTGTCGTCCGCCTGCGAGGTCGCGGCGAATCCGTCGCTGCGGCTGGACGCAAGCGACGCGGCTTCGCTCCTGTTCGTCCGCACGGGCGAGGACGTCACGACGAACTTCGTCTGGAACTGGACGGATCGGTCGGGCCGGATTGCCGCGCTGCAGTCGCGCGAGGGCAACTACACGACGAAGAAGCCGTTTCTCAACGACGCGGCGGAGGCCCTCTGCAACGGGCGTCCCGTGGTCGACTTCGGCGCGTTTCATGGCGGCTGGGACAATGGCGGCGCGACGGCGGAGAGAAAGGACGTCGAGGCGCGGACGCTCGGCCTTTCGCGTACGCTCACGAACATCCGCGCGGTCTATCTCGTCTACGGGTCGCAGGCGGGCGGCGGCCAGCCGCTCGGATGCAGTTCGCGCGACCCGATCCGTTCCAATGTCGAAGGCCGCGACTTCGCGAGCTTCGCCAGCGCGAACGACTTCCTGCGCAGCGGCAGCTACGACAGGATTATGGTCGCGACGCCGCTGTTCGGCGCGGCGTGTCCGAACGTGAAGAACGGCGAGCTTTGGGTCAACGGCGAACGGCAGGAGGCCGTTGGCCAGTGGGCGCCGAGCGGCGGCTACGATCTCGTCGAGCTGCACACGGCGGGCGGCTGCATGGCCAACATGCTGGGGAACGCCTTCGGCGACTATGCGCAGGGCGGCTTCCGCCTCGGCGAGATCATCGTCTTCGAGCGTCCGCTCTCCGACCGCGAGAAGACTGCGACGCGTAACTACCTCTTGAAGAAGTGGTTCGGCAAGGCGGACGCGGAACTGGCGGAACTGCCTGCGAAGGCGGCGCGGGCGACGCTCGTCGGCGACCTCGCGTACGGGCGCGCGGCGCAGATGTCGTTCACGGTCGAGGCGGGGGCGGTCGTCGACCCGATTGCGCTGTCGGGGCGGCTGTCGTTCGCGGCGGGCGCGCGGATCTCCGTGCGTGGCTTCGACCAGGCGGTGCGGCTGGGCGACAAGCTTGTCCTCGGCACGGTTGGCTCGGCCGACGGGCTGGCGGACGTCGTCCTCGACTTCGGCGGCCGCACGTTTGCGGCGGAGGTCCGTCCGCAGCTGCGGCTTGTCGGGCGCCGCCTGTGCGTCAGCTTCGGCAGGCCCGGCGCGCTGCTCCTCGTACGCTGACGGGCTCGGCTTGGGTTGCGCGACGGCAGCGGGTTCGGCTTTTTGGTATAATTCCGCGCCATCAAGGAGAACCTGCGACAATGAAATTCAAGCAAGCAATCGTCTGGACGCTCGCGCTCGCCGTCGGCGCGGCGCTCGGCTGTCTCAACCACGGCGCGCTCAACGCCTTCATGGACTTCGTCGCCTCCGCCTACACGCGGTGCTTCCAGTTCGTCGCCGTGCCGACCGTCGCGCTCGCGATCCTGACGGCGATGGCCTCGCTCGGCGAGGGCAAGAACATGGGCCGCGTCTTCGCGAAGACGCTCTCGCTCACGGTCTTCACCTCGTTCCTCGCCGCGCTCGTCGGCCTTGGGCTCTACCTCGTCGTCCAGCCCGGCGCGCTGTCGCCGGACGCGCTCGCGTCCGTCTCCGAGGCCGCGAAGGGCACGGTCGCGAAGATGGCCGAGACGCCCGACACGGTCTATGGCCACATCCTCAACGCGATTCCCAACAACCTCGTGGGGCCGTTCCTGACGGGCAACGTGCTGCCGATCGTCCTCATCTCCGCCGGGCTCGGCATCGCCATCGCGATCCTCGGCAAGACGAGCGAGAACGTGCGGACGCTCCACCGCGCGCTCTGCGGGCTTCAGGAGGTCTTCTTCGGGCTCATCAGGGGGCTCATCTGGGCGCTCCCGGCCGGCATCGTCGCGTTTGCCGCGCAGCTCGCCGCGCAGATGTCGGCGGGCGTCGTCGTCGACTCGATCGGCAAGTACGTGCTGGTCGTCCTTGGCGGCAACCTCATCCAGTTCTTCGTCGTGCTGCCGCTCGTCTGCTGCCTGCGCGGCGTGAACGGCTACAAGGTCATGCGCCAGATGACGCCGGCCCTGCTGATGGCGCTCTTCACGAAGAGCTCGGCGGCGACGCTGCCCGTCACGGTCGCGACGGCCGAGCGGAACATGAAGGCGAAGCCGTGGGTCGCGCGCTTCATCCTGCCGCTCTGCTGCACGATCAACATGAACGGCTGCGCGGCGTTCATCCTCGTGACGTCGCTCTTCGTCATGCAGAACTCGCCCGACTGCGGCATCGTCCTGACGCTGCCGACGATGCTCGTCTGGTGCCTCGTCGCCGTCATCTGCGCGATCGGCAACGCGGGCGTGCCGATGGGCTGCTACTTCCTCACGCTCTCGCTGATGGCCGGCGTCGGCGGCAACCTCATGATCCTCGGCGTGATCTTGCCGATCTACACGATCATCGACATGATCGAGACGGCGGAGAACGTGTGGTCGGACTGCTGCATCTGCGCGATCGTCGACAAGTCGACCGCCGAGACGTGAGCCGATTTATGGTATAATATGCCGCAACGAAGCTGTCCCGTGGTGTAGTGGCCGCACAGGGGTTTTTGATACCCTTAGTCCTGGTTCGAACCCAGGCGGGACAACCCGACGAAGACGGCAAAGATTCCACGATAAACTCTACGGAAGAAAAAGCAAACATGAACTACAAGTACACGTGCCTGAATCCGATTGCGGAATGCGGGCTGAAGAACCTGGGCGAGAATTACGCCCGCACCGAGAAGTTCGAGGAGGCGGACGCCGCGTTCGTCCGCAGCGCCAAGATGGACGAGCTCGTCCCCGGCGCGAACCTGCTGGCCGTCGCGCGCGCCGGCGCGGGCGTCAACAACATCCCCCACGCGGAGTACGCGAAGAAGGGCATCGTCGTCTTCAACACGCCGGGCGCGAACGCGAACGGCGTGAAGGAGCTCGTCATCGCGGCGATGCTGCTCGCGAGCCGCGACATCGTCGGCGGCGTCGAGTGGGTCAGGGCGAATGCCGCCGACCCGGCGATCAACAAGACGGCCGAAAAGGCGAAGAAGGCCTTCTCCGGCACGGAGATCCAGGGCAAGCGGCTCGGCGTCATCGGCCTCGGCGCGATCGGCCAGAAGGTCGCGAACGCCGCCGTCGGCCTCGGCATGGACGTGCTCGGCTACGACCCCTACCTCTCCGTCGACGCCGCGCTGCGGCTTTCGACCGAGGTCAAGGTCTGCAAGAACGTCGAGGCGATCTATCGCGACTGCGACTTCATCACGATCCACGTGCCCGCGCTCGACTCGACGAAGGGCATGATCAACGCCGAGGCGATCGCCCTCATGAAGACGGGCGTCATCGTCGTCAACGCCGCGCGCGACGCGCTCGTGAACGAGAAGGACATGCTCGCCGCGCTGGCGTCCGGCAAGGTGCGCAAGTACGTCTCCGACTTCCCGAACGCGACGACGGCCGGCCAGAAGGGCTGCCTCGTGATCCCGCACCTCGGCGCGTCCACCGAGGAGGCCGAGGACAACTGCGCGGTCATGGCCGTGAAGGAGATGCGCGACTACCTGGAGAACGGCAACATCGTCAACTCGGTGAACTATCCGGCCTGCACGCTCGGCCCGGCCACGAAGCCTGGCCGTCTCGCGATCCTGCACAGGAACGTCGCGAACATGCTCGGCACGTTCACGTCGATCCTCGGCAACGCGAAGGTCAACATCGACGCGGTCGCGAACAAGAGCCGCGGCGACTTCGCCTACACGCTCATCGACGTCGACACGCCCGTGTCGGCGGATGTCGTGCAGGCCATCGCGGCGAGCGAGGCGGTCATCAAGGTGCGCGTCGTCAAGTGATGGAGACGGCGAGCTTTCCCGACTGGGGGCGGTTCACGCCCGAGTACGCCGCGGCAGAACTGCCGCGGCTTCTTTCGGAATCCGAGGCGGCCGTCACCGCGCTGGAGGCGGCCGCGCCGACGACCTACGAGGGCCTCGTCTGGGCGCTGGACGACGCGACGCGCGGCCTCTATCGCGCGTGGGGGCAGGTCGGGCACCTGACGTCCGTCATGAATTCAGACGCCTGGCGCAAGGTCGAGGAGAACTTTCAGCCGCAGGTCGTCGCGTTCTCCCTGCGCGTCGGGCAGTCCCAGCCGCTCTGCCGCGCCGCGAAGGCGATTCTCGCGCGGGCGGACGGCCTTGCGCCGGTGCGCGTGCGCATTCTCGCGAAGATGGTCGAGTCGGCGGAACTCGCGGGCGTCGGGCTTGTCGGCGAGAGGAAGGCGCGCTTCAACGAAATTCAGGCGGCGCTCGCGAAGTTGGCGATGGACTTCTCGAACGCCGTTCTCGACGCGACGAAGGCGTTTCGCTTCGAGAAGGACGGAAAGACCTACACGATCGACGACGCGCACTACCCGGAGACGATGCGCGACTGCGCCGACCGCGGCGTGCGCGAGGCGCTCTGCCGGGCGCGGGCGACGCGCGCGCCCGAAAACGCCGCGCGCATCAGCGAGATCTTGAAGCTGCGCGCGGAACTCGCCGCGCTCCTCGGCTTCACGTCGTACGCCGACCTTTCGCTCCAGACGAAGTGCGCGCCGTCTGTCGCGGCGGCGCTTCGGATGATCGACGACCTCGACGCGGCAACCGCCGAACCGGCCAAGACCGAAGCCGCCGAACTTCTCGCTTCGGCGCAGTCGCAAGACCCAGGTCAGCCGCAGAAGCCGAATGAGCCGCTTGGTTTCGCAAGGACGCAGAAGCCGAATGGGCCGCAGGCGAAGGAGGCGGATGCGTCCGCCGCCATTCAACCGTGGGATATCGCTTTCTTGGCGGAGCGTTTGCGCGAGCGGAAGTATGCCTACTCCGAAGAGGAACTGAAGCGTCACTTCGAGCTTGAAGACGTGCTGCGCGGACTCTTCAAGATCTCGCATCTCCTCTTCGGCATCGACGTCGCGGAAGTGACGGGCGTCGCCAAGCCGTCCGTCTGGCATCCCGACGTCCGCTTCTTCGCCGTGAAGGAGAAGGGCGAGACGATTGCGCATTTCTACTTCGACCCGTTCGTCCGCAACGGGCAGAAGAACGGCGGCGCCTGGATGAACGAGTTCAGGAACAGAAACACAAGGAAAAATGAAGAAGGAAAAAGGAAAAAGTGCGGAATTGACAGTGATTCCCCTGTGCTGTCCAACACAAAAGAAGGCCTCGGCAACCGCACTTCTTCCTTATTCCCTCTTCCCTCTTCCTTCTCACAAGCGCCTCTCGCGCTCGTCTGCACGAACTTTCCGCGACCGGACGCGAACGGCAAGTGCCTGTTGCCGTTCCGCGAGGTCGAGACGCTGTTCCACGAGTTCGGGCACGCGCTCCAGTGCATGCTTACGCGAGTGGACGAGGAGGATGCCGCCGGCATCAACCTCGTCGAGTGGGACGCAGTGGAGGTTGCCTCGCAGTTCATGGAGAACTGGTGCCTCGACGACCGCACGGGCATTGCGGTGCCGGCGGAGCTGAAGGCGAAGGTGCGCGCGGCGAAGAACTTCCGCGCGGCGAGCGCCTGCCGCCGCCAGCTCGCCTTCGCCAAGACCGACCTCCTCCTGCATGACCCATCCCGAATCAGGAGGGGACAGACCCCGCCGAATTCGTGGGGACAGACCCCCGAAAATTGGGGACAGACACCGCCAGAAGCACGGGGACAGACCCCCGACGTGGGGGGCCTGTCCCCACGGGAGATGTCAGAAAATGACGTTAAATCGGCTGTTTTTGCGCATTTCGGCGTGCCGATGGTGGAAGGCGACCGCTTTCTCTGTTCGTTTTCGCACATTTTCGCGGGCGGGTATGCCGCCGGCTACTACGGCTACAAATGGGCCGAAGTGATGAGCGCGGACTGCTACGGCGCGTTCGAGGAGGCGGGGCTGGCGGACGATGCGGCCGTGCGGCGTGTCGGCGCGGCCTACCGCGAGACGGTCTTGGCGCTGGGCGGCTCGCAGTCGGCGATCGAGGTCTTCCGCGCGTTTCGCGGACGCGACCCCGAAATCGCCGCGCTCCTGCGCCAGCAGGGACTGGCCTGACGCACGAACGCACCAGAGTCCATTCCTGCCGTGCGCCAAGTGCCGAGCGACGTTGGTGGCGTCTGCTCGGCATCATTGTGTTGTTTGTGTTTCAGTTTCTTCCGAGGTTGAATCCGATATTATGATATACTTCCTCCCGTAGCAATTACCTTGCGTCAATACAGGAGGGGAAAGTGCGGTCTTCAGCAACAACAGGACGGACAATTGCGGTGGGCGTCTGCGCGGTTGGCGTGTGCGTGGCCACGCTGGCGGACGCGGTTCAGCCGGAAGCGGCGCGGCCCATCTATCCGTCCGCACAGGCAAAGCTCGTGAAATGCGGCGAGGTGCCGTGCGTGTCGGTCAACGGCGAGATTCTGCCGCCGATGTCCTTTACCGCCTTCATGCCGCATCGCGTCCCGGACGCCTACCTGCGCGACATCGGCAAGGCCGGCCTCCGCATCCACTACCTCTACGCCTGGACGCGCGGCCTCAAGCCCGGTGACGTGGAAAAGGACGAGCTGGACGGCGTCGAGGAGACCGTCAAGCGCATCCGACGCATCAAGGCGCTCTGCCCGGACGCCTACTTCGTCATCCGCCTGATGGTCAGCCCCTCGGCGGACTGGCTTGCGGCGAATCCAGATGAGTGCGTGCGGTTTACGGACGGCTCGTTCGCGCATGGGATCTGCACGACCGTCGACCGCCGGCGCGCGGTCAACATGCATTCGATGTGTTCCGAGAAGTGGTGGGCCTGGGCGGACGCGCAGATCGAGGACTTCTACCGCGAGCTGTCGCGCCATCCCGAAATGCAGTCCGTCATCGGCACCTTCCTCTGCGCGGGCGGCACGTGCGAATGGTACTACCCGTGCCTGTTCCGCAAGCCCGAGACGAAGGCGACGGGCGACATCTCCGCGCCGTTCCGCCGCCAGTACGGGCGGTTCCTGCGTGAGCGCTACGGCACCCTTGAGGAGCTTCGCCGCGTCTGGAAGCGGCCCGACGCGACGTTCGAGAACCCGTTCGTGCCGTCCTTCGGCGACTTCGACTACATCGGCGACGAGCACGAGAAGATCGTTGCTGCGCTGAACGGAGAAGCCCCCTACGTGCGCGGAGCGAACCCGGCGACGTTCGGCGACTTCCTGGACATGAACCGCGCGCCGTGGGCGGCCGATTTCTTTGCGGCCCTCCACGACGGCACGGCGCGGGCGATCGTCCATTTCGCCGAGACGCTGAAGCGCGTCCAGCCGACCTTGCTCGTCGGCGCGTTCTACGGCTCCTACGCCCAGACGACGCTGCACGACGGCGGCACGGCGTCCGGCGTCCTGCGCATCCTCGACTCGCCGGCAATCGACTTCCTGGCCGCGCCGGGCGGCTACAACAACCGCGAGCCGGGCGGTCTCGTCATCGGGCGCACGATGCAGGACGCGTTCCTCCTGCGCGGCAAGGTCTTCATCAGCGAAGACGACGACCGGACCTTCCTGACGCGGCGGTCGAACGCGCTGTCGCCCGCCGACGATCCTGTCACGGGCAGCGGCCCCGAAGGGACGCTCAACATGCTCAAGCGGGATTTTGGCCGCAACCTCTGCGAGCATACGCGCGGCTGGTGGTTCGACATGCAGGCGTCGTGGTTCCCGGGCACGAAGTCGTTCTACGACGACCCGCGCATCCTGGCGCTCTTCGCCGAGCAGCAGCGGATCGCCCGCGCGGCGTATGCGGCGGGGATGCGCAAGGCGAACGACATCGCGCTCGTCTACTCGTCGGACGCCATCCACTGCGCGTCGGCCATCGTCGGGCAGAACGCGCTTGACTTCTGGCGCCTCTGCGACCTGAACCGGCTGGGCGCGCCGGTCGACTACCACTTTCTCGACGACCTCGCGAACCCCGCGATGCGCGACTACCGGCTCTACGTGATGGTCAACGCCTATGCGCTCGCCGAGGCACAGCGCGCGGCGGTCTACGCCAAGGCGCGCCGGAACGGGGCGACGGTGCTCTGGCTGTATGCGCCCGGCTTCATCGACCGGACGGCCGCGCGCACGATGGACGTCGCCAACATCGCGAGGACCGTCGGCCTGAACGTGCGCCTCTACGACGGCACGCGCACGCCGTTCTTCAGGGCGGTCGGCTCCGACCGCGTCTATGGCGCCTTTGACGGCGAGATCCACACGTGCGAGTTCGGGCGCAAGACGGTCGCCCGTGTGGAGAACTACCTGAACCCGGCCTTTTACGTGGACGATCCGCAGGCGCAGACGCTGGGGACGTCTGCGGACGACGGCAGGGTCGTGTTCGCGTCGGTCATGCGGGGCGGCGTCCGCAGCGTCTATTGCGCGAACGTGTTCCTGCACCGCGACCTCGTCGCGCAGCTGGCGGCGGAGGCGGGCTGTCATCTCTTCGCCCGGCCCGGCGACGTCCTTTACGCGAACGAGAGCTTCGTCACGCTTCATGCGACCGGCGACGGGCGGCGGACGATCCGCTTCAAGCGGCCGTGTTCGCCGTACGAGGTCTACGAGAAGCGGTCCTACGGGCGCGGCGTCGAGTCGATCGACGTCGACCTGAAGAACGGCGAGACGCGCATGTGGCGGCTGGACGAGGCCGGAGGCCCGGCCGGCGAATGACAGGCAACGACATGAAAACGAAAGCCATGAAGAAACGAACGGAAACGATCCTGTCGGCGAGCCTGCTCGTCGGCGCCCTGTGCGCGCAGGCGGACGCGCCGAAATACGGCGGCCTCCACTTCGACGCGGCCGTCGAGATCGACGGCGTCCGGCATCCGGCCGGCACGACGGTCTACGCCGAGACGTACCCGACGCAGATGCTCGTGCGGCCCGTTGTGCCGGACGGCAAGGTCTTCCAGTGGTACGGGACGTCGGTGCCGCGCGACACCTACCTGAACGCGCGGAAGTCCCAGAACAGCATCTACAACGGACTCAACGCCACGTTCCCGACCGTCCGCCTCTCCCGGATGGACGGCACCTACCTGATGACGCCGCCGGGCGACCGCGACGTCGTCGTCACGAACAGGGCCGTCTACGCCGCGAAAGTCGTCCATGTCGCGACGAACGGCACGGACGTCGCGTCGGCAGGCGGCGAGTCGGCGCCGTTCGGGACGATCCAGTACGCCATCGACTACCTCTACCAGAATCACAGGGGCCAGAACGCGATCGTGCTCGTCAGTCCGGGCGTCTACGACAAGGGCGGGTATGAGGGCGACGCGGACAACTTCCGCTCGCGCGTCTTCGTCGAGGGCGACCAGAGCGTGCTCATCAAGTCGACGGGCGGCGCGGGCGTGACGGTGATCGAGGGCGAGCTTGACCCGGAAAGCGACGACGGGTGCGGTCCCCGCGCGCGCCGGTGCGTGACCTTCCGCATCAACGCCGGCGGCGTCGCCAGCATCCAGGGCTTCACCTTCCGCAAGGGCCGGACGCTGGGAAGCGAGGGCGGCCAGCGCTACACCAACCAGGGCGGCGGCATCGGCGCGCAGCGCTCGAACTACGGCATTTCGCAGCATGTCGCGGCGGACTGCGTGTTTGCGGACTGCCGGGCCGGCTACGGCAGCTGGGCCGCCTGGAACATGTGGCTTTTCCGCTGCCGCGTGACGGGCAGCGGCTCGCTCGCCACGTCCTGTTGCGCGTCCACGCGGGTCGACGGGCCGGGATGCGGGCTCGGGTGGTTCGCCTTTCAGTCGAGCGCGGCGGGCGACTGCGGCGTCCTCTCGCTCAATTCCGCCTGCGGCCGGGCGCGGCTGGCCACGGCCGGCGTCTACTATGGCTCCGTCCATGTCTGGAACGGGAAGGACGGCGAGCCCGTCGGCTACACGAGCGCGACGGACCACCTCGTCAGCCTTGCCGACGGCGACGTGCGGCCGGTCGAGGGCGGCGCGGCGCAGTTCGGCGCGCGCGTGCCGGCGGAGGGCTCGGACGACTGGCTCCTCTGGACGGACGTCATGGCGGCGCTCGCCTGCGGCGACGTGAACGGCGACCCGGTGGCCTGGCGCGACGGCGTGCCGATGTCCGGCGCGGTCATGGAGACGGTGCGTCTGCGCGCCGTCTCCGTGACCAAGCCAAGGGAGGTCGGGCTCGCGGCGACGGGGCTGACGCTGGGCGAGACGGCGACGTCCGTGACGCTGCCGGCGGGCGCCGTGATCACGCTCGCGCCGTCCGAGACGGGGACGCGCTACGCCTCGGCGGTCGTCTGCGGCGGCGTGACGAACCTCTTCCGCGACCTGCCCGGCGGCGTCTTCGCCTACACGGTCGAGGATGGCGAGGGGCCGGTCGAGCTGGAGATCCTGCGCGCGAACGAGTGGTACGCCGACGCCTGCGGCGGGAACGACGCGAACACGGGCTTCACGCGGGAGACGGCCGTGAAGACGCTTGTGTGCGGCATGCGCAAGTGCGTGAAAGGCGATACCCTCTACGCCCTGCCGGGCGTCTACGGGGAGGGCGTGACCGACCGGGGCGGCGGCGACCCTGCCGCCACCGGCTTGCCGAGGTGCCGGGCCTTCATTAGGCCCGGCACGACGCTCGCGTCGACGGACGGGCCGGAGGCGACCGTCATTCTGGGCGCGGCCGCGACGACGGCGGACGCGGACGCGCACGGACGCGGCGAGGATGCCGTCTCGTGCGTCCGCGTCCAGAGCGCCACCGCGAGCAACGGGGCGGTGGCCCTGCGCGGCTTCACGCTGACGGGCGGGCGGACGCGCTACGACCCGTCTGCCGGCCAGGACGGGAACGAGCTCGTCAGCGGCGCGGCCTTCCATGCCCTTTGGTCGTCTCGCGACGCCGTGACGCTCGAGAACTGCATCGTCACCAACAACTTCGGCCAGATGCAGACCGTCTCTTCGGACACGACGTGCATTGGCTGCCTCTTCGACGGCAACGTCGCGGATTCCGCGTCAGTGACGCACAAGTCGCGCCTCCTGGGGTGCCTGGTGAAGGGCGGCTCGGCCTCGAACCTGTACGGCTGCCGCAGCTGCACGTTCGGGCCGGGCTCGTCCTTCAACCTTGAGGGCGGGCATTACGAGTGCGTCGACTCCCTGCTGATGGGGAAGGTCGGCTGGCACGGAAACGAGATGACGTTCACGAACTGCGTGTTCCTGTCTGGCTGCGAGCGGTACGGGCGAGTCGACTGCCTGGTCACGAACGAGGCGGCGATTGCCGTGGATACGGACTTTCGTCCGCAGTCCGCGCAGAGCGTCGTCGTGGACGGGGCGGGGGCCGACGATCCGGCGGACGCCAGTCTGCTCGCCGCACGTGACGCGCGGGGCGGACAGCGCGTCTGCAACGGCACGCCCGACATCGGTGCGGTCGAGTACGACTGGCTTCGGGAGTATTCGCGGGATCTCCTGCGCAACGGTCGCTTTTCCGTGGCGTCGGCTTCGCCGACGGTCGTCGAAGGTGAGGCGCGGTCGCTTCTTCTGCCGTCCGGCACTTCGGTCGGGGGCCGGTGGCGGACGGGTGTGGCGTTGCCGGAATCCGTGTCCGTCAAGGTTCGCATCCTTGGAAACGGCACGTTCAGGGTCAGGGTTGGCGGCGAGACGGTCGTGTCGCTGGAAGGCCCTGTCGAGACGCCGCAGGACGTGTCGTTCCCGGCGGTGGCGGGCGCCGACGTCGCGTTCGGCTATTGCGAGGCGTCCGGCGAAGACGTGGCGGCAACGGGCCGGGCTGAGATTCTGAGGCTGGGGTTCGTGCAGGGACTGCTCCTGCTTGTGCGCTGACGGGCAAAGAAGGATCGCGAGTGATGAGAAGACTGATCGTCATGGGCATCTGCAGCGGCGCGGCGCTTGTCGCGCGTGCCGACGTGGCCCTGGTGCAGGACGGCAAGGCCGTTGCCACGGTGGTCGTGCGGGCGGACGACGCGCCGGCCGAATTCGCGGCGGGGCAGCTTCAATACTGGACGCGCGAGATCACGGGCGCGGACCTGCCGGTCGTGACGGACGCGGCGGACGTTCCGCCGCCGCGCGTCTTCGTCGGGCGCGCGCTCGCCGAGGCGGCCTTTCCCGACGACGCGGCCTGGCTCGGCGCGTCGCAGGGCTTTGCCGTCCGCGAGAGGGACGGCGACCTCTACGTCTTCGGCGGCATGGGCGTCGGCGCGCTCTTCGGCTGCTACGACATCCTTGAACGGGCGAGCGACATCATCTGGCCCTGCCGGGAGCAAGGCTTCGACCGCATCTTCACGCCGACGAGGGATCTTGTCGTCCGGCAGACGGGCTATCGCGAGAAGCCGACGATCGCGCGCCGCGCGTTCATGCATGACCACGACGCCCGCGACTTCTACCACTTCCTGCGCAACCGCGCGTATGCGTCGGACCTCGACTGTCCGCTCAAGACGGTCGGGATCGAGATGGACGGGTCCGAGTGCCACAACACGCTGAAATACCTGCCCTGGGAGCGCTATGGCAAGACGCATCCCGAATTCTACGCCGAACAGAACGGTGTGCGCAAGCGCCAGACGGGCGGGTTCGACGGCAACGCCTGCTGGTCGTCGATGGAAGGCGCGGCGGAGTACGCGAAGAACTTCGTGCGCGAGCGCATCGACGGCGGGATCCCGTGCTTCCAGTACGGCATTGGCGCGGAGGACAACAATCTCGTCTGCACGTGCGCGAAGTGCCTTGCGCCGCTCGCGCTTCCCGACGGCCGCGTCCTGAAGGTCGAAGACGACGAGGAACTCTTCCGCTCGACGCAGTTCCTCCTCTGGATCAGCCGCATCGCCGAGGAGATCGACCGCCTCCGGCCCGGCACGCGGATCGAGACGATCGCCTACATGTACGCGAGCCGCCCGCCGGCCATCGCGCTGCCGAAAAACGTCGCCGTGCAGTACGCGCCGATCTTCAAGAACATGAAGCAGGACTATTTCGGCGGCACGAACAAGAAGGCGAAGCTCTATCTCGACCAGTGGGCCGAGCGCTGCGACGAGCTGAGCTTCTTCGAGTACTGGGGGGACGGCGCGGCGTTCCCGCGTCCGATCACGAAGATCCTCGCCGTCGACATTCCCTACATGGCCGCGCGCAAGACGACGTGCGTCAATTCCGAATGGGGCCATCGCGGCGACGCGCCGTTCGTCTCGGCGATGGAGTTCTGGGTGACGTGCCGCCTGCTGTGGAACGCCGGCCGTCCGCTGGAGGACTGCCGCGAGGAATACCTGCGCAAGGCGTACCGCGCCGGCGCGGCGGACATGCGCGTCTTCTACGACACCCTGCGCACGGCGTGGTACGCGGACAGCTCGCCGAGCTACTACTACGACAACGCGGTGGGGCTGACGGGCTACTACTTCCTCGGCGACGAGAAGCTTGGCCTCACGTGCTACACGGCGCTCTCGAACGCCTACGCGAAGGCCGACCACCCCGTCTCGAAGGCCCTTGTCGGGAAGATCAAGGAGATCATGGAGCGCAATCTCGCGCAGGCGCGCAAGACGTTCGTGAAGGGCGGCCGCTCGACGATCCCGCGCGTGAAGGGCGAGTCGATCCGGGCGATCGAGGGCGCCGAGTGGGGCGAGGCCCTCGTCCTTCGCGCCGACAGGGAGCTGCTGCCGATGTTCAAGCTGGTGAAGAGTCTGACGGCGCCGGTCGAGGCGCGCCTTGCGCACGACGGGCGCAACCTCTACGTCAAGTACCATGCCGGCTACGATCCGGCCGTCTTCCAGTCGAAAGCCGAGACGGCGAAGACCCTGTGGGAGAACGAGCACTGGGGGCTCTTCCTGCAGACGAGCCGCAGCGACCCCGCCGTGCCGTACTACCTGCTCGGCGTGGATCCGACGGGTCGCCGGGTGACGAACGCCGGCTACGACCTGTGCGAAAACCCGCCGGAATGGACGGTCGAGGTGCGGCGCACGGCCGATTCGTGGGACGCGGTCTGCGTCATTCCCTTCGCCGCGTTCGACATCACGCGCGCGTTCTCGCCGCGCATCCAGTTCCTGCACCAGGCCCAGAAGGCGCTCGACAAGAGCGAGTGGGCGAGCTGGAAGGGCCTCGGCGTCCACAACGTCTCGGCATTCATCGCGTGCGCGCTTGAGGGAATGGAGTGACGTGATGCCCGAAGGGTTCCCGTTCCAGGTCGACCTGTCAACCCCGGAAACGCTCGTCGAGCAGCTGGCGACGGGAATCTCCCACGCGATTCGGCAGGGCCTCTACCGTCCGGGCGAACGGTTGCCGACGATTCGGGGCCTTGCAGAGAGCCTTGGAATCGGCGAAAGCACCGTCCGCGCGGCCTACCGTCGGCTGTCCGACGCGGGCGAGGTGGTCGGGCGCACGCGCCTGGGATCTGTGGTGACGCCTTCGCGCGGATGGGCCTTGCGCGGTCGCGTGCTGATCGTCATGACGGATCTCGACATCAATCCCCAGATGTGCGTGCACCTGGCCAAGCTCCGCACCCGGCTGCAGGCGGACGGCTACATAGTCAGTCAGGTGATGGCCTTGGCGGACAGGTCGCGTCGACGTGACTACCGGGGCCTGGAACAGACGCAGAGCCAGGGCATCGACTTTATCGTGCTGCTGTATGGGGCTGAAGACGTCGAGCGGCACCTCTCCGGGCTGGGCGTCCCCTTTTGCGTGGTGGGCAACAGCGCAGGCGCCTACCTGCCGAGCGGATGCGTCGGACGCTTTGGCATCTCGTCCCGTGCGGCGACGGCGGCATTGGCCGATCGTTGCGCGCAACGGGGCGTCCGCAAGGCCGAGATCATCGGGTTCTGCCAGTTCGACGGACTCTTGGGCGATGTCGTGAAGGCCCTGCGCGCAGTCGACGTCGAGACGCTCTTGACGCCGCTCACGCGGGGATATGACGCGAGGCGGCGCTTTGACGGAGCTTTCGCCTGCGGGTTCCAGATGGCGACGGATCGCGTCGCGAGCCCGACCGCGCTGCCCGACCTCGTGTTCGTCACGGACGACTTCGTGGCGACCGGCTACTTGCACGGCTTGGCGACTGCGGGCGTCCGCCTCCCGGAAGACCTCGGCTTCGCCTGCTATTCGAACGGCGGCGCCGGCCCGTACTTCAGCCTCCCCGTCACGACGCTGGAGGCGGACAACTATGCGGACGGCGACGTCATCGCGGCCCGGGTCTCGGATTACCTCTGCCGGCAGCGCGAATTTCCGAACGAAAGCCTGTCGCTGGCGTTCCGTTCGGGGGAGACCTTCTGATCGTCTTGAAAGGACAAATGCCATATGCACGAAAGGAGAAATGCCATGAACACAATTGCCACACCCCGCACGGGACGCATCTGCGCGACGCTTGCCCTCGGCCTGTCGGCCTGTCTTGCGGCTTCTGCGGTTCAGGTCCCCGAGGAGGAGCAGTTCGGCCAGCGCGTCTGGTTCATCAACGGCGACCGGTTCGAGACGGGCAACTACCGCGACTACTTCTGCCGGACGTTTTCCGGCGAGCTCCTGCGCAACCAGGCGGGCTACACGGGCTACGTCTGCCGGATCGCCATCGCCGACTCGCGTCCGTTCAGGGTCGTTGGCGGACGGAAGTACGTCCTCAAGATGAAAGTCCACAACCTCGGCGACGGGGTGGGCCTCGGCCCGGCGGGCTGCGCGCCCTCGACGGGCTGCGCGTTCCCGACGGCGTTTGCCTTCCTCCGCGACGACTGGAAGGAAGTGAAGGTCGTCCGCGCCCGGGAGCGTGACGGACGGAAGGGAGGGATCGAGGGCGCCTTCGTCGACGCGCCGCCGCCGGTCGGCAAATGGATCGACTGCGCGTTTCCGTTCGTCGCGCCCGAGGGGGCGGAGATGTTCATGTTCACGGTCTCCTACGGACGGAAGACGGCGTGGGGGCGCTATCTCCTTGCCGACGTGCGACTGGAGGAGGCGAAGTGAGCGCGACGGGCATCCTCCTGGCCGTCGTCGCGCCGCTTGTCCAGGCGGTCGGCGAATACGAGCGCTGGCATCTCTCCTTCGACGCGAAGGTCGACGGCGAGCGCGTGATCGAGAACTACCCGCAGTACGAAAAGCTGTTCTTCTGCGGCAAGTGGCTGGCGCGTCAGTACGGGCAGCCGCTCGCCGGGTGGGACGTCCGCTTCACGGACGCCGCCGGCAAGGAAGTCCGCCAGGCGCCGAACTGGAGCGCGTTCTACACGTCGGTCCTGAGCGCGCGGATGCGGCGCCACGACGACGCGTTCACCGTGCCGCCCGGCGCCGTGCGGGCGACGGTGACCTTCTGCGAGCCGAACGCGGGGGACCGGCTCGTCGTCGAGAACGTGTCGCTCGCGCGGGTCGAGAGCCCCGCGACGCTCAACGTCAACCCGGACTTCGCGTTCGGGCCGCGCGGCTTCGCGGGCTGGAGCGCCGGCTCCAACCGGCGCATCGAGCCCGACCCCGACCGGCCCGGCGGCTTTCGGCTCGTCATCGGCGGCAACGGGGCTGGCGGCAGCGTGCGGAGCGACTGGATACCCGTCCGCCCGGGCGACACGGTGCGCTTCGCCTATCGAATGCGCGCGTCGGTCGCCGGGCGCGGCGGGCGCGCGCTTGTCATGCGCTACAGGTCGACCGACCAGAGGGACGACTGTCCGGACGGCACGTTTGCGACGGCGTTCTTCCTGGGGAGGGCGTGGGACGAGGGCGCGCATGACTTCGTCGTGCCGCCGGAGACGACGGTCCTGCGCCTCTACGCCGAGAACGCCACGATCAGCTACGCGCGCTTCACGCGGGTCGCGCAGGGGGAGTGAGACATGGTTGCGACTTTTTTCCTGTCCGCGGTGACGCTGGTTTCGGGCGGTGCGCCGAAGGCGTCGATCGTCGTGCCGGACCGTCCGACGGCCAACGAGCGCTTCGCCGCCGGCGAGCTCCAGTACTGGGTGGAGGAGATCACGGGGGCAAAGCTGCCGGTCGCGGAGGCGTCGGCGCGTCCCGCCGGCGCGCGCGTCCACATCGGCCGTCGCCTCGCGGAAGGGGCGTTCGACGACGACCTGAAGGCGCTGGAGGGGACCGAGGGCTTTGCCGTGCGCGAGAAGGACGGCCACCTCTGGCTCTTCGGCGCGAAGCCCTGCGGCAACTGCTTTGCCGCATATGACCTCCTGGAGCGGAACACCGACGTCATCTGGCCGTCGTGCGCGAAGGGCGTCGACCGCGTCTTCACGCCGTGCGCCGACCTCGCGGCGCGTGACGTCGGCTACCGGCGGATCCCCGCCATGGCGACCCGCTCCTGGTCGATCAGCAACGGCTACTTCTACAACGACCCGCGCACGGAGCGGTACGTCCTGCGCCTCAAGGCCGATTCGGCCGTCGGCTCGTCGGCGCGGCGGAAGGCGTTCGGCTTCGACGGCGACGACTGGTACGGGCACAACATCTGCCAGTTCCTCCCGTGGGACGCGCTGCACGAGACGCATCCCGAGTACTTCTGCATGGTGGACGGCGTCCGCATGAAGGGCGGCTACCGGGCGACGGGGACGTGCTACACGTCGCCCGGCGCGGTCGATGAGGTCGCGAAGAACTTCATGCGCGACCGCATCGAGGGCGGACAGCCCTGCGAGACGGCAGGGCTGGGCATCGAGGACGCGAACCAGGAGTGCTGCTGCCCCGGCTGCCTGGAGCCGATCCCGCTGCCGGACGGGACGCGGCTCCGGAAGGAGGACGACCGGACGCTCTTCTGCACGGCCCTCTACTACCGCTGGTTCAACCGCGTGGCGGCGAAGGTCGCCGCGCGGTATCCGAACTTCCGCCTCAACACCTTCGCCTACATGTTCACGACGGATCCGCCGCCGTTCCGGCTCCACCCGAACGCCGTCGTCAACTACTGCGCGATCGGAAAGGACGCGCGCCGCCCGTTCGACGACCCGGCGAACGCGGCCGCGATGCGCCAGCTGGAGGGCTGGTCGCGGCTGTGCCCGGCGTTCTCGGTCTACGAGTACTGGGGGTGCGGGGCGGCGTACCCGCGCCCGGTCTCGTACGTGGTCCAGAAGGACCTGCGGATCATGCTCGCGAAGGGCGTCGTCCGCACGGGGTCCGAATGGGTCCACCGAAACGGCGCGGAGTACGTCTCGGCGCTCGACTTCTGGGTGACGAACCGGCTGCTGTGGGATCCCGAGGCGGACATCGAGCAGCTGCGCGACACGTTCTTCTCGCGCGCGTTCCGCGAGGCGGCGGCGGAGATGCGCGTCTTCTACGACATCGTCCGCGACAGCTGGTTCAGGATCCCCGGGCGGAGCGCCTGGAGCGAGAATCCCGTCGACGAGATGGCGTTCCTGCTGAAGGACAGGCCGGCGGCGAAGCGGGCGTTCGCGGCTCTCGCGTCGGCCGAGCGCAAGGCGACGCATCCGGCGTCGCGCCTTCTCGTCTCGAAGATCCGCGAGGTGATGGAGGGGCATCGCGCGAAGGCGGCGAAGGCGGCGGACGCCGCGCGCGCCGTCGAGATCCCGCTCTCGGCGGACCCGCTCTCGCTCGCCTCGCCGGAGGGGACGGGCTGGGCCACGGCGCGGACGCTGGGCGCGAGCGAGTTCGGCGGGGCGCCGCTGGAGGCGACGCTGGCGAACGACGGCGAGGCGCTCTGGTTCCGCCTCCGGTCGGAGGGCGCGCCGGAGACGGGCCGGAACATCTGGCTGTCCGACCACTGGGAGGTCTTCCTCGCGACGGCGGCCCCGCCCTGTCCGTATTTCCACTTTGCCGTCGATGCCGATGGCGGCTCGGTCAGCGCGCGCGCGTTTGGCGTGCGCAGCGACGTCACGATGTCCGTCATCTCCGTGCAGAAGAACGCCGACGGCTGGCGCGCGGTCGTCAAGGTGCCGCTTGAGGGGCTGGGCGTCAAGGACGGCGCGCTGAAGCTGATGCTCGTCCATCGCGACGGGCGAACGCAGGAGAACGTCGGCTGGCGCGGCGGCGAGTGGCATGAGCCGGCGACGTTCGTGAAGGTGCGCGTCGGCAAGAAGGGGGGTGGGGAGTGACAGCCGTGGCGATTCCGTTCTTCCTGGCTGCGCAGACCGTCGCCGGACCGTGTCCGGTCGCGGTGAAGCTGTCCGAAGGCGCCGACCCGCTTTGGCGGGTGGCGGACGCGGCGACGGCCGAGGGCGGCGTCGAGACGCACCGCATCTCGCTGACGCGCGCGGCGGACGCGGCCGTGCCGCCGGTCGTCGAGATCTCCCTTGACGTGCCGGTGGGCGCAGCCGCCCACTACTGGCAGCCGACGGACAAGGACGCGGCGCTTTTCGCGGCCGGCGAGATGTCGAAGTTCTGTTTCGGCACGCCGGTCCGGGCGTTCGTGGACGACGGCGACCGCAGCCGGCTGACGCTGGCCTGGAGCGAGTGCGTCCGCAAGGTCGACTGCGCGCAGCGGATCGTCCACGAGAAGCCGGGCGAGTTCTTCTTCCACGTCACGCTGAAGGTCTTCACCGAAGCCGAGGCGCCGCTGAAGGACTGGCGCATGGAGCTGCGCCTCGACTTCCGCGACAGCCACTGGTCGGACGCCGTGCGCGACGCGGCGGACTGGGTGCGGCGGGCGCTGCCGGCTGCGGACGCGGCGGCGCCGGAGGCGGCGTACGGGAGCGTCTACTCGACCTGGTACGCCTTCAACCGCGCGTTTGACGCGGCGACGCTGGCGCGCGAGTGCGCCGAGGCGGCGAGGCTCGGCATGAAGACGCTCATCGCGGACGACGGCTGGCAGACGACGCACGGCGACTGGGAGCCCGTGCCGGAGAAGTTTCCCGACATGCGCGCGCACGTCGAGAGGATCCACGGGCTGGGGATGAAGTACGTCCTCTGGTACGCGCTGCCCTTCATGAACGCGCGGAGCCGCCACTACGCCGCGTTCAGGGGGAAGTTCCTGGCGAGCGGCCCGTTCTGGGAGCATCGGCTCGGCATCCTCGACCCGCGCTTCCCGGAGGTGCGCGCGTTCCTCGCCGACCAGCTCGTCGACCGGCTCGTGCGCTGGAACCTCGACGGCTACAAGATCGACTTCATCGACTTCTTCCGCACGTTTGGCGCGAACGTCTACGATCCGGCGGGCGGCGCGGACCCGGCGGCGGCCGAGGGCTATCGCGGGCGGGACTTCAAGTCGATCCCGGCGGCGGCCGAGGCGCTGGTCGCGGACATCTCGCGGCGGCTGAAGGCGGTGCGCCCGGACGTGCTGCTGGAGTTCCGCCAGCCGTATGCGGGGCCGGTCACGGCGGCGTACGGCAACATGCTGCGCGCGAACGACTGCCCCGGCGACGCGCGCGCCAACCGCGTGCGCACGACCGACCTGCGCCTGACGGGCGGCCGCGCGGTCGTCCATTCCGACATGCTGAAGTGGACGCCGTCCGACGATCCGCACGACGCGGCGCGCGCGATCCTGTCCGTCATCTTCTCGACGGTGCAGTACTCGATGGTGCTGGACACGATCCCGGCGGCGCAGAAGGCCGAGATCCGCAAGTGGATCGCCTTTGCCGACGCGCATCGCGCGGCGCTGCAGAAGGGCGGGTTCCGCGCGCACGGCCCCGGCGAGGGCTATCCGCTCCTGGAGGGCTGGAGCGAGGCGGAGCGCGTCGTCGCCGTCTACGCGCCGAACCGCGTCGTCGACCTGGCGGACGACGGGCGGCGCACGGTCGTCGTCAACGCGACGCCGTCCGTCCGCGTGACGGTGCGGGACGCGCGCGGCGTGCGCGACGTCTCCGTCGCCCCCTATTCGGCCGTGGAGATCACGGAACGATAAGCCGTAGAATCGTGGGGACAGACCCCAAAAATCGTGGGGACAGGCCCCCCGTTCGCAAGCGAGGGCCTTTCTTTTTTTTATAGTCGACCTTTCTTTTTTCATACTTGCCTTGTCGGGCGCAGATATGATACAATTCACGCCAATCGACGGCGAAGTCCGTCCTGATTTCACACTCACGCAAAAAAGGAATGCAGAAAATGGCACGAATCCAGATCCCGGTCGAAGAGTTCAAGCAGCGCGTCGCGAACGCGGCGAAGCTGGTCGCGGCGAAGGGGCTTGACGTCCTCGTCGTCAACGGCAGCGAGGCGGACTACGCCGACACCCGCTACTTCTCGAACTTCTGGCCGGTCTTCGAGCGCGTCGGCGTCGCGATCGCGGCGAACGGCGAGTACATGCTGATGGTCGGCCCCGAGAGCCAGGTCTTCGCCGGCGACTTCAGCTGGATGGACCGGATCGCGGTCGTCTACCAGTACCGCGAGAGCGCGAACCCGTCGTACCCGGAGCTCAGGAGCGAGAGCTTCAAGGACGTCTTCCGCAAGCTCGGCGTCACGGGCGAGAACATCCGCATCGGCGTCGCCGCGAAGCTCAACACGAACTGCGTGCAGTTCGAGGGCATCCGCGAATGCTACCCGAACGCGACGATCGAGTGGGCCGACGACATCATGCTCAATCTGCGCCGCGTCAAGAGCGACAACGAGATCGCCTGCATCCGCGAGGCCGCGCGCATCACCGATCTCGCGACGAAGGCCGTCATGGCCGAGCTGAAGCCCGGCAAGACCGAGCTTGAGCTCGTCGGCGTCGCGCAGAAGTGCATCTACGAGAACGGCGCGGAGTACGAGGGCCTGCCGATGTACTGCTTCGCCGAGAAGTCGACCCGCCACGCGATCTCGCGCTCCAGCTACCGGGTGATCCAGGAGGGCGACATCGTCCAGCTCAACCTCTCCGCGAAGATCTGCGGCTACTCGCCGTCGATCGGCCTGCCCGTCTGCTGCGGCAAGCTCTCGCCGGAGAAGCGCGAGCTCGTGCAGTTCGGCCTTGACGCCCACTACTGGACGGAGGAGCACCTCAAGCCCGGCATCCTCGCCTCGCAGGTCGCGAAGGACTTCATCAAGTTCTACGAGGACCACGGCAAGCGCGCGAACTACTTCTACGGGCCGTGCCACGGCACGGGCCTCATCGAGGTCGAGGCGCCGTGGATGGAGACGAGCTCCGACTACGAGCTCCAGCCCAACATGACGTTCCAGATCGACACGTTCGTGACGTCGCCGACGTTCGGCCTGCGCTGGGAGAAGCCGGTCGCGATCACGAAGGACGGCTGCGCCAACCTCGCGCCCGCCCAGATCGGCGTCAACGGCCCGATCGAGGTCTGCAACTGAGGAGGCCCGGAATCATGCGCTATGAACTGATGCGGCCGTCGCAGATCCGCGCGGCCATCGAGAAGCGGACGCCGGTCGTGCTGCCGCTGGGCGTCCTTGAGTACCACTCCGAGCACCTGCCCGTCGGCATGGACACGCTCGCCGTCGAGCGCGCGCTCCACGAATACGAGAAGGAGGCCGACGTCGTCATCCTCCCCAGCTTCTACTGGGGGGCGTCGTCGCGCGCCGTCGCGCCGTGCGAAGGGCGCGGCTCGATCCCGGTCGACTCGCAGGCGCTCGTGCCGATCGCCCGCCAGATCTTCCGCGGGCTCCTGGACGTCGGGTTCCGCAACATCCACACGTTCGTCCATCACCAGTCCGAGGACTTCGCCGCCGGCATGCCGACGGACCTCGCGTTCCGCCTCGCGTCGCGCCAGGTGATCATGGAGTTCCTGGAGGAGAAGAAGGGCGACGGCTGGTGGGGCGATCCCTCGTCCGCGAGCTACTACACCGACCACACGAACCTTGACGCGAACCCGTTCATCTGGATCCAGAACCATGCGCTCATGGACGCGAAGGTGCTGGAGAAGTACCCGTTCGACCACGCCGGCGAGGGCGAGACGTCGCTCATGATGTCCCTCTGCCCCGACACGGTGAACATGGCCGAGTTCGACAAGACGGCGTGGTACGCGCAGTCGGCGCTCAAGGCGTCGAAGGAGACGGGCGACGCCGGCGTCGTCCTGATCCTCGACCACTTCCGCCGCATCTTCGGCAAGTAAGGCGGGGACGACAGGACGATGCCCGGACACCTGAACGCAGCTTGCCTGGCCCTCGTCGCAGGGGCGCTGATCGCGTCCGTGGCGCGCGCCCGCGCCGAGGGGGCCTACGAGTTCCGCCGGCGGCTGGAGACCGTGCACGCGGCCGACCGGCGCGACCCGTCGGCGACGCGCGCGGCTGACGAGTTCGCGTTCGAGCCGGGCGTCGTCATCTCCATTCCCGCCGACGCGGGCGAGGTCCTGCACCGGGCGGCGCGGGACTTCGAGGACTACCTTTCGGTCTCGATGAAGGTCGCGGCCGGCGGCGTGCGGCGCGGCGCGTCCGGGGCGGGGCTGGCCGTCGCGCTCGGCGGCGCGCGCGGCTACACGGTCGACGTGGGCGAGACGGTCGCGATCCGGGCGGCGGACGAGCGCCAGGCGGCCCAGGCCCTCTACCATCTCGAGGACCTCATGAACCTGCGCAGGGGGCCGTTCCTCCGCCGGGGCGCGGAACGCCGCCGCATGCGCTTCAGCCCGCGGATGGTCCATTCGGGCTATGCGTGCGACATCTTCCCCGACAGCTACCTGAAGCTTGTCGCCCATCACGGCTTCGACGCGATCGTCGTCTACGTCAAGGACGTCGACCGGACGGCGGCCGGCCCGGGCCAGGACGTCAACGGGCTGATCGAACGGGCGCGGCGCGAGGGGCTGGACACCTATCTCTACAGCACCGTGTCGTGCTTCGCGCATCCGGACGACCCGGAAGGGGCGAAGGCGATCGAGGCGAGCTTCGGGCGGATCGCGAAGGCGCATCCGGGCGCGAAGGGGATCGTCTTCGTCGGCGAGAGCTGCCAGTTCCCGTCGAGGGACCCGCGCGTGCAGCCCGTTCGCCACCAGGACATCGACCACGCTGACCCGCGTCCGCTCGCCGGCTGGTTCCCGTGCAGGGACTACCCGGACTGGCTGCGGGCGGTCATGGACGCGCTGCACAGGCACTCGCCCGGCATGGAGATCGTCTTCTGGACGTACAACTGGTCGCAGCAGGACGCCGCGGCGTGCGCGGAGCTCATTCCGCGCTTCCCGGATGGCGTCGCCATCCAGGGGACGCTCGGCGACGGGGCGGTGACGAGGCACGATAACGGACTCGTCTGCACGTGTCGCGACTATACCGTCTCGACGCCGGGCTTCACCGACCACTACGCGGCGCAGGCGCGGGCGGCCAAGGCCGGGAATCGCCGCTTCTACACGATGGCGAACACGGCCGGGCTCACGTGGGACTACGGCGTCGCGCCCTACCTGCCGTGCCCCCATCAGTGGAAGAAGCGCTGGGACGGGCTTGTCGATCCGCAATACGGCGTCGCGGGGCTGATGGAGACGCATCACTTCGGCTGGTACCCCTCCTTCATTTCCGAGCTCGCCAAGGAGGCGTATACGGAAGGCGGCCTGCCGTTTGACGAGCACATCCGCAAGATCGCCGCGCGCGATTTCGGCGAGGCGAACGCGGACAAGGTCGTCGAGGCGTGGCGGAAGTGGAGCCGGACCGAGGTCAACTATGTCGCCAACAACGAGAACCAGTACGGCCCGTTCCGCATCGGTCCGGCCTTTCCGTTCAACTTCGGCGGACGGAAGATCGCGCATGCCGAGTTCCCGCAGGACAGGAAGGCGTATCACACGATGCGGTGGATGGCGATCCTCAACTTCCCGTTCGACCTGGAGCAGGCGCGTGAGCAGAACATCGCCTTTTCGGAGCTGGACGACGACTATCGCCGCAAGCAGCTTGAGCTTTTCGAGCGGATGCGCGCGGACTTCGCGGACGGCGTGGCGACGCTGAAGGCGGCGGCGGAGACGCTGACGGGCGCGCGGCGGGCGAAGGCGGAGGAGATGGTCGGCGTCGGCGAGTGGCATCAGCGCACGGTCGAGACGGCCATCAACCTCAATCGCGGCTATCTCGCGCACAAGAAGGGCGACAGGGCGGAGATGATGCGGCACGCCCGGGCGGAGTACGCGAATGCGCTGGCAGCGCTGAAGCTCGTCGAGCGTGACTCGCGCCTCGGCTGGGAGCCGTCGATGGAGTACGCGGCCGGGCCCGAGCAGATCCGCTGGAAGCTCGGCCTGATGGAGCGCCTTTACGGAAAGGACAGACTGAAATGAGACGTGAGAAAGCCCCGTGTGCGCGCGTGTGTGTGTGTGTGTGGGGGGGGGGGGGGGGGTATAAAGACCCTCCGAGCCTGAACGGCGCTCGTCGCCGAGTTCAGCGACTGCCTGGCGAGACGGCTGGGCGACGGCCCGCTGGCGGCCGGTGGCCGCCGCTGGGATGTCCTCGTTCACCTCCGCCTTGCCGCGGACAGGCCGCTGTTCGGCGGCCTCGGCATCGTCCCGCATGGAAGCGCCGCGTCCAAGTAGGCGCCGTCAAGCAAGAAAGGTCCATCACATGAACACGTTCAGAATCAGACATATGAGTACATTCAGGATCAGACAGTTCCTCTCCGGCGCGGCCGCCGTCCTGGCGGTGCCGGCATCTGCCGTTGACGCGGTCTTCGACGCGCCGTCCGCTCCGCAGGCGCAGTGGGCCCTGGCGTCGAACTGGAAGGACGCGGCGTCGGGCGCGCCCCTCGCGGAGCCGCCGACCAACGCCGCCGACACGGTGACGTTCCCGTGCCCGGACAAGGCCGTCTACCTTCAGCGCATCGGCATCGGCACGGGAGAGACGACGAGCGAACGCACGGACGTCTCCGTCCGCTCCGTCGTCGGCGACGGGCGCCATGTCCTCTGCAACGGCTTCTCGTGGCAGGAGGGGAATCCCCGGCGGGAGGGGGCGCGGGGCCTCACGGTCGAGAACCCGAACGGCTTTTCCGGGTCGTGGTTTGCCGGCGACGCGCACGCGGTCTTCCGCTTTCCGGGGACGGCGTCGTTCGTGCCGCAGGTTTCCGAGCTTTCCGTCAACGCCCGTCCCGAGGTTGACGTCCCGGCGGCCGGGACGAAGGCCGAGATCGGCGTCCTCTACAACGGCGGCGCCCTGACGAAGCTCGGCGCCGGCGACCTGTCGGTCGCGGGCACGAGCGGCGCCGACGTGCGCGTCTATGTCGAGGACGGCGGGCTTGTCCTCCCGGGGCAGGACGGGGAGAGACTTCTCGACGGCCTGCTGGCGCGCGCCGCGCTGCACCTGGACGCGAGCGTCCCCGAAACGCGGCAGGAAGTCGCCGCCGGCGACCGCACGTGCGTCACGAAATGGGAGGACGTGCGCGGAAACGGCCTTTCCGCCATCGTCCCTGCGCCCATCGCCTCGCGCATCCCGGAGGTCAACCCGCCGTCTGTCGCCGCCGGCGCCTCCGACAGCCGGCTGGACATGCTCGACTTCGGCTCGCGCGCCGGCAGCGCGTCGGGGACGGCGTTCGGTCCGGCGAACTGCCTGATGGCGTTTCCCCAGCTCGAGAACTGCCGGGAGGCGTTCTATGTCGCGCGCTATCACGAGAAGCCCGTGTTCAACGCCGTGCTCGGCGCGCGCGACGTGCCGACGCTGCAGCCGGCCGCGCGGCTCCTGGGCGGCAGCGCGAACTACGGCGCGCGGACGGGCTTCATCTTCGCCAACGGCGTGCGTGTGGACGCGAGGTTCTGGCCGAGCCCCGACGGCAAGGCGCTGGGGACGGGGGACGGGATGACGAACCAGTACGTCATGTCCTTCGGCTCCGCGAGCAACATGGTCTTCTCGACCATCGCCTCCGACGGATACTATTCCGAGCAGACGGGCGGCATGCTGGTCGGCGAGATCCTGCTCTTCACGAACGAGCTGACGCGCGCCGAGCGCGTCCGCGTGAACGCCTATCTCCACGGCAAGTGGTCGAAGCGCGCGTCCGCGCGCGAGGCGGACCTCGGGCAGGTCGTGGTCAAGAAGGCCGGCTCGGCGCTTGGCGTCGCGGACGGGAAGACGTCGCGCGTCCTGGATGTCGTGGCCACATCCGGCGCTCTTGTCAAGACGGGCGACGGCACGCTGGAGGCGGACGCGCTCTATCCGTCCGACGCGGCCGTGGTCGTGCGCGGCGGCGCCGTCCGGTTCGGCCGCCTCGCGCCGATTCCCGCGTCGCCCGCCCCGGCGGCGGATCCGGCCGTGCATCTCGACGCGAGCGTCGCATCGTCCTACGCGACGGCCACGCCCGACGGCGACACGCGGGCGTTCGTGACGGAATGGCGCGACTGCGACGGCCGCCCGGTCGCCGCCGCGCCGACGCTGGACTATCCGCGCAAGCCGACGCTCGCCCGGGCGGCGTCCGCCACGGGCCTTGACGCCATCGACTTCCAGGCTGCGGGCCCGTCCTTCGTGAAGTTCCCCTGGTGGGGCGACACGACGCCGCGCTTCAGGGCCGGCTTCGCCGTCGTGCGCCAGGTCGACGCCGCGCTGACGTACGTTCCGTACTTCGGGTCGAAGAACATGACGTTCATGCGCGAGGGCGTGGAAGGCGGCGTCCACGGCCGGTTCGTCAGCGAGAACTACTCGCATCCCGGCCTGGCGTCCGCCGTCTGGACGCTGGACGGCGTGCCGACGGACCCGTATGCCTACACGCCGCGTCTCAAGGAGACGTCGACGTTCATGGTCGTCGCCTTCTCCGGACGCGAGAAGGTCCTGGTCGACGCCATTGCCGTGGCCCGGAACAACGACGACTACAGCGGCGGCATGCAGGTCGGCGAGTTCCTGCTCTACGACCGCGAGCTGACGGACGGCGAGCGGCGCGCGACCGAGGCGTATCTCATGAAGAAGTGGCTGGGTGCGGAGCATCCGGCGGCGGCGATGCCGCAGCCCGCGCTGACGTTCGCGGAAGACGTCCGCCCGGTCCTCGACTTCGAGTCGGACGCCGTGCTGGCGAACGTCGCCGGCGGGAACGGCGACCTCGTCAAGCGCGGCGCGGGCGCCGTGACGCTGGCGAAGCCGCCGGCCGACGTCCGCACGCTGACGGTTGAGGCCGGCTCGCTTTCGGTGCCCGTGCCGGAATGCTTCCTGGACGAGGCGCTCTTCCACTTCGACGCGCAGGACGAGGCGTCGCTCGTCTACAGGACGGACGAGGCGTATGGCCGGCATCTCGCGCAGTGGGCCGATGTCCGGGGCAACGGCGTCGTCGCCGATTCGGTCCGTCCCGACGACCCCCGCGCGCGCGGCGACGCGAGCGGGTCGTTCGTCAAGGCCCTGCCCACTCGCGTCGACGTCGAGACGGCGGCGGGCGTGACACGCCCATTCCTCTACTTCGGCTCCGTCCTCGGCGGCGATTCGGCCGCCATGTGGATGAACCGGGCCTATTCGACCGTTCGCGAGGCCTACACGGTCCACAAGGACAAGGGCAGGAACTCGCTGTTCTTCTCCTGCACGGACTACGGCCCCTGCAAGGAGATCGGGTCGCACTGGGACTTCTTCCGCCCGACCTCGGGCATGCTGTGCGGGGACGGTGCCTCGCCGCACGTCAGGGACGGAACGTTCTGGCTCAACGGGGTCGCCGTCGAGAACCCGCTGGAGACGGCGATGCCGACGGCTCCGGCGCTGGTCGGGATCCGCGCGACAGGCGACACGCACGTCAACTCGATACAGGAAGACCGGGGCGTCCCCGGCGGCGCCTGGGTCGGCGAGCAGGTTGCCTTTTCGCGCACGCTGACCGATCGCGAGCGGGACTACCTGCAGGACCTCCTGATGCACAAGTGGTTCGCCGATCGCCCGCGCCCGGCCTGGACGAACGCGTTCTACTCGTCGGTTTCCGTGGCAAGCGGCGCGACGCTGCGGCTGGATGGCGGCGACGCCGTCGTGACGGCGCTGGCGGGCGCGGGGACGATCGACGCCGTCGGGCTGCAGGGCGTCGCCGCCCTGGACGTCTCGGACGCCAGCGGCCTGACGGTCACGGGGGCGTGCGCGTTCTCCGGCCGCGTGACGGTGACGCTTCCCGCCCTGGCGGACGTGAAATGCCCGGTCGGCGACTATCCCGTCCTCTCGGCCGCGTCGTTCGAGGGCCTGGACCTGGCGAGCTGGTCGTTCGCCGGGACGCTTCACCGCACGCGTCGCTTCATGGGATTCCACCGGCGCGGCAACACGATCTACGCCAGGATCGGCGGATGCGGCCTGATGCTGATCGTCCGGTGAGGACCTGTTCCGTGAAACGCAAGAGGAAAATCAGGAAGATGAACAGTCAACGGACAAGGGGCCTCCTGGGGCTCTGCCTTCTCGCGTGCGCGTGCCCCGCCGGGGCCGACACGGTGCAGTTCGCCATCGGCAAGAAGACGCCGACGCTGGACGGCGTCGTGACGCGCGCCGAGTACGGGGCCTTCGTCCCGTATTCCTACGAATGCGACGGGACGCTGGCGCCCGAGGACATGGCGTGGTCCGACCGGTCGCCGGAATGCTACTTCGCCTGGGACGACACGTGCTTCTACGCGGCGATGGTGTCCGACGGCTCCCGGCTGAAGACGCGGATCGCGGAGCGTGACGGGAACGTCTACGAGGACGACTCGGTCGAGCTCTACCTGTCGGGCAACGGGCTGAAGACGCCGCTCCACCAGATCATCGTGAACGCGCGCGGGACGATCTGCGACTTGCGCGACGGCCAGCGGGAATGGGACGCCGCGAACGTGCGCGTCGCCAACGGCGTGAAGGACGGCAAGTGGACGGTCGAGATCGCGGTGCCGTGGGCGGACGTCGGCTTCACGCCCGCCGGGGAGCAGTTCGCGCCGCACGTCAACTTCTGCCGGAACTACCACTCGGGGCAGGCGGGCTCGGTGAAGTTCATCGACCTTGACGAGAACTACTGCACGACCCTGGGGCACGGCAACTACGCCCAGCGGGACACGCAGGCGCTCGTCTTCCTGCGCGAGACGGTGAGCGCGCCCGACTTCCCGGCGCTGCGGGTGCCGGGCCCGGGCGAGAACGCCCGCACGCAGGTCGTCTCGCTCCGCGAGCCCGGCGACGGGAAGGCCCTCGTCTTCTGGGGCTCCTATCCGCTGCGGCCGCGCGAGCCGCTGGTCTTCCGGTCGGTAACGACCGACATCCCGAAGCTCGAGCTCCTGTTCATGACGGAGAACAACCTGACCGAGGCCGGCGACTACCGGATCGACCTCGACTTCCGCGACCTCAAGACGGACGCGACGAGCCTCCTGAGGCTTTCCGGCACGGCCGTCCGCGCCCGCGGGCTGGCCGAGCAGCGCTTCGACGTCTCGCGGCTGCCCGAGGGCGAGTACACTCTCCATTACGCCTTTTCGGGCCCGGACGGCCGCAGACTGGCCGAGGGCTACACGTACTACGGGCGCTACCCGGCGCATCCCGTCTGGGAGAACTGCGCGGCCGGCGCGGAGGACACGGTGCCGCCGCCGTGGCCCGCGCCGACCTTCCGCGCGGACGGGTTCGACTGCTTCCGGCGCACGGTCCGGCTGGGCGGCGCGGGCCTTGTCACGTCCGTCGTCTCGGCGGGGCGCGAGCTGCTGGCGGCGCCGGTCGCGGTCCTCGTGAACGGCCGCCCGGTCCCGTTCCGCGTCACGTCGTTCGACCCGCACGTCTCCTACGCGGACTACGCGCTCGCCGCGGACGGCGGCGACGTCGCGATCCGCGCGAAGGTGCGCGCCGAGTTCGACGGCTACCTCTGGTTCGACCTCGTGCGGGCCGCCGGCGAGATCCGCTCGCTGGCGGTCGAGATCCCGCTCCGGCGCGAGTACGTGGCGGGGCATGACGACGGGTCGGACGTCATCGAGAAGCTGCCGCTCCCGAAGGGCCGGTCGGGCGAATGGGCCTTCGACCCGGCGACGCGCCCGTTCTTCTGGACGGGCGACGGCGCGACGGGGATGATGGGCGGCACGGAGGACCTGCGCGGGTGGAACCTGACGGACCGCCGCCGGGGCTACGTTCTCGCGGTCGACGGCCGCGCGGCGAAGATGACGGTCAACTTCGTCGACGCGCCGACCGCGTCCGGCACGCCGGTTGCCGTCGGCTTCTACCTCAACCCGACGCCGGTCCGGCCGAAGAACGTCGCGCTCGAGAACTTCGACCCGTCGAAGATGTGCCGCTGGACGGGCAGCGTCGCGACCTTCTGCGACATGAAGATGCCGGGCGGGATGGACGAGGAGAAGATCCGCCGCTTCGAGCGGCGCCAGGCGAACGGCGAGAAGGTGTTCTGGTATGGCGGCACCGCGATCGCCTCGCCGTACTCGCCGCTCTGGGCGTGGTACGGGCGGGAGTGGAACTTCACGGGCGACCCCGCCACGGTCTATCTCGAGATGGACCCGAACGACCGGGCCAAGCGCGACGCCGGCGGCTGGATCTGGGGCTGCCTCCGCGACAAGTCGTTCTTCGACTGGCGGCTCTGGTCGCACTGCTGGTTCCTGAACAACCCCGGCTACGCGGTCAGCAACCTCTACTTCGACATCTCCTTCCCGAAGAGCTGCCGCAACGCCCGGCACGGGTGCGCGAACGGCGAGTACTTCTTCCGGGGGATGCGCGAGATGCACAGGCGCATCTATCGCGAGCTCAAGAGGAAGAACCCCGACGGCGCGATGCTCGGGCACGTCCGCTTCACGCGCACCCCGGCCGACAACTTCTTCGACCAGGGCTGGTGCGGGGAGGCCTACGAGATCCCCGTCTCGAAGCAGCACAACTACTACGGCCTGCTGAAGCCCGAGGCGATGCAGGTCCATTACGCCTCGCGGGCGAACGACATGGTCGTCGCCTCGTCGTTCCAGATCTACCGCACCTACCAGGTCTACGCGCCGAAGCTCCTGCCGTCCTACGACCCGGAGGCCCCCGAGTCGGTGCGGGCGATTCTCCATTGCGCGGCCTACTTCAAGATCCACAACATGCTCATCACGATACGGCCCGACGAGGGGCGGGTCGTCGGCAACGCCTGGTGGCCGGCCGAGTCGTGCGCGCACTTCCTGGGAGCCGACCGCCGCTATTCCGCCTATTACCTGCCGGACTGTCCGGTCTCCGTCGACGCGCCGGATCGGCTCTTCCTGCATGGCGTCTGGTGGAACCGCGGCGAGGCGATGCTGGTCGTCCTGAACGACACGGACGGGACCGTGACGAAGCGCCTGACGCTGGACGCCGGGAAGATGGCGCTCACGGCCCGCACGGGCGCGGACATCTTCGGACGGGGGCGCGTCACGCTGGACGGGGTCGGCTCGTTCGAGGTGACGCTGGGGCCGCGCGAGACGCGCTTCTTCCGCTTCGCCCATGCCCGTGAGGAGGGAAAATGACAGAAAGGAAACGGCAGGACATGAAAAAGACAGGGATTCAAGGGGCGATCGCCCTCACGCTGGCCTGGTCGGCGGTCGCCTGCGGCGCGGCCGTGACGAACGTCGTCCCGGAGACGTGCGTCGGCGACGTGACGCTCGTCTGCCCGACGTCGGCGACATGGCGCGTGACGATGGAGCGCCTCCCGGGGCAGGCGGCGCAGACGGACGAGCTGCTCGTCCGCCTTGAGAGCGCCGTCGCGGCGCCGCCCCCGGCCTTCACGGTCTCCTTCGCCGTGCCGCAGCTTGACACGCATTTCGTCTGGCACGCCGGGGCGGAGAGTCCGGCGCTGCCGCCGAAGTGGCATCCCGGGCAGGTCTCGACGCTGGCGAGCGGCATGCCGCTCCTGGCGCTCCTGAACGCCAACGACCAGAACCGCCTGTCGTTCGCCGCGAGCGAGTCGGTGCTGCCCGTCCGGTGCCGCGCGGGGCTCAAGGAGGAGGACTGCACGATCCCGTGCGCGCTTTCCTTCTTCGAGCAGCCGGCCGCGCCGACGCGGGCCTATGCCGTCCGCATCCGCCTTGACCGCCGCGCGCGCCGCTGGGACAGGACGGTCACGGACCTGTCGGCCTGGATCGGGCGCGCCGGCGGCTACGTGCCGATGCGCGTGCCCGAGGCGGCGCGCGACCCGCTCTACTCGACGTGGTACGCCTTCACGCAGGACGTGACGGCGGAGAAGGTCGAGGACGAGGCGCGGCGGGCGGCGGCGCTCGGCATGAAGACGCTCATCCTCGACGACGGCTGGCAGACGGACGAGAAGGGCCGCGCCTACGAGCGCTGCGGGGACCTGACGGTCTCGCGGGCCAAGTTCCCCGAAGGCATGGCGGCGCACGTCCGGAAGGTGCAGGCCGCGGGCCTCAGGTACATGGCCTGGTTCGCCGTCCCGTTCGTCGGCTACAAGAACGCGGCCTACCCGCGCTTCAAGGGGAAGTACCTCAAGGACCTGCCGTCCGTGTACTGCTCGGTCCTCGACCCCCGCTTCCCCGAGGTCCGCGCCTACCTCGTCGACATGTTCGCCCGCGCGCAGAGGGAGTGGGGACTGGACGGGTTCAAGTTCGACTACGTCGGGCAGTTCACCTTCGAGACGGACGCGGAGACGGGCGCGGAGATTGACCCGGCGCGCGCCGAGGGCTACGCGGGACGCGACCGCAGCAGCCTGCCGGACGCCGTCGACGCGCTGATGTCGGAAGTCCTCGCGCGGCTGACGGCGATCAATCCCGACGTCCTGGTCGAATACCGCCAGCCGTACGTCTCGCCGGGCATCCGCCGCTTCGGGAACATGATCCGCGCGATCGACTGCCCCGGCGAAATGCAGAAGAACATCGTCCGCACGGCCATGCTGCGCCTGACGTCGGGCGAGACGGCCGTCCATTCGGACATGCTGGAATGGAACGCCGGCGAGACGCCCGAACGGGCGGCGAAGGCGATTCTCGCGTCGCTGTTCTCGACGGTGCAGTACTCGGTCGTCCTGTCGCGCCAGAGCGAGGGGAACCTGCGGATGCTGCGGCACTGGATCGGCTTCACCCAGGCGCACCGCGAGACGCTGCTCAAGGGGACGTTCACGGCGTTCCACCCGGAGGCGAACTATCCCGTCCTCCAGTCGGAGACGGCGTCCGCGCGCGTCATCGTCGCCTACCTCGCGGGCGCGGCGGCGTCCGTCCCCGACAGGAAGCCGACGTGCGTGGTGAACGCGACGGGCGGCGCGGACGTCCTGCTTGACCTCGCCGAGGCGCCGGCGCGCGTGACGGCGCGCGACACCTTCGGCCAGGCCGTCGCGTGCCCGCTGCCCGGGAAGGGTCTCGTCCGCCTGCCCGTGCCGGTGTCGGGCTATCTCGAGATCGCCTATTGAGGGAATGCCTTGCCTTTGGGAGAGACAGAACGATGAGAACGACGACACGACGGGACTTCATGGCCGGCGCGGGGGCGCTGGCGGGGATGGGGCTGGCGGGGTGCGGCACGTCTGCGGGCCGACGGCTCTCGCGGGCGCGCCACGCGACCTACTGGTGCACGTGGACGACGCAGACCGAGACGCTCGAGGGCCACCGGCAGACGGGCGAGCTGAAGTTCCCCGGCGACCAGGGCGTGCCGGGCGTCCGCGACAACATGAACGAGGACATCCTCTTCGGACCGAGGGGCTGGGCGAATCTCTTCCCGGGCTATCGCGGCGACATGGTCTTCATGGTGGACGACGGCTGGGACGTGCCGTATGGCGCGAAGGGCGGCCCGGACGGCATCCACTCCTTCGGGTCGCTCGTGCCTGACCGCGAGCGCTTCCCGTCGTTCGGCGTCGGCGCGTCCGACCGCGACCGCCTGCGCGCGTTCGCGCGGCGGACGGAGGACTTCGGCTGGAAGGGGCTCGGCGTCTGGGTCGCCTGCCAGGCGTATCGCGAGCGCTTCGAGGCGCCGTTCACGCTGGAGGAGCTGAAGGAGGACCTGCGGCGCAAGCTCGACGAGGCGGCCTATGCGGGCGTGAAGTACTGGAAGGTCGACTGGGGCGTGCACAATTTCCACGTCTGGTACCGTCGGCTCATGAGCGAGATGAAGGAGCGCTACTACCCCGAACTCGTCATCGACCACTGCCGGGGCTTCAACAACGCGGTCAACGGGGCGGTAGACCCCCATCTCAGGCCGGCGTCCGACACGTACCGGAACATCGGCACGACGGGGCGCGTCTTCGGCGTTCCGGAATACGGCCCCGTCACGCGCGACATGGAGGAGATCATGTCGTTCTCGGACGTCTTCCGCACCTACGACAGCGCGCATCCGCTGACGACGGCGACGATGCTCGAGCGCGCGGCCTGGGAGCTCGCGTGCGCCGACAAGACCGCGAGCCGCGTCGTCATCAACACCGAGGACGAGCCGCTTCTCGCGGCCGGCCTTGGGCTGGAGCTCTCGCTGATGCGCGCGCCCGTCTGGCCGGGCAACCCCGTCCGTGACGTCCGTCCGCGCCACAGGCGGATCTCCGAGGACTTGCGCTGCATCGTCTGGCAGCGCGACGCGCCGGCGTTCGGAAGCGACACGCCCGCCAGGGCGCGCCACAGCGCCCGCTCGATCCGCGAGTCCTGGCGTTTCCTGCCGGGCGAGTGCTGGTTCACGGGCGAGCAGGAGATCGAGTACTTCCAGGTCGCTCCCGCCTGCGTGACGCGCGGCCTGCCCCTGCCGGACGTGCGGGGCGCGGACGGCGGCGAGACGCCGTATGTCGTCGGATCGCGCCACCCGAACGGTGCGCTCGCCTTCGCGGCCCTTCCGCTCCTCGATCCCGTCCGTCTCTCCCGCACGCCGCGAGCCGAGGCGCGCTTTGACGCCGCGCTGGAGCCGGGCGTGCCCGTCGCCGTGTTCGGCACGTTCGGGACGCTGACGCTGGACGACCGCGCGAACGGGGGACGTGTCCTGGCGCGCGACCTTCTCGGCGGAGAGGCCGTCGACATCACGGCGCAGTGCCGCCGCGCGGCGGGGCGCGTCGAGCTGCCGGGCGAGGCGATCGCGGCGATTGGCGCCTCGCGGAACCCTCCGGGCGACGACTCGGAGCCGGGCGCGCGCGTTGACGTTTGCCTTTGACGGTTCGGAAATGCTATAATGTAGGGCGCTTGCCGCGAAACGGCAGGGAAATGGCATTCCAAGGAAAGGGAACAGATGGAGATCGTTGAAACGTTGGGCAAGGCGGGAATCATCCCGGTCATCGTCATCGAGAAGGAAGAGCAGGCCGTGCCGCTCGCGCGGGCGCTCGTGAAGGGCGGGCTGCCCGTCCTCGAGGTCACGTTCCGCACGCCGGCGGCGGCGGGCGCGATCGCGGCAATCAAGCGCGAGGTGCCGGAGGCCGTGCTGGGCGCGGGGACGCTCCTCACGCCCGCGATGGTGAAGGCCGCGAAGGCGGCGGGCGCGGTGTTCGGCGTCGCGCCGGGCTTCGATCCGGCCGTGATGGCGGCGGCGCAGGCCGAGGGGCTGCCGATGTGCCCCGGCATCGCGACGGCGAGCGAGCTGTCGCAGGCCCTGACGGCGGGCTGCCGGATGGTCAAGTTCTTCCCGGCGGAGGCGGCCGGCGGCGTCAAGATGATCAGGAACCTCCTCGGCGCGTTCCGCTTCACGGGCGTGAAGTTCATGCCGACGGGCGGCGTCAAGCTCGACAATGTTGCGGACTACCTCGCCGTGCCGGAGATCGTCTGCTGCGGCGGCACGTGGATCGTCCCGAAGGACGCGCTCGCGGCGGGCGACTACGCCGCGATCGAGAAGCTGGCGGCGGACGCCGCCGCGCTCGTGAAGAGGCTGCGCGGTTGAGGCGATGCTCGCCGTCGCGCTGTTCCTGCTCGCCGCGTTCGCCGCGCCGAGTCATCCGCCGGATTTCGCGGACGACTTTGACGGCGCGACGCTCGACGAGGTGAAGTGGTCCGACTGGGTCGCCTCGTTTCCGGGGCGCTCGGCCGGGTTCCTGTTCGCGCGCGACAACGTGTCCGTCACGAACGGCTGCCTGAACTTGACGGCGCGGCGGCTGCGGGCGGACGAAAAGACGGTCGAGAACCTGCGGCGCGGCTTCACGACGTACGCGACCGCCTACGTGCGCGCGCAGAAAAAGACGTTCTACGGCTATTACGCCTGCCGCGCGCGGACGATGCGGTCGAAGGTCTGCAACGCCTTCTGGCTTTACGATCCGCTCTCCGACGCGCCCGAGAGGAAGTTCCGCGTCGGCGACTTCAGCGAGGAGGTCGACATCTTCGAGATCTTCGGCTCGCTGCGCGACTGGTACGGAACCGTCCACCGCCTGAAGACGCCGTACTTGGAGGGCGTTGCGCATGGCGGCGTCGAGGTTCTGCCGGAGAAGAGCCGCAAGATTGCGCTTGCGTTCGATCCGGCGGCGGACTTCCACGAATACGGCTTTCTCTGGACGGCGACGGAGCTGACGTGGTTCGTCGACGGCGAAGCGGTCTTCTCGCGGGCGAACGACCACTTCCATCGTCCGCTGCATGTCACGTTCGACTGCGAAATCATGTACAGCTGGGTCGGCGAACCGGAGCCCGCCGAACTCCCGGCCACGTTCGAGATCGACTGGTTCCGACACTGGAAAATGGAAGAAGGGGAGACGACGAAATGAAAAACGGCTACAAGTGGGCGATGCTGGCGATGCTCAGCTGCGCGTTCTTCTTCCATCAGGCGGATCGCGCGCTGTTCGGGCTCTTGACGATTCCGATCCAGGAGGAATTGGGCCTCACCGACGTGCAGATCGGCTGGATCAACACGGTGCTGTCGTGGACGCTCGCCGGGATGGCGTTCGTCGCGGGGCCTGTCGGCGACAGGTTCTCGCGCAAGTGGATCATCACGCTCTCGCTCCTCTCGTGGTCGCTCATGACGTTCATGATGGGGTTCGTCGGCGACTGGCGGCTCTTTGGGTTCGTCATTCCGGCGTTCTTCGTCGTCATGTTCTTCCGCTCGGTTGCGACGGGCGTCGGCGAGAGCTTCTACGGGCCGTGCTATCCGCCGCTCATCGCGACGTTCCACAAGGAGACGCGCTCGATCGCGCTCTCGATTCACCAGGGCGCGCTCTACTTCGGGCTCATGACGTCGGGCGTCATCACCGCGTGGGCGCTCGGCATCTTGGGAACCTGGCGGCACGTCTTCATGGTCTTCGGCGGCGCGGGCTTCGCGCTCGGCGTCTTCTTCATCTTCGCGTTGCGCGATACGTCGGCTGAAGCCGACGGCTCCGATAACGAGAAGGGTAGGTCCGATCAAACTCACCCCGATTCGAGAACTCGAAAATTCGACGATTCGATTATTGATTCTCACCCCTCGTTTTTCTCGGGGCTGGTCTACTTCGCGAAGAAACCGTCGGCGTGGTGCGCGATGTCGGGGTTCGTGGCGATCGTGTTCGTGAACAACGCCTATCTCTTCTGGGCTCCGAAGTTCATGGCGATGAAGTTCGGCACGTCCGTCGGCGCGGCGGGCACGCAGACGATGCTCTACCACCACCTCTTCGCGTTCCTCGCGATCATGGCGGGCGGGCTCCTGACCGACCGCTTCGTGAAGCGGATGCCGCGCTTCCGCCTGGGGTTCCAGATCGTCTCGCTCCTCTGCGGCGCGCCGTGCCTCGTGCTGGTCGGGCTCTCGGACGCGGCGGCGACGATGGTCGCGCTGACGGCGGCGTATGGCGTCTTCCGGGGCTTCTTCGAGGTGAACACGCACGCCTCGCTCTTCGACGTCATTCCGCCGCAGTACCGCTCGACGTCCGTCGGCATCTTCACGGTCTTCGCGTTCTTCTTCGGCGGGCTGTCGGGCGTCGTGATGGGGGCGATGTCCCAGCGGTACGGCGTGCGCGGCTTCGAGGTCGGCTTCGCGCTCATGGGCGGCGCCTACGTGCTCGGCGCGCTCCTCATGATGGTCTCGTTCTTCGTCACGTTCCGCCGCGACCGGATCGTCGAGTAAACGTGGGGACAGGCCCCCCAGAGGGGCGCGTCCGTTTTATGGCATAAGGAGCGACAAATGATTTCCTACATACGAGGTGTTCTCGCCGAGAAGTCGCCGACGCGCGCGGTGATTGAGGCGGCGGGCGTGGGCTACGAACTGCTGATTCCGATCTCGACCTACGAGAAGCTGCCGCGTGAGGGCGCGGATGCGAAGCTTCTCGCGTACCACTGCGTACGCGAGGACGACGAGTCCCTTTTCGGCTTCGCGACGGCGAACGAGCGCGAGCTCTTCGTGAAGCTGACGGGCGTTTCGGGTGTCGGGCCGAAGATTGCGCTCGCGATCCTTTCGGGCGCGTCCGTCGGCGAACTGGCGCTCGCGATCGCCTCAGGCGACGCGAAGCGGCTGGCGGCCGTGAAGGGCGTCGGCAAGAAGACGGCGGCGAAGATCTGCGTCGAGCTGAAGGACAAAGTGGACGCGCTCGCGTTTGCCGCGCGTGGGGGCGACGGCTCGGAGGTCTCGCCGGTTGCCGCCGACGCCGTCGCCGCGCTGCGTGCGCTTGGCTTCGGCGACGAGACGAGCGCGAAGATGGTGACGGACATCCTGGCGCAGCACCCCGACGCCGACTCGGTCGAGCAGGTCATCAAGCTGGCGCTCGCGAGCCGATAGGCGACCGTCGGCCGGCCACTTGACGTGGAGGCCGTCGTTTTGGTATCATACGTACTCATTCCATCTGGATCGGGCTCACTTCAGCTGCCCGAACGGTCAGGAAAGAAAGGAAAACAGAAAATGCCGAAGATGAAGACGAAGAAGTGCGCCGTCAAGCGCATGAAGCTCTCGAAGACCGGTAAGGTTCTTCGTTCGCAGGGCGGTCACGCCCACCTCAACAACGGTAAGAAGCGCAACCGCAAGAACAACCTCTGCGGTCGCACGGCTATCGAGTCCCTCAAAGTCACCAAGACCTACGCGCGCGCGCTGCAGGGTCGCTAATTGTTTAAGGAGTAAACTACCATGCGTGTTACGAATGCTCCCGCTTCCCGCGAACGTCGCCGTCGCCGCCTTGAGCTGGCGAAAGGCTTCTATGGCGCCCGCTCCAAACTCTTCCGCACGGCGACCGAGGCGGTCGACCGCGCGATGCGCCTCTCGACCGAGCACCGCAAGCTCAAGAAGCGCGATTTCCGCCAGCTCTGGATCGGTCGCGTCAACGCGGCGGCGCGTCAGGAGGGCATCAGCTACTCGAAGCTCATGGCGGGCCTCATCAAGGCCGGCGTGACGCTGAACCGCAAGATGCTCTCGGAGATCGCGATTCAGGATCCGGCGGGCTTCAAGGCGATCGTCGAGATCGCGAAGAAGGCCTAAGTCTTTTCAGGCTTGGCAAAGCTGAATGAAAGTTTCGGTCGTCGCAGAAGCGGCGGCCGAAATTTTTTGGTATAATTCAAAATCTTATGGACGACTACGAACTTCTCGACTCGGGCGACGGGCGCAAGCTGGAACGCTTTGGAAAATACGTCTTGGCGCGTCCGTGTTCTCAGGCTCTCTGGCGACCGGCGAGAAGCCCGGCGGACTGGTCGCGCGCCGATGCCGCCTTCGACCGCGAGGACGGCAACCGCTGGCACGGCCGCTCGAACCTGCCGAAGGACTGGCAGATCGAGACGGCGGGCCTCCGCTTCAAGCTCGGCGGCACGGACTTCGGGCACCTCGGCATCTTCCCCGAACAGCGCGCGCAGTGGACGTGGATACGGGAGAAAGTAAGAAGGAAGAAGGAAGAGGGAAGAAGTATTCGCGTCCTCAACCTTTTCGCCTATTCGGGCGGGAGCACGCTGGCGGCTGCGCTCGGCGGTGCGGAGGTCTGCCACCTCGACGCCTCGAAGGGCATGGTCGAGTGGGCGCGCGAGAACGCGCGGCTGAACGGCCTCGCCGAGCGTCCGATTCGCTGGATTGTCGACGACGCCCATAAGTTCATGCGCCGCGAGATCCGTCGCGGACGTAAATACGAGGCGATCATTCTCGATCCGCCGACGTTCGGGCGCGGCGCGGGCGGCGAGATGTACAAGATCGAGCGCGATCTCCAGGAGACGCTGGGGCTCGTGCGAGATCTCCTGTCCGACCGTCCGGCGTTCGTGCTGTTCTCGTCCCACACGCCGGGACTTTCCGAGGTCGTCGCGCAGAACATCCTTGGGCAGCTCTTTCCGTCCGCGAAGCTGGAGGCGGGCGAAATGCTGCTCGAAGGGGCGTCCCTGCCGTGTCCGAGCGGCATCTACTGCCGCGCGGTCTGGTAATTTGCTATAATGTCCCGTCAAAAAGAAAGGAACCTTTTCATGAGAGACCTGTTTATCGTGGGCGCCGGCGGATTCGGGCGCGAAGCGGTCTGGACGGTTGAGCGCATCAACGCGGCATCGGCAGAGCCGCTGTGGCGCGTCGTCGGCTTTGCGGACGACGACCCAGCAAAGGCGAGCGGCAATTTCGAGGGCTATCCGCTCTTGGGTTCGGTCGAGAAGGCCGCGAAGGACAACCCCGGCGCGTCCGTCTTCATCGCCATCGGCGACAACGCGATCCGCCGCCGGATCTACGCGCAGTTGCGCGGCTTCGACTTCCCGGCGCTCATCGACCCCTCGGCGCAGGTCTCGCCGACGACGGAGTTCAAGCACGGCACGTTCATCGCCGTCGAGGCGGTCGTGTCCGTCGGCACGGAGATCGGCAAGTTCGTCATCATCAACGCGCGTGCGGGTGTCGGGCACGACTCGGTCGTCGGCGACTTCGCGAACATCGCGCCGGGCGTCTCGCTCTCCGGACACACGACGATCGGGGCGGACGTCTTCATGGGCACGAACAGCTGTACGGCGCCCGGCATGAAGGTCGGCGACGGCGCGACGGTCGCCTGCGGCACGCCCGTCTTGACGAACGTCCCCGCCGGCACGACGCTGAGTCCGTTCGGTTCGCTGAAGGCCTGAGGATGAAGTGGGCCGTCTATAATCTTCTCTTCGCGGTCGTCTATCCTTTTCTTCTGCCGGGGTTCCTGCTGCGGATGCTGCGGCGCGGCGGCTATGCGGCGCGGTTCGGCGACCGTTTCGCGCTCTATCCGGCGGGGCTGTTCCCGTCGGTCGTCCCGTTCGGACACGACCCGTTCGACGTGCGTCCGTCGGCAGATGCGCCCGTCTGGATCCATGCCGTGTCCGTCGGCGAGGTGCAGGTCGCGGGGCAGCTCATGCGCGAGTGGCGCGCGGTCGAGCCGTCCGTCCGCTTCTGCTTCTCGACGACGAGCTCGACCGGCTGGAAGATGGCGGAGAAGGAAGTCGGGCCGAACGACACGCTCATCTACAATCCGCTCGACTTCCCGAACTTCGTCAAGAGCGCGCTGAAGACGGTGCGGCCGCGCGCGGTCGTCTTGACGGAGAGCGAAATCTGGCCGAACTTCATCCGCCAGGCGAAAAAGTACGGCATTCCGCTCTTCCTCATCAACGCGCGCATCTCGGATCGCAGCGCGCCGCGCTATCGGCTCGCGAAATGCTTCTTTGGCGACGTCTTCCGCTGCTTCACGAAGATCTTTGCGCAGAGCGATCTCGACAAGGCTCGGCTCGTCGCGGCGGGCGCGCCGGGAGAGACGGTCGAGGTGACGGGCTCGTTCAAGTTCGACGTCGCGCACCGCAATCCGGCGAAGGAGGCGGAACTGCGCGCATGGCTCGCGGCGAACGGTGCGCCGGAGGATGCGCGTATCCTGCTCGGCGGTAGCACGTGGCCGGGCGAGGACGAGGTGCTGTTGGGAATTTACAAAACGCTGAGGAACGCAAAGGGGAGTCCGATGGTTCTCGTCTTGGCGCCGCGCCATTTCGAGAAGGCCGACGCGGTCGAGGCGAACATTCGCAAATTTGGCTTCGCGTGCGTGAGAAGGTCGAGAGGAAAAGAGATGAAAGATTCAGAACTTCTTCCTTCTTCCCTCTTCCTTCATCCTTCAGAGCAGCCCCCCGTCTTCCTCGCCGACACGACGGGCGAGTTGATGGGGCTGTACGGCATTGCCAATGTCGTGTTCGTCGGCAAGTCGCTCTGCGCGCACGGGTCGCAGAACATGATCGAGCCGTGTCTCTGCGGCAAGCCCACGTTCGTCGGACCCTACACCGAGAACTTCCGTCCCGTGATGAGCGACCTCCTCGCGGCGGATGCGATCCGTCAGGTCAAGGACGCGGCGGAACTGGAGAAGGGCATTGGGGAAATAATCGAATTTTCGAATGATCGAATGGTCGAATCAATCGAAAGGTCGGATGATCGAATGGTCGAATCAATCGAAAGGTCGGATGATCGAATCGGCGAATCGATCGAAAGGCCGAAGGGTCGAATCGCCGAGTCGTCGGATGGCGCCAAGAGGATGGCGCGGGTGAACCTGTCCGAACTGGGGGCGCGGGCGCAGGCGGCGGTCGAACGCCGTCGTGGCGTCGTGGCGCGCTGTGTCGCGGCGATTCGGGCCCTGTGACGGATGGCGAACACGGCATTTTGGTATAATGTGCCGAAAAAGAAAGGCAAGGTGCAGAATGGAACTCTCGATCCTCATCAACAAGTTCAATATCAAGGGCCGGCTTGTCGCGCTTCAGCCCTTCGGGAACGGCAACATCAACGACACGTTCCTCGCGATCTACCGCAACACGTTCACCGAGACGCAGGTCATCCTGCAGCGCGTGAACCGCAACGTCTTCCCGAAGCCGGAGGTGATCATGTCGAACATGCACGCGGTCACCAAGCACTGCCACGAGAAGCTTGAGGACGACGCGGCGAAGGGGAACGACGACCGCGTCTGGCAGATGCCGCGCATCATCAAGGCGAAGGATGCGAAAGACTACGTGGTCGACGACCAGGGCGAAGTCTGGCGCGTCATCACGCGCATCATGTCCGCTCACGCCTTCGACATCGCGCAGGGCCCCGAGCACGCGATGGAGTGCGGCGCCGCGCTCGGACACTTCCACTACCTCATCTCCGACATGGACCCGAAGGCGATTGCCGACCCGCTGCCCGGCTTCCACATCACGTCGGGCTACCTGAAGGCGTATGACAGGACGCTGAAGACCGCGAACGCGAAGGAGCTCCTGAAGAGCTCGATGGAGGCGAAGCGGCTCGCGAAGTTCGTCGAGGAGCGCCGCGACCTCGCGCTCTGCCTGGAGAAGGCGCAGAAGAAGGGCGAGCTCAAGAAGCGCATGTTCCACGGCGACCCGAAGGTCAACAACATCATGATCGACGACGTGACCGGCAAGGGCACGGCGATGATCGACCTCGACACGGTGAGCCCCGGCCTCATCCACATGGACTTCGGCGACGCGCTGCGCTCGATCTGCAACCCAGCGGGCGAGGAGGAGACGAACCTCGCGAAGGTCGTCTTCGACGAGGACCTCTGCACGGCGTTCTGCAAGGGCTACATGCGCGAGGCGGGCGCGTTCCTGACGGACGCCGACCGCGCCTACCTCTACGAGTCGATTCGCCTGCTGCCGTTCGAGTTGGGGCTGCGGTTCTTCCAGGACTACCTGAACGGCAACGTCTACTTCAAGACGAAGACGCCGGAGCAGAACCTGAACCGCGCGCGCGTCCAGTTCCGCCTCTGCGAGTCGGTCGAGGCGCGCGAGCGCTCGATCCGCTCTCTTCTGAATATGCTATAATACGCTCAACATGAAGAGTCTTGACAGGAACAGGGAAGAGGGGCGCGAGAGATGATCGCGCTTCTCGCCAGTCTGCTGATTGCGACCAACGCGACGCCGCGCGAGCTCGTGGCGAGCTGCCGCGCGATGATTCCGGCGGACGTCGAGCTGTCGGGGCGGCTTGTCCTGCGCAACCGCAAGGGCGTCGTCAAGGCCGAACACGGCTACGTCCTCACGCGCGCGGCGGGGAAGACGTCGCTTGCGGTCGATGGCCGGCCCTATGCGCCGCCGGCGGACGCCGCGCGCGCGGCGGAGGGCATCCTCGGCACGGACGTGACGTGGAGCGACCTCTCGCTCGACTACCTCTGGTGGAACGACGTGTCCTTCGACGCGGAACGCGAGGGCGAGACGGTGCACGGGCAGGTCTGCGCCGTCGTCGTGCTGCGGCAGGGCGCGCGGACGGTGCGGGCGTGGATCGACCGCAAGACGGGCGCGCTCCTGCAGGCGGAGGAATTTGACGGCGACCGGCGCATCCGTCGGCTCTGGGGCGCGCGCCTCAAGAAGTTCGGCGACCGCTGGATGGCGAATGTCTTGGAGGTCGAGACCGAGGGGGCTGGCCATCGCACGAAAATAACCGTGGAGGAACTCAAATGAAAAAACTGATCAAATTCGTTTTCTGGACGCTGGTCGTCCTTCTGCTTCTGGCCGTCGTGCTTGTCGCGACGCTGCCGCTCTGGCTGGGCCCGGTGGCGCGCCCTGTCGCCAATGCCGTCGCGCCGAAGATCACGCAGACCGACTTCAACCTCGGTCACCTGTCGCTCAACCCGTACACGGGGCGGCTGGAGGTCGGCGACGTGCAGATCGGGAACCCGAAGGGCTATTCCGAGCCGCGCGCCGTCGCGCTCGGCAGCCTCGTCGTGTCCGTCGACCCGACGACCGTCCTGAGCGAGGTCATCCACGTGCGGGAGGTGACGCTCTCGGACTGCTTCGTCTCCTACCTCTACGGCGGCGAGAACAACGTCGACAATATTACGCAGTTGCGGATGAACGTCGCCGGCGGCAAGGAGAAGTTCGAGGCCGGGCAGCGCCGCCAGGAAGCCGAGGCGGAGGCCGAGCAGGCGAAACCCGCGGCTGACGAGGAAGAGGGCGAGTCGCGCCGCGTCGTCATCGACCGGCTGACGATCTCGGGCATGAAGGTGAAGCTTCAGATGCTCACGGTTCCCGTGCCGACGATCCCGCTGACGGATCTCGGCAAGAAGTCGGGCGGCCTCACGCTGACGGAGCTGACGACGCAGATCTGGGACGCGATCCTGAAGGGCGCGGCCTCGGTCGGCGACGGCGCGGCGGCGTTGGGCGGCCTCATCAACACGACGGCCAGCGAGCTGGGCACGGCTGTCAAGGACGCCGGGAAGGCGACGGGCGAATCGCTGAAGGCGGCGACGGACACGCTCCAGTCGACCGCCGACACGGCTGTCGGCACGGTCAACGACGGCGTGAAGACGGTCAATGACGGGGTGAAGCAAATCAACGACAGCGTGAAGCAGATTGGCGATGACGTGAAGAAGACGGCCGAAGCCTTCAAGGGCCTCTTTCGCCGCTGATTGGGCGTTCGCGACGTTTCAAGTATGGAGAGTCTGACGATGGGAACGGACAGGATGAGGAGAATGCGTGTGTGCGCCGTGTGCGCGCTTGGCCTTTCGACGGCGGTCGCCGAAGCGCGGCCCGTGCCGCGTTCGGCGCTTGCCGCCCGACTGGCGGAAGGGCCGGAGGTCATCGGCATCGTCCACTGGGGCCTCAACACCTACACCGACCGTGAATGGGGTTACGGCGACGAGGATCCGAAGCGGCTCGCGCCGGACGCCTTCGACGCCGACCAGATTGTCGCGGCGTGCAAGGCGGGCGGGCTTGGCGGGCTCGTCATCGTCGCCAAGCACCATGACGGCTTCTGCCTCTGGCCGACGAAGACGACGGGCCACAACATCTCGAAAGCCCCGTTCCGCAACGGCAAGGGCGACTACGTGAAGGAGATGTCCGACGCCTGTCGCCGCGCCGGGCTGAAGTTCGGCGTCTACTGCTCGCCGTGGGACCGCAATGCGGCGGACTACGGTTCGCCGTCCTACGTCGAGAAGTACCATGCGCAGGTGAAGGAGCTGCTGGACGGCCGGTACGGCGAGGTCTTCGAGATGTGGTTCGACGGCGCGAACGGCGGCGACGGCTACTACGGCGGCGCACGGGAGAAGCGCAGGATCCCGTACGGCTACTACCGCTTCGACGAGGTCTTCGCGTTCGTGCGCGCGTTTCAGCCGGGCGTCTGCATCTTCGCGGGCGAGGAGGATTCGTCCGACTTCCGCTGGCCCGGAAACGAGCGCGGCATCCTTGACCCCGACTCCCGCGCGACCTGCGACGGCGTGTTCGGGCTGGTGCCGCAGCCTGACGGCCACCTCGGCTACGGCAACCCCGGCTATGCCGCCCAGATCAACACGGGCTCGCCGACGGGGATGTTCTTCCGCGTCTGCGAGGCGGACTTCCCTCTGCGTCCGGGCTGGTTCTACCATGCGAAGGAGCGTGGCCAGACGAAGAACGCCGCGTACCTGATGCAACGCTACCTGAACACGGTCGGCAACGGCGGCACGATGAACCTGGGCGTCGCCCCCGACCGGCGCGGACGGCTCGACGACGAGGACGTGCGCGCGCTCAAGGGCTTCGGCGACCTCCGTCGGGCGTTCTTCGCGCGCCCCGTCACGTCGGGGCTGGCGAATGTCGTCGTGCTGCGCGAAGACATCGCGAAGGGCGAGCGGATCACGGGCTGGACGGTCACGGCGGACGGGCGTCCGCTCGCGTCCGGCAAGGTCGTCGGCAACAAGCGCATCCGCATCCTGCCGGAGACGGTTGACGTCTCCCGCATTCGGGTTGCGGCAGAGGGCGGCGAACTGAAGTCCGTCGAATACTACCGCGCCGACCCCGAACTCGTGAAGCTTGTCCGGGACGCGACGACGGAAAGCGGCGAGACCGACACGGCCAAGTGGATGACGGGCGCCGTCTCCCGTGTCAGCAGGGGGGTTGCCCTCGGCGAGGAAATATGATATCATACCGCCCGTTTTGCTGATCGCCGGCTTTTTGGGCGGCGAATACTTGCGACTATAGCTCAATTGGATAGAGCGTTGGCCTCCGAAGCCGAAGGTTGCTGGTTCGATCCCAGTTAGTCGCACCACTCTGAACGTGAGAATGTCCTATGGCTGAAAGCATCATCGAACTTGTCGACGTGAAGAAGACGTTCCGGGACTTCTGGCTGCGGCCGACGGTGAAGGCCGTGGACGGCCTGTCGCTGACGGTCGAGAAGGGCGAGGTCTTCGGCCTTTTGGGGCCGAACGGCTCGGGCAAGTCGACGACGATCAAGATGATTCTCGGCCTCCTCTCGCCGAACGGCGGACGCCTCGCGCTCTTCGGCCAGCCGCCGCAGGCGGTCGCAGCGCGGCGGCGTCTCGGCTACTTGCCGGAGTTGAGCTACCTTCATCCGTTTCTCACGGCGCAGGAGACGCTTGCGTACTACGCGGGGCTTTCGGATCTCCCGCGTGCGGAAGCGAAGACGCGGACGCGCGAGCTGCTGGCGATGGTCGGGCTCTCCGACGTCGCGAAGCGTCCTGTTGGCGGCTTCTCGAAGGGCATGGCCCGCCGCGTGGCGCTCGCGGCCGCGCTGATCGGCAAGCCCGATTTGCTCGTCCTGGACGAGCCGACGTCGGGCCTCGACCCGATCTCGACGAAGGAGGTCAAGCTGCTCGTCAAGGCCCTGCGCGCCGGCGGCATGACGGTTCTCATGACTTCGCACCTGCTTGCGGACGCGCAGGACATCTGCGACCGCGTGATGATCGTCAACCACGGCAAGTGCGTTGCCGAAGGGAAAGTCTCGGAGCTCGGCACGAGCCTTGAGGACTTCTTCCTCGCGAAGGTTGATGACGCGAAGGACTTCACCCTCGCCCCGTTCCTGGCCTCGTGATGCGCGCGTTCCTCGAAGTCGTCCGCCTTGAACTGAAGGCGCTCGTGCGGTCGAAGACCGCGCTTTTCCTCCTCGTGGCGTCTGTCGCGTGGATGGTCGCGTTCCCGTCGCTCGTGCGGGGCGACGGCACGGCGGCGGGTCTGCGCGAACTCGACGTCCACTTCTCGCTCGGCGGCGTGTTCGCGCTTCTCGTCGTGGCGCTGCTGGCGTCCGCGACGGGGGCGCTTGCGCGCGAGCGCGCCGCGAAACGCCTTCAGCTGACGCTCGTGCGCCCCGTCGGACGTGTCGCGCTGATTCTCGGCAAGGCCGTCGCGCACGTCGCCGTCGGCGCGGCCGTGCTGGCCGTCGCGTGCGGCATCCTCGCGAGCCGGGTCGACTGCGCGACGCCGTGCAGCCACGTGCTGTCGCCGATCCTGCCGTCCGTGCAGGCGGAGGCCGAGCAGATGTATGCGTTTTACATGGCGGACACGAACACGCCGTCTGCAGTGCGGCACGCGCCGAAGGCGACGGTGCTGCGGCTTCTGGCGAACCGGGCGATCGACCGCTACGAGACGGTCGGGACGAATGCGGTCGCGCGCTGGCGGTTCGCCGCGCCGGGCGACGCCGTGCGCATCCGCTTCACGAACCAGTTCGAGATGCGGCAGGACGTCTGCGGCGTCTTCCGTTCGGGCACGGCCGAATGTGCCGTCAGCAACATCACGCAGGCCATCGTCGTCGTGCCGTTCAAGGGCGCGGATGCCGAACTTGCCTTCGAGAATCGCGGCACGAGCGCGCTCATGCTGCGGCCGCGCCGCGACGTCAATGTCCTCGCGACGGCGGACTCGTTTCTCGGCAACCTGCTGCGCGCGTATGTCGTGCTCGTGTCCGTCCTCGCGCTCGTCGTCTCGCTCGGCCTTTTCCTCGGCGCGGGCTTGAGCCGTCCCGTCGCGCTGTTCGTCGCGTTCGTGACGCTCGCGGTCGGCGAGATGAGCCCCAGCGTCGTCGAGCAGTACCCGGACGAGCTGGAGACGAATCTTCCGGATCGCATCGGCCTTGTCATCACGCGCTTCGCTGCATCCGTGACGCGCCCTGTCTCGGCGTTCTCGCCGCTGGAGGCGCTGGCGAAGGACGAGTGCGTCGAGCCGTCGCGTGTCCTCGGCCTCGCCTTCGCGAATCTCGTGGGGCTGCCGATCTTGCTCGCGCTCCTCGGCGCGTTCGTCCTTCCACGCAAGCAGGACGATTTGGTATAATATGCGCCACTATGGCGGAACAAGAGAAAGCGAAGCTGCTGGAAGTCGAATCGGTTCGGCAGCGGATTGAGGAACTGAAGCGGAAAGTCGGCGAGATGGCCGACTACATCAAGATCGGCGAACGGCGCGCGAAGCTCGCCGACCTGGAGGCCCAGCAGGCCACAGGCGACTTCTGGAACAACCAGGCGAAAGCGCGCGAGGTCATCGCCGCGACGAACGCCGAGCGCGCGTACGTCGTGCCGTTCACGTCGCTGGAGAAGACGGTCGAGGACGCGGGCGTCATGCTGGAACTGGCCGAAATGGAGGAGGGCGAGGCCCAGCAGGCCGCGCTGAAGGACACGCTCGGCGAATGCGCGAAGGCGGATGATTTCTTCTCGAAGCTTCGCCTTCAGTCGCTGCTCGGCGGCAAGTTCGACGCCTGCAACGTCTTCGTGAAGCTTCACGCCGGGCAGGGTGGCACGGAGGCCTGCGACTGGGTCGCGATGCTCTACCGCATGTACCAGCGCTATGCCGAGAGCCAGGGCTGGAAGGTCGAGGAATACGACACGCAGGAGGGCGAGGAGGCGGGCTACAAGGACGTCTACTTCAAGGTCGAGGGGCCCTACGCCTTTGGCATGCTCAAGGCCGAGCGCGGCATCCACCGCCTCGTGCGCATTTCGCCGTTCGACGCGAACAAGCGCCGCCAGACGTCCTTCGCGTCCGTCGAGACGGTCGCGGAGATCAACGACGACATCGACGTCGAGATCAAGGACGAGGATCTGCGCATCGACACCTACCGTTCGGGCGGCGCGGGCGGCCAGCACGTCAACAAGACCGACTCGGCGGTGCGCCTCACGCACTTGCCGACGGGCATCGTCGTCGCCTGCCAGAAGGAGCGCTCGCAGCACATGAACAAGGAAAAGGCGATGAACATGCTGCGCGCCCAGCTGTACGAGTATTACGAAGACCAGAAGAAGGCCGAGATGGATCGCTTCTACGGCGCGAAGTCCGAGAACGGGTGGGGCAGCCAGATTCGCTCCTACGTCTTCTGTCCCTACACGATGGTGAAGGACCTGCGCACCGAGTGCGAGACGAGCGACGTCAACGCCGTCATGGACGGCCACATCCAGCCATTCATCGAGGCCTGGCTGCAGATGAAGGCCAAATGAGGAATAATCGAATTGTCGAATGATCGAATGATCGAATTGTTGAATTGTCGAATGGGTGAATTGGGTGGAAGCCTGAAAGGCTTTTTGATGTCGGATGTTTGACGACAATAACCTCTACGGGCGGGCGACGGGGCTGGCCCTGCGCGGACGCCACAAGACCGTCGGGTCGGCGTTTGACGCGGCGCTCAAGGATCTGCTGACCGAGAGGGACGCCTTCTTCGATTCGCTCGTCGACCGGTGGCGGGCGCTCTTCCCGAAAATGCCGGCGCGGCCAGGACGCTACGAGGACGGCAAGATCTTCGTCTACGTCAAGAACGCGCCGACGCTCTTCCTGATGCGCCCCCGTCTGCGGCAGATCGCGGCGAAGCTGGCGACCTTGCCCGGCGCGCCGAAGCGAATTGACCTGCGGTTGGAGATTCACGCCTCTTGACCCTCTGCGCCGCTTGGTTCGCTTCCGCCCCTGTCGGCTGATGTCCGTTGACGGGCACCTGTAAAGGCTGGGGAGATCGCTTGGTCGGAACGGGGTGCGCGTTTTTTTGGTATAATGCGCCGGAAATGGGCAAGCTTTTCTGGCAGATCTTCAAATACGGCGTCATCGGCGTGCTGGCGACGGCCGTCAACCTCGTCGTCGCCGAACTGTGCGCGGCGTACGTCTGGCCGTGCCTCGGCCCCGACGACCTCTTCGTCAAGTACTGCGGCTTCGCGAGCGCGGCGGTGCCGGACGCGGCGCGGGCGCTGCTCGCCGTCTACTGCAACCTCGTCGGCTTCTTCGTCGCGAACGTCCTCTGCTGGCTTCTGAACCGCAAGTTCGTCTTCACGCCGGGGCGCCACGGCTGGCTCGTCGAATACGCGCTTTTCCTCGCGGGCAGCGGCTTTGCGATCCTCTGCGGCTCGGCGGTCATCTGGGCGCTCGTCCGCTATCAGGGGATGCAGACGACGTACTCGTTCGTCGTCAACGTGATGGTCTCGGTGGCCGTCAACTTCGTCGTCCGCAAGTTCTTCGTCTTCAAGGGCTGAATCCACAATGAAAGAGTCAATCTGTTCACTCGTCCTCCTCGCCGTCGCGGCCGTCGCCTGCGGTGCGGACGGCGACATCCTCAGCGCGACGCAGATCGTCGCGGAGCGGACGGCGCGCGAGGCGGCCGAGAAGGCCGTCGCCGACATCGCCGTGAAGGCCGCGCAGGAGTCCGTCAACGCGGCGGTGAAGGCCGCCGTCGAGAAGGCGACGAAGGACGTCGCGAGCGCGGCGGCCGCGCGGGAGAATGCGGAGGCCGCCGCCGAGAAGGCGAAGGCCGAGCGCAAGGAGGGCCAGCGGCAGATCGAGACGCGCGTCTTCCGCCTCAACCACGCCTCGGCCGCCGAGGTCGCCGACAACTTCAACACGATGTGGAGCGGCGACTTCGGCGCGGACTGGAAGGTCTCGAAGATGGCCGTCGCGTTCCCCGAGCCGAACGTCGTCATGGTCACGGCGCCGCGCCTCATCCTCGACGCCTGCGAGAAGTCCGTCCGCGAGCTCGACGTCGAGGCCCAGCAGGTCTACATCGAGGCGCGCTTCGTCGAGCTCGGCAACACGGCTTCGCACAAGCTCGGCATCGACTGGTCGATGCTGGACGGCATGAAGGGCTCGCTCGGCATCAACGCCGGCTACAACGAGCGCAAGATGGAGGGCGTCAGCACGTACAACAGCTCGGACAACAGCTACACGCTCTCCTCTGCGGCGAATGCGGGCGTTCAGAAGGCAAACCTCTCGCACGTGAACGTGACGCTCGGCATGAGCGACCTCTACGTCGTCCTGCGCGCGCTGGAGGCGAGCGAGGACGCGCGGACGTTCTCCAACCCGAAGATCATCGTCTCGTCCGGCAAGAAGGCGACGGTCGACATGACGACGAAGTACCCGAACGTGACGGTCGCCGTCAAGCGCACGATCAACGACTCCACGCAGTCGATCGACCTGGACATGAAGATGGCGGCCATTCCGGGCGAGGACTCGCTCATGTTCGCGAAGGAGGCGTTCTTCAGCTGGGGCATCTCGCTCGACGTCACGCCGCGCATCTCGACGAACGGGCTCATCAACGTGACGATCGTGCCGACGATCAGCTCGCTGGACACGAGCGTCGAGAGCTCCGGCTTCATCCAGTCCGCCGACTCGACGGGGACGTCCAGCAAGTATCCCGTCATCAACGTGCAGCGCCTGCTGACCGAGTTCAACATGGCGAGCGGCATGACGGCGGTCATCGGCGGCCTTTCGCGCACCGTCGAGCGCCAGGTTGACAGCGGCATCCCGTGGCTGCGGGACTGGTGGTGGATCGGCCCGCGCCTCTTCGGCTCGAAGCAGCGCATCAAGGAGCAGAAGGAGATCATCGTCTTCGTGACCGTCGGTCTGGTCGATCCCCGGAACATCGCGAGGGACGCGGGCCTGCCGAAGAACGCCGTCCTTGGACGCCAGTACACGGAGGACATCCGCCGCGAGCCGGGCGACCGCCGGCGCCGCACCGAGGGCATCCAGTCGCTCGACCTCCGTCCGCTGGAGGAGCAGTATCGGGATCCGCGCCGGACGAATCGCGTCCAGCGCGTCTTGCTGGACGACTACATGCCGTTTCGGCGCGAGACGGAGGACTACGATTAGTCCATCTGAGGCCACAAGGTAAAGACAAACACGAAGGAAAAAACTTATGAAAAAGGGAGTTGTCGTTTTCGTTCTCGCAATCGCCGGCGCGGCGTTTGCCGACAAGGTCGAACTGAAGTCCGGCTCGTTCCTGACGGGCACGGTCAAGTCCGTCGCGAGGGACACGGTCGTCTTCGCGTCCGACGACCTCGGCGACGTGACGATCCCGGTCGCGAACATCGTGAAGCTCGACGTCGGCGAGCACGTCGTGCAGCGGCTGGACCTGAGCGAGACGTCGCGGTCGCTCGCCGTCGCGAACGGTGCGTTCGTCGTCGGCGGTCAGCCGCTCGACATGGCCGACGTCAAGGCGATTGACCCCGTTCCCGAAAGGTGGCACGGCAGCGTGACGGCCGCCTACACCGGCAAGCGCGGCAACACCTACGAGGACACGGGGGCCGTGCGCGCCGAGGTGAACCGCAAGTGGGAGAAGGATCGCTTTTTGGCGCGCGTCGCCTACGACTACGGCATGAACGGCACGTCGACGACGGACAACAAGAAGACGACGGACGAGTGGGAGGCCGAGGTCAAGCACGACCACTTCTGGTTCACGAAGACCTACACCTACGAGGACGTCCTTTGGGAACGTGACACGATCAAGGACTTGAACGCGCGCTACACGGTCGGCCTCGGCGCCGGCTACCAGTGGCTGGACGACACGGCGTTCGAGTGGACGGGACGCTGGAGCTTCAACCAGGAGGTCGGCGCGAACTGGGTCAAGGAGGAGTGGGTTGACAACGACGACGCGAAGGCGGGCGGCTTTGCTGCCGTGCGCTATGCGCATCACCTCCTCTTCGTGCCGAAAGGGTTCGAGAACTGCTCGTTCTTCCACAACTTCAGGTTCCTGCCGGAGGTCGACGAATGGGAGAAGTATCTCGTCCGGGCGGACATCGGCTTCCAGGTCAAGCTCATCGGCGACTTCACGTTCGACGCCCGCATCGAGTGGGACTACGACTCGAAGCCCGCGTCGGACATGAAGAAGGACGACTTCCTCTATCTCGTCGGCCTCGGCTACAAGTGGTGATGAGGGGGTGAGGTTGAGAGTTGCGATTGTCTATCCGCCGCTGAAGAGCGAGAAGGGCGTTCCTCTCCTGACGCAGAACCGCCAGTTCCAGTGGTTCTCGCGTCCGACCTACATCTTCCCCGTCGTCCCCGCGACGGCGGCGACGCTGCTGAAGAAGGCCGGGCATGACGTCCTCTTCCTCGACGGCATCGCGGCGGAGCTGACCGAGGAGGCTTTTGACGCGCAGCTCGCCGCGTTCCGCCCCGACCTCGTCGTCCTCGAGACGAAGACGCCCGTCGTCAAGCGGCATTGGCGGTGGATTGAAGAGAAAGTAAAAGGGAAGAAGGAAGAAGGAAGAAGTGACGACAGCCCGCGCTTCATCCTCGTCGGCGACCACGTGACAGCGCTGCCGCAGGAGTCGATCGAGAAGCCCGGCGTCTGGGCGGTCATTCCCGGCGGCGACTGGGACTACGGGCTTCTGGACTTCATCGCGGCGGGGTGCCCGCGCGGCGTCCGGCCGTTCGCGCTGCGCGAATCCCTGAAGGACGCGCCGTGGATCGACCGCGACCTCGTGCACTGGGAGCTGTACGCGAAGAAAAACGGCAACTTCCGCCGGACGCCCGGCACGTACGTCATGTCCGGCCGCGACTGCTGGCACGGCAAGTGCACCTTCTGCAGCTGGACGACGCTCTACCCGAAATACCGCACGCGCGACCCGATTGACGTCGTGGACGAGATCGAGATGCTCGTCGCGAAGTACGGCGTGAAGGAGATCATGGACGATTCGGGTTCGTTCCCGGTCGGGACGTGGCTCACGACGTTTTGCGAGGAGATGATTCGGCGCGGGCTGCCGAAGAAGGTGCGGCTCGACTGCAACATGCGGTTCGGGCGGCTGACGCTTGACGACTACCGGCTCATGCGCCGCGCGGGCTTCCAGTTCGTCCTCTTCGGCGTCGAGAGCGCGAACCAGGAGACGCTTGACCGCTTCTGCAAGGCGCTGAAGGTCGAGGACGTCGAGCGGGGCGCACGCTGGGCGACCGAGGCTGGGCTGGACGTGCACGTCACTTTCATGTTCGGGCACGCATGGGAAGGGCCGGAGGAGATCGCGAACACCGTCCGCCTCGCGCGGCGGCTGCTCGCGAAGGGCTGGGCGAAGACCCTGCAGTGCACGCTGACGATTCCCTATCCGGGCACGCCGCTCTTCAGGGAGCTGGACACGAACGGCGGCCTCCTCACGAAGGACTGGGACGAGTACGATATGCGGCGCGCGATCACGAAGACGCCGCAGGTGTCCGAGGACGCGATCAAGCGCGCGATCCGCGACGTCTACCGCGGGTTTCTCCAGCCGGGCGCACTCTGGCATCGACTTACGTCGACGCGCACGCTGTTCGACTTCGGCTTCTACTATCGCGGCGTCCGCTCGCTGATCGGCCACTTGGTTGACTTCAAGTCGGCGTAGCGGCACTCCGGCATTGCGCCCGACAGATCGCGCGAACCGTCCTGCGAGGAATCGCCACCATCGCCACATGTCAGTCGATCAGACGTAACAAGACATTCCCCTCGGCGAAATGCGTCTCAGCAAGCGAAAGCCCTGAGGCGATGGGCGATCCTCTTCGTCCTCTCGTGCGACTGTCGGCTCGCGATGCCTCCCAGGTGGTGCGATGACGCGCGGAAGGGCGGAAAGTGGCGCGAGTGAGGAGCGAGGGTTTGCAGGCGTCGGAGAGTCTTCGCCCGCAGCCCATGGTTTCGCCGAGGCATGGCCGGCTGAAGTCGGTCGATTGTCTTCGGTGAGAAGCGCAAACCTGAGTGACGAGACCGAGCGAGCAGCTTCCCGCCCTGACGCGCGACTCCCGGAGGACCCGGATTGTGGCCGAAGGCCGACAGAGACGGAGCGCAGCGAAGTCCGTTCGGGCGAGCTGTCGACGCGCGGTGCCGGAGCGCATCTTTTGGTATAATTCATCTTGTTATGCCGCCACGCAAAAACAAGGTTCGTACGAAGAGGAAGACGCAACGTCGCAAGGAGACGACGGTTCTCGTCTTCCACACATCATTCCGCTCGTCGTGGAACGAGATGCAGGACGGCCTTTACCGCTACGCCCAGGCACACGGCTGGACGATCTTCATCGTCGAGCACGAGCTGGAGCGCAAGGCCATCGAGGACCTGCTGGCGTTCTGGCAGCCCGACGGCATCATCGTCGAGGGCGCGATGGACGAGAAGGGCGTCCTTCTCTCGGACGTCTTTGGCGCGCGGCCTGTCGTCTACCTGGTCTGCGACCAGATGCGCCTCGCGAAGGACGCGCTGCGCATCGGCCACGATTCGGTCTCGCTCGGCCGCACCGCCGCGCGCGAGCTCCTGCCGCTTGGGCTCGCGTCCTTCGCCTTCTTCGGCTTCGCCCACATCTTCTGGAGCGAGGAGCGGGAGCGGTGCTTCCGCGAGGCCCTGCAGCTGTCGGGACGTGACGCCCAGACGTTCGCGCGCCCGTTCTGGGAGTCGGATCGCGCCGCGCAGACGGAGGACTTCGTGCAGGCGTTCGGCGACTGGCTGAAGGCGCTGCCGAAGCCGTGCGGCCTGCTGGCCGCGAACGACCTGCTGGCGACGGAGGCGATCCGCACGTGCCAGGCGCTCGGCGTCGCGGTGCCGGACGACGTGCTGATTCTCGGCATCGACAACGACGAGTCCCTGTGCGAGCACGTCACGCCGACGCTGTCGAGCATCCGCCCGAACTTCATGGCGGCGGGTGAGCAGGCGGCCGCCCTGCTTGATGAGCGCCTGTCGGCGCGCGGCGCGTTCCGGGGCGAGGCGCAGCGGTTTTTCGCGGCGAACGGAATCGTGCGGCGGCAGTCGACGTGCCGTTTGCCGCGCGCCAACGCGGCCGTGTCTCAGGCGCTGGAGATCATCCGCCTGCGCGCGTGTGACGGACTGAAGCCGCGCGACGTCTTCGCCGAGCTCAGCGTCTCGCGGCGGCTGGCGGAGCTGCGTTTCCGCGAACTGGTCGGCCATTCGGTTCAGGAGGAGATCAGCCGGGTGCGGCTGGCTCGCGTGAAGGAGCTTCTCGTGTGCCCGGATGTGCCGCTTGAATCGATTGCGGCGCGGTGCGGCTGGAAGTCGGCGGCGCAGCTGCGCGTCTACTTCAAGGCGGTCGAGGGCCAGACCTTGCGCCAGGGTCGCGCCGCCTCCAGGTCGGCGTAACGGCGCGCGGCGCATATGGTATAATACGCCCCCGTTATGACGACGGTTACGAAGACGGTGCGGTTCGATGCCGCGCACATCCTGACGAATCACCAGGGGCTCTGCAAGAACCTGCATGGGCACACGTATCGCGTGGACGTGTCCGTTGCGCAGGAAGACGGCGCGGGCGGCGACATGGTCATCGACTTCAAGGACCTGAAGCGGATTTCGGCGGAGACGATCTGCGACCGCTTCGACCATGCGTTCATCTACAACACCGAATCGGCGGGCGAGCGCGAGATTGCGGCGGTCGTCGAGCGGCACGGTATGCGGACGGTCGCGCTGCCGTTCCGCTCCACCGCCGAGAATCTCGCGCAGATGTTCTTCGGCGAACTCCGGGCGAAGATTCCCGGTCTGAAGTCCGTCAAGGTCTGGGAGACGGCCGACAGCTGCGCCGAGTACCGCGCATGAAACGCTACGCCCTGCTGTTTGTCGAGTTCTTCAGGATCTCGCTGTTCGTGATCGGCGGCGGCTACGCGATTCTTGCCGTCGCCGATTCGGTGTTCGCGAAACGGAAGTGGATTGCGGAGGGCGAGCTGCTGGACGAGCTGCCGGTCTTCCAGATGCTGCCGGGGATCATCGCGACGCATACGGCCGTCTACGTCGGGCGCAAGGTCGCGGGCCTGCCGGGCGCGGCCGTGAGCGTCGCCGCCGTCGCGCTCCCCTCGGTCGTCATCTTCACGGCCGTCGCGATGGGCTACGACGCCTTGCCGCTCGACAACCCATACCTCCTGAGCGCATTCGTCGGGCTTCGCAGCGCGCTGACGGGCATCATCGCCGCGACGCTCGTCCGCCTCTGGACGCGCGCGCCGAAGGACGTCTTCTTCTTTGTCGTGCTGGCGGCGGCGCTTGCCGCGCTCTTCGGCGGCGTGCCCGTCTGGATCGTGCTGCTCGCGGCGATGGCGGCCGGGCTCGCCTGTCCGCAGACGATGGGGACAGGCCCCGCCGTTCTGGGGCCAGACCCCAAAAATGCGGGGACAAAAAACGTGGGGACAGACCCCCAAAACGTGGGGACTGGCCCCGGCGGGGGCGGCACGAAGACGTTTCGTGCGGTGGCGTGGCTGCCGCTGCTGCTCTTTCTCAAGTACGGCGCGCTTTGCTTCGGTGGCGGTTTTGTGCTCGTGCCGATGTACATCGAGGATTTCGTGGGGCCGGCGGCGTCCTTCTTGCAGGTGCCCGCCGAGGAGTTCTCGAACCTGATGGCTCTCACGCAGATGACGCCGGGGCCGATCGGCGTCAACGGCGCAACGTACTTCGGCTTCCGCCTCGCGGGGATTCTGGGCGCGGCGCTCGCGTCCGCCGCGCTGTTGCTGCCGGGCTCCGTGCTCATGTACCTCGCCCTCGCGTCCATCGACCGGTTTCGGACGAACCGGATCGTCTGCGGCATCCTGCGCGGCGCGAAGCCCGCGTCGCTGGCGCTCATGCTCGTCGCGCTCTGGGCGTTCCTTGGATTGAGCGTCCTTGCGGACGGCTCCTTTCATGGCCTCGCGGCGGCGCTTGTTCTGGTCAGCCTCGCGCTGACCCTGCGGAAAACGGTCGGGCCCGTCCTTCTCATCGTCCTCATGGCGCTGGTTGCGGTGGCCGTTCGCTGTACGTGAGTCACGCCTGTTCCTCCTCGCGTTTGCGCGCGTCTGTCGGCAGGAGAATGTGGTATAATACGCGCCATGAGAATCTTGACGGGCATTCAGCCTTCGGGCAAGCTCCACTGGGGCAACTATTTCGGCGCGATGAAGTCCATGTTCGACCTTCAGGAGAAGGGCGAGAACTTCATGTTCATCGCGAATTTCCACGCCATGACGACCGTGCGCGACGGGGCGGCGCTCCGTGCGGCGACGAAAGACGTCGCGCTCGACTACCTCGCCTGTGGGCTCGACCCCGCGAAGACGGTCATCTACCGCCAGAGCGACGTGCCTGAGGTGCAGGAGCTTGCGTGGTACCTCTCGTGCCTGACGCCGATGGGGCTGCTGGAGCGCTGCCACAGCTACAAGGACAAGCTCGCGCACGGGCTGGAGGCGACGCACGGCCTCTTCGCGTACCCCGTCCTGATGGCGGCGGACATCCTGATCATGCAGTCCGACCTCGTGCCGGTCGGGAAGGACCAGAAGCAGCACCTGGAGGTGACGCGCGACCTCGCGCAGAAGTTCAACAACGCCTACGGCGAGACCTTCAAGCTGCCCGACGCCTACATCCCCGAGACGGTCGCGACGATTCCGGGGACGGACGGTCAGAAGATGTCGAAGAGCTACCACAACACGATTGAGCTCTTCGAGCCGAACGGCTCCATCAAGAAGAAGGTGATGGGCATCGTCACCGACTCGAAGACGATGGAGGAGCCCAAGGAGCCGGAGGGCAACTCGATCTACGAGCTCTACAAGCTCTTCGCGACGCCGGAGGAGGTCGCCGACATGGCGGCGCACTTCCGCGTGGGCAACTACGGCTACGGCCACGCGAAAAAGGCGCTTCTGGAGGCGTACCACCGGCTCTTCGACCCGTTCCGCGCGAAGCGCGAGGAGCTGGCGAAGGACACCGACACGCTGGAGGACATCCTGCGCGCCGGGGCCGCGAAAGCCCGCGCCGCCGCCGCACCGACGATGGAGAAGGTGCGCGCCGCCGTCGGGCTGTGACGGCGGACTTCACGGCCGTAGCGTGGTCTTTCGCCAGGCCGTGGGCGAGACGCCGACGTGCCGCGTGAAGAAGCGCGTGAAGACGGCGAGCGGATGCGGCAGGCGCGTGAGCGTCCGCCGGATCGCCTCGGTCTCGCGCGCGTCGAGGACAGACT
>CAKTZA010000012.1 GCA_934635045.1 uncultured Kiritimatiellota bacterium | reverse complement strand
CGCAACAGTCCGGCGGATTATGAAGGAAAACGATGTAGTGCAGTCAGCTATTCAACTGGCAAACTCGGGTTATACCATATTTGGTAACTTCTGGGTTACCTCACGCGGGCGCAGCTCCGGGAAGAAGTCCATCTTCAGGGCGCTGGCGAGCTTCGCCGCCGTTCGGAAGGTTATGTTGACGTCCTGTCGGATAGTAATATTTAGGTGGAGGTGGAAGGTGGAGGTGGACAGTGGATGCTTAAACTTCTTTTTGTAAAGCACCGTACTTCTTGAGCATTGTGGTTAACATGCGGCTAACCTCACCGGCAAGAGAATAGATTTCGTCCAATGTCGGCCTTGACCTACTATCTCCACCTACATAGCCAAGTTCCTTTGCAAGTTCAAGCTGCGTAATCGTCTCATACAAGCTACCGCGGGCAATAGCAAGAAAATGGGCATAATCTTTGTTACCCGCCCTGCCATTACCCTCGGCAATGTTAGATGGGACAGACGCGGCAGCCCTGCGCAACTGATCCGCAAGCGCATAACGCTCCTCCACCGGCAACTGCTTCACCAAGCCATATACCAACTTGGCAAACTGCATAGCCCTCTGCCAAACAATCAAATCCTTAAAGAGAAAATCCATCGTCCACCTCCACCTACTTTCTCCACCTCCACCTTCTCTCTCCACCTACACCTCACCGCTCCAAATGCTTGACGTCCCGTAAATCGACAGTTGCCTTAATCGCCTGTCCGAGGATGTCAACGGAAAGAACGATAGACGCGGAATCGCCGACATGCAGAACCCGCCCCTCAAGCCCCCGAAGAGGACCAGACACGACCTGGGCATATTCGCCCTCGGTGAAATGCTCTGCGACGCGCAAATCACCCGACAGCCGTAGGGCGTGTTCGACCTGCCGCAGCTGATGAATCATCTGACGCGGCTGCGTGACGGGGATCGTCTGCACGATGTTCCGAGTTCCGAAGACCTGCGTCCGCTCCTCTGGGGAAAGCCGCGAAAACACATAACCCGGGAACACCGGCAGGAACCTCACGACCTTGCGCCGCTGCACCCTTGTCTCCTTCCGCAACAACGGCAGATAATGAAACACCCGTAAGGCCGCCAGAAAGTCATCGACCTTCTTCTCGGTCCTCGGTTTCACATGAAGGACATACCAAGTTCGCGCCATAATGCATTAATTATTATTTCATCATAACTGAGCGGCTTGCCGGACGTTTATTCAGCGCAAACTATCCTCGCCGTTCGCATCCGCCCAGGCCTTCTGCGCCGCACGGCGTCCTTGCATGAACGCCCGCTCCTCCGAACGTTTGCGGTCGATCTCCTCCTTGCGTACGCGCCATTCTTCGTCCGTGTAGGGATCGACCTGCACGATCACCTCGTTGAGCCGGATGCCGCACATGAGGAACAGCCACTGCACTCGGGCGACGACCTCCGCCCAGTCGGCGAACTGCGGATTGATCCGCCCCGCATCCATCATCTCCGACACCGCCTCGCCTGTGGCGCTGCACCCGAGCCATTCGAGCTGCCCCGCCGCCTGGAGCGCGTCGAAGGTCGCCGGATTCGCCGCCACAAGTCGCGACACGGCGATGATCGAGGTCAGAGGGCAGATGAGGCGAATGGCCTTCTTCACGAACAACCGCGACTGGTCCGCAAGGACCGTGGCCGAACTCTACCGAGCGCGATGGGCAGTCGAGCTGTTCTTCAAAGAGCTCAAACAGACATGTCAGCTCCGTGACTTCGTCGGGTACAACGAGAACGCGGTCAAGTGGCAGATCTGGACCGGGCTTCTGGTGCACCTGCTGCTGCGCTATCTCAAGTTCCTTTCGAAGTGGAAACTGAGCTTCAGCAGACTCGCGGGAGTCGTGCGAGCAGGCGTCTGGGTGAGGCGCAGCATCGTCCGGCTCCTCGAAATGTATGGGACGGCAGGCGGGTGGAAATCGGACGGGGCCAAGCCGGAGCCCCTGTATTTGCAGGGTTTTCTGCCGTTCTCGCTGTCTCCAATGGGACAGCATCTCGCCAAATCCTAGGAGATTCCGGAACATGGTCACGACTTTCTGAAAACCTTTCTCGAAACTTTATTCCATAACCGTAAGAACGCGAAGTCTAAATGCCAATTCAGGCGTTTAGACCTGAGCGGCTTTGCGGCTATGGGATGCTAATGTTTCTACTTATAGGTTGGGGCTCCTCTTGCGGGAAGATGTCGATAACTTGAGAGGGGAGATACGCGGAGCCGCCGGTTGCGGGCTGGACGAGCCGCGGGAAGAAGTCGAGCCGAAGGGCCTTGGCGAAGCGAATGCATCGTTTCCCATGCTCCATGCCCATCCGTGCTATCCGTAGATTCATCCTCTTTCCCCTTTCTCCACCAACATCAAGATGACGCGCGGATCAAGTTCCATCTTCATGATTGCGAAAAGTGCAGAACCTGCATCCTTAAGCGACGCACCGACATGATACCACTCCGTTTCATCGTCCTGGTAGACTTTTCCGTCTGCGGCAGTTGTCGCAAATTTTGCGACAACTGGGTTTTCAGAAGGCATCATTCCCTGCCGAATACCGTTCGCGTCAAGCGAAAACGAACCGACATTCGAAAAGGCCGGGTTGAGTTCTTCTCGCAGGGCATTCGCAATATGCTTGCCGATGGTCTTTATGTCACGTCCGAAGAGTTCCGCCATTTGCTGCCGATTCAGCCAAGCCGTTGTGCCATCAACCTTGACTTCAAGCCGAAGCGTCGAATTCGGCTGATAGACAATAATCTCACCCTCATTCGCCTCGTGGCCCGTTCTCTCTGGCAACCCATTTTGATGACTCAAATTCATGCGCATATTATACCATTTTCTTGGCCCGCGTCACCTCGTGCGCAACTTCACGCATATATCGTGCATAGAATTAACCTGCGTCATCTTTCAGGCGTTGTGAGACGGAAAGGTTCGCCAGCCCCTTCACAATCCCAGCGAGGTGAATGGCCTTAAAGAAGTTCGTGTAATTAACGACACCGTATTTGACTATCAGTTTTGCAAGCAATTCATCGATAAATGACGAACTGCACCGATCAACACCCTGAAAATCGAGGAGGACATACTTGCGGTCGTTATCAATGGCATTTTCAACAACATGGCGCACCCTGCTCGCTGATTCACGTGATCCAAACCCATCCGCCAATTCCAAGACACTTAACTGAAGCGTCCCATCCGACAGTTCATGCGCTTCCTGCCAAAGATCGACCGAGACATAATCCGACCCGAAGATATCCCGCAACGAGGTCTCGTCCGAACAGATCATCTGAAAATCAACTGTCGTCGTTCCATCAAATCCAGGAAACTGCCTTGTCGGACGTGTTGATTCAATCGACTGCGACGGATCAAACAAATACTCGGCTCCATCTGAACGAATGTGCAACTTGCCGCGCCTTGAAATCTTCACCAGTTCATGCAATCCCCAAAGTCCATTCCCCTGCCCCTTACCATTTGTAACGCCTTTCCCTACAGCCAGACGAATTGCTTCCGATGCCGTCTTTGGCGTATACTTCGATCCTGCAAATGACTCCTTTAAGCCTATCCCCGTATCAAATACACAGATTTTCAGTCGGTCTTCCGGAGGCACATACTGCACCATCACATACCCATGGGCCATTCCATTTGGACTTGAATGGTTCAAGACGTTATCCGTCACTTCGTTCAAGCACCATTCAAAGCACTGCTTAACCCCTTTCGCAAGATTGCCAGACTTGTCAAGATCGAGTACCATTGCATTGACAAGATTCGTCTGCTCACGCGCATTGTCAAAACGCCAAACACGGCCAAATGCAGATGCAAACGCACCTTCCGCACGCAAGGCATGTGCATTGAACCCAGCCAAGGCTTTTTCTCCGCGACTATAGGGTGCCACCTTAAATCGGATGTCATACCCCCTTGAGAAATACTCATCCGCAATGCCAACAACAGGAACAACACGATTGGGGCAGAAGTCAACATCCGAGAGTACCACTTCAATGGGGGTATCGCGCGCGACCGCCTTCAAACATGTTGCCAGTTGGAATGGCGCGTCATGCCGCAAAACATCAAGATCCACTGCCATCCATCAACTCTCCTGTCGAGTGGAGGCTTCAGGTCACGGGCGTGCCGCCGCTGGCCGAGGACGTCGGCGACAGCACGCCGCCGTTCGCGCCCGGTTCGCCCGCGAAGAGGATCATGCCCTCCGAGACGCCGACGGACATCTTGCGCGGCGCAAGGTTCGCGACGAAGACGACCTCCTTGCCGACCAATGCCGCCGGATCGGGGTACGCCTGCCGGATGCCCGAGAAGATCGTGCGCGTGCCGAGCGCCCCCGCGTCGAGCACGAACTTCAGGAGCTTCGAGCTCTTCGGCACGAACTCGCAGCTTGTGACGACGCCGATGCGCAGGTCAAGCTTCTCGAAGTCGGGGAACGCGATCTCCGGCTTCAAAGAAGGAACCTCCATACCTCTTCCTTCTTCCTTCTTCCCCTTTCCTTCGCTCCCAGATCCCTTGTTCTTGCTCGCGCGGCTCTCGTGCGCGACTTCACCCGACTCGGCCGGTTTCACCGTCGCGGCGGCGACCATCGCCTCGACCTGCTTCGCGTCGATGCGCGCGGCGAGGTATTCGTAGGCGCCGAGCGGCCGATCCTCGATTGTCGCGGACAGCGCGTCCCACGTCCAGTCGGTTTCGCCGAAGAGCTTCATCGCCTTCTCCGCGTAGGCCGGGAGAATCGGCTTCAGGTAGATCGCGAGGATACGGAAGGCGTTCAGCGCCGCCGTCAGGGTGACGCGCGTCGCTTCGGCATCGGTCTTCACCGTCTTCCACGGCTCCTTGCGGTCGAAATACTCGTTCGCCGCGTCCGCGAGCCGGCAGATCTCGACGACAACCTGGTTGAAGCGGCGGTCTTCGTAGAACTGCGCAATCGTCTCGCTCGCCGCGCGCAGCTTCGCCAGAAGCGCCAGCTCCTCGTCGTGGCCCGCGAGCGTCGCGAGGCGTCCGTCCAGCTTCTTCTGCAGCATCTGCGCCGACCGCGAGGCGATGTTCGTGATCTTGCCGACGAGGTCGGAGTTGACGCGCTGGACGAAGTCCGCGAGATTGAGGTCCATATCATCCGTCGTGCCGCCGAGCTTCGCCGCGTAGTAGTAGCGCAGGGCCTCCGGCGGCAGGTTGTCGAGGTACGTGCGCGCGTTCACGAACGTGCCCTTCGACTTCGACATCTTCTCGCCGTTCACCGTGAGGAAGCCATGCACGAAGACCTTGTTCGGGCCCTTGAAGCCCGCCGCGTGCAGCATCCCCGGCCAGAACAGGCAGTGGAAACGGATGATGTCCTTGCCGATGAAATGGTACAACTCAATGTCCTTGGACTGGGGTTCGGAGGCGCCAGAGCCTCCGTCCATCCGGCTCGGCCACCAGTCTTCGAGATTCTGGCCGTTCTTCGCGCACCAGTTCTTGAGCGATGCGATGTAGCCGATCGGCGCATCGACCCAGACATAGAAGAACTTGTCCTTGTAGCCGGGAATCTCGAAGCCGAAGTACGGCGCGTCGCGCGAGATGCACCAGCCACGCAGCGGCTCCTTAAACCATTCGAGCAGCTTGTTCGAGACGTCGCTCGTCGTGTGGCCCGGAATCCACTTCTCCAAATAGGCGTGCTGGGGCTCCAGCTCGAAGTAAAGATGTTCGGAGTCGCGCACGACCGGCGTGCCGCCGCACGTCGTGCAGACCGGCGCACCAAGTTCCTCCGCGCCGTAGGTCGAGCCGCACTTGTCGCAGCTGTCGCCGTACTGGCCCACCGCGCCGCACTTCGGGCACGTGCCCTTCACGAAGCGGTCCGGCAGGAACATCTGGCAATGTTTGCAGTAGAGCTGAGGCGTCGTCTTCTTCGTGATGAAGCCCTGCTTCTCGGCCGCGAGGTAAATCTGCTCCGACAGCGCCTTGTTCTCCGGCGAGTTCGTCGAGTAGTAGTTGTCGAACGCGATCTGGAAGTCCGTGAAGTCCTTCAGGTGCAGGGCGTGCGAGCGCGCGATCAGCTCTTCGGGCGTGATGCCCTCCTTGCGCGCGCGGATCATGATGGGCGTGCCGTGCGTATCGTCCGCACAGATGTAGACGCACTCGTTCCCGCGCAGCTTCTGGAACCGAACCCAGAAGTCGGTCTGGATGTACTCGACCAGGTGACCGAGGTGGATGTCCCCGTTCGCATACGGGAGGGCGCTCGTGACGACAATTCTTCTCTTGTTCATTGACGGGAAATTATACCAAAAAAACGGGTGTTCGTTCCACTCCTACGCCGCCGTTCGGCCCTGCCGTCAGGCGAAAAGGTTCTCAAGCTCGTCCAGTGACTTGCCCTTCGTCTCCGGGATGAGCCGCACCGTCGCGAAATAGAGAACGCCCATCAGCGCGAAGAAGAGGAAGACCGGCCCGAACCCGGCAACGTTCGTCAGCGGCAGGAAGACCGACGCGAGCGCCCACGCGACGAACTGGTTCGAAAAGAGCGCAATCGCCATCCCGTTCGCGCGAATTCGCGACGGCATGAGCTCCGAGAGGACGAGCCAGACGCAGACGCCCGGCCCGAACGCATAGAAGAAGACGAGCGCCAGGAACGCCGCCAGCGTCAGGCAGCCCGTCCCGAACGAAGGCGCGAGCCACCCGCGCGCCAGCGCGAGGAACAGGACGCCGATGACCGCCAGCGCAACGGTCAGCCCCGCCGTCCCGACACGCAGGAGGAAGGTGCGGCCCTTCCTCTCGACCAAGCCGACGACGAGCAGCGTCACACCGAGGTTGAGCGCCTTGATCGCACAGTCGCCCGCGTTCCCCCAGACGCCCGACAGCCCCGCTTTCTGGAAGAGGACGACCGCATACGGCACGACGCACCCGAATCCGATGAGCTTGTTGAGCGTCAGCACCGCGAGCGCCAGAAGAAACGGCACGACATAGCGGCGCTGGAACAGCGTTTGCCCGTCATGCGCGATTCGATGTCCGGCGTCCTTGGCCTGCTGTCCGTTCTCCCGCCCCTTGCGCCACGCAGGCGATTCGGGCGCGACGGCCGCGCAGACGAACAGCAACGTTCCCGGCAGCAGCGTCCACCAGAAGCTCGCGCGCCACGCCTGCGCCTTCGCCGCGTCGCCGACCAGCTCCGCCGCCGCGTCTGCCGCGCCGAAGACGTGCGCGAGCGCGATGCCGGACGCCGCCGCGAGCACGAGGCCGATGCCGAGAAAGAGCTGGAAGATCGCCGTGCCCTTGCCGCGTCGGTCAGCCGGCAGGACCTCGGCGAGATAGAGCGGCATCGCAAGGCCGAGCAGTCCGCAGCTCACGCCCTGCAGGACGCGCCCCGTCAGGATGACGGCAAAGCTGCGCCCCGACAGGCAGATGGTCGGAATCGCCACAAGGAAGAACGCCGCCGCGAGCACAAGCGTCGTCCGCCGCCCCAGCCGGTCGCAGAGGACGCCGCCGACGGCGGACGCCACGAGGCCGCCCAGCATCACGCCGCCGACAATCCAGCCGACCTGCGCGTCCGTGTAGAGCGCGAGCGACCGGACGTACGGCAGCGCCACGGCGATGATGCCGAAGTCGATGCCGCAGAGGAGGCCGCCGAGACCGCCGACCCACAGGAGAAAACGGACGGAGCGAAACATGTCTTCAGCTCAGGCTCTCGCAGATCTGGCGGATCTTCGCGACGGACGCCGCGAAGAAGTTCTTCTCGAAGTCGCACGAGAACGCCGCGACGTGCGGCGTGACGAGGCATTTCGGATGCTGGAGGAGGCGGCTCTTCACGTCCGGCGGCTCGTCGCACATGACGTCAATCGCCGCGCCGCCAATCGTCCCCGCGTCAAGCGCGTCCGCCAGCGCCTCCTCGTCGATGACAGGCCCCCGGCTCGTATTGACGAGAATCGCGTGCGGCTTCATCAGCTTCAGCCGCCGCGCGTCGATGAGCCCTTTCGTCTCGGGCGTCAGCGGACAGTGGACGCTCACGTAGTCCGATTCGGCGAGCAGCGTGTCGAGGTCGGTCGAATCCGGCGCAAACGGGTCGTAGTGCAGTGCCTTCATGTCGAAGCCTCTCATCATCCTCTCGACGCGCCGCGCAATGTTGCCGTAGCCGATCAGCCCAAGCGTGCGATGCGAGATGTGCCAGTCCATCCCCTCGACCTTGCCCCATGCGTAGCCGGCCTTCGCCCGCGCGTTGTACTGCGGAATCTGGCGGATGTAGCTGACGAGCAGCGCGACCGCATGCTCCGCGACGCTTTCGGCGATGGACTCCGGCGTGTTGTAGACGCCGATGCCATGCGCCTTCGCCCAGTCGCAGGGCAGCGCGTCCAGCCCCGAACCCGAACGCAGCAGCGCCCGGACGGACGGCATCTTCTCCAGGGCTTCGGGCTTCAGGCACAGGTTCGGCCCGAACATCCAGAGCACTTCCGCATCCGGGAACGTCGCAAGCAACGACTCCGGCGTCTCGCACCGCTGCGCCCTGAAGTCGCAGAACGTGCGCAGCTCGTCCGCCGTCCCGGCCGGCAGCCGCGCCTCGCCGCTCGTCACCAATCTGACTTTTCTCATTTCCGATTCGCCCCCCTTACGCCTGTTCGCAGGCCGTGCGGAACGCGCGGAGTCCCGCCGCCATCGCGCCCCAGTCGCTCGTGCCGGCGAACCAGTCGACGCCGCGCGCCTTCCAGCGCGGGAAGTCGCCCGCCGCCGTGCCGAGGATCTTGCCGGCCTTCTTGATCTTCAGGGCGATCTCGTCGATCACCCGGTTGAGTTCGGGATCGTCCATCCGGTTCAGGATGCCCATCGAGCCGGAGAGGTCGCACGGGCCGATGCAGAAGGAGTCGACGCCGGGAACCTTCAGGATCTTGTCGAGGTTCTTCACCGCGTCAATGTGCTCGATCTGGCAGATGACGAGCGGCCACGTCTCGGACGCCTTCACGTAGTCGAAGAAATCGACGGCGCCGTAGCGCACCGCGCGGCGGACGCCACAGCCGCGCACGCCCGTCGGCGGATAGCGGCACGCCGCGACGGCCGCCTCGGCGAGTTCGGGCGTGTTGACCATCGGCACGATGATGCCGTCCGGCGCGAGGTCGAGATACGGCTTGATCAGCATCGGCTCGTCGGCCCGGACGCGCACAAGCCCCGCGCAGCCCGTGCCGCGCAAGGCGACCAGGTGCCGCTGCACGTCCTGGACCGTGTGCGGCGCATGCTCCGCATCGATCCAGCAGAAGTCCATGCCGCAGTCGCCCGCGAGTTCGCTCACGATGAGGTCGCTCATCGTCACGACGCAGCCGACGGACGTCTTCCCCGCCTTCAAGTTGTCAAACAGTCGATTCTTGATTTCCATGCTCCGTTCTCCTCCTTCGTTGATGGGAGTTGCAATAGTGTACCAAATTCCCTCCTCGGCGTATTCGCGATACGTGCAATTTCAGACGATAATTGTTTTTTGAACTAATCCCAGTTGAGAATTTTCCGCAGAGGATTCTCATTTATGGTATACTGTGCGGCAAAAGGCGCGGATGCCGCGCCGGAAGGGCGCGCGACACATGGGCACGAACACGACACAGAAACTGCCGACACAGGCGGACATCACGAGCGAGCAGCTCATCCTCTCGCCTGAAGAGGACGGCATCGACGGCATTCCCGCCATCAGCCACAGCCTCTACAAGACCAACTGGCAGGCCCTGCCGGAACATGTGCACGAGGGCTGCATCGAACTCTGCTTCTGCTCGCGCGGCTCGCTCGTGTTCGACTGCGAGGGACGGACGTACACATTGATGCCGAACAACGTCTTCCTCACCCAGCCCGGCGACCGCCACCGCCTCACGACGAACCACAAGGGCATGCGGATGTACTGGCTCTTCTTCCGCTATCCGCACAAGGGACGGACGGTGCTCGGGCTTTCCGCGCGCGAGACAGACGCGCTCGTGAAGCGCCTCGCCGCCATCAAGGCCCACGACTTCGCCGTCAACCCCTCCATGCGCGAACTCTTCCGCGACGTCTTCAGGGCCTCGTCCGAACTGCCGCGCGGCGCCTATCGCACGCTCGTCTTGCGAACGCTGATCCTGCGGATCCTCCTGGTCACCATCCAGTCGGCGGACAACCGCCCGACCCTGAAGTCGCTCGCCAAAATCTCGGACATCGCCCGCATCCTCGCGCGGCGTCCGTCACACCGCTTCACCGTCGCCGAGCTCGCCCGGCACGCCAAGCTCTCCGAAAGCCATTTCACCGCGCTGTTCCGCCAGGTGATCGGCATGCCGCCCTACGCCTATCTCGCGAAGTGCCGACTGGAAGAGGCCCGGCGACGGCTGACCGAGACGAATGACGCGATCTACGTCATTGCGCATGACCTCGGCTACGCCTCGGCGCAGCACCTCGCGACGCAGTTCCGCCAGACCTACGGCGCCACGGCGACCGCGTACCGCCGCACGTCGCGCGCGAAATCCCTGTCGTGCGTCCAGACGGACAGGCGATCCGCCAGCCCCAAGTAGGCCGCCATGCGCACAAACGCGACGACGAGGCGATCCGCGCGATGCGCCCCCAGGCCGCCCGTGTAGGAAACGCGCAACCGCCCCTCCTGCCGCACACGCTCGTCCGCGCCGTCGAAGACAATCCAGATCCGCAGGGCCTCCGCACCCGCCTGCGCCAGGCGATCATTCGCCTGGGCGATCAGCGCGCGGCGATCCGGCGCCGCCTTTGTCGCGCCGAGAACGAGATTCCATCCGTCCCAGATTTCCAGTCGCCCTTCAGGCGGCAGGTTCCGCAGGTCTTCCGCCGCCAGGAGCGCAAAGTCGAGATGCGCCTTCAGCGCGGCGTTCTCGTCGCGCAATGTCGCGTTCTCGGCCTTGGCCTGCGCGAGCGCCGTCTGGAGCTCGCGCACGTGCGCGACGCGCGCACCGTAGATGAGATCCTGTGCGGAGGACATGCGCCCGTCAGTAGCCGCAGTCCATGATCGTCCGCTCGAAGCCGAACGTCGCGGCGATGAGCGCCGCGCGGATCCACATGCCGTTGCGCATCTGCCGCCAGTACATCGCGCGCGGGTCGCGGTCGCAGCACGTCGCGATCTCGTCGCGGCGCGGCAGCGGATGGAGAATCGCGCCCGTCGGCTTCAGGAGCTTCAGCTCCTCCGCACCGAACTTGAAGCGCGACGTGTCGATGCGCGCGGACGCGCCCTTCGACGAGTCCCACTCGTCCTGGATGCGCGTCATGTAGACCGCGTCGGAGATCTTCACCGCGTCACGCAGGTTGTCGCACACCTCGAAGGAGATGCCCTTCTTCGCGAGGATCATCACGACGTCCGCCGGCACCTGAAGCTCCTGCGGCGCGACAAAGACCTGCTTCACGTCCCGGAAGTTCGTGAGGAGGTAGGAGAGCGAGCGCACCGTGCGCCCGCGCATGAGGTCGCCGCAGAACGTCACGGTCTTGCCGTCGATGCCGCCCGACTTCTCGAACGAGCGCATCAGCGTGTAGATGTCGAGGAGCGCCTGCGTCGGGTGCTGGTCCTTGCCCGAACCGGCGTTCAGGATCGGAATCGGGCGATCCGAGTTCGAGAGTTCCCACGCCATCTTCTCCGCGAGGCCCTGTTCGGGGCTGCGCATGATGATCATGTCGAAGTACGACGAGAAGGTGCGGATCGAGTCCTCCTTCGACTCGCCCTTGAACTCGGACGACGTCGACGCATCGCGTACGCTGCCCGTCGTGATGCCGAGCAGCTGGCAGGCGGCGAGGTGCGAGAGGAACGTGCGCGAGCTCGGCTGCGAGAAGTAGAGCATCGCGCGCTTGTGCGCGAGGACGTTCTTCAGGTAGAGCGCGCCCTCCTTCGACTTGTTGATGAAGCGGATGCGGTTCGCGAGCGCGCAGAGCCGTTCAAGCGTCGCGCGGTCGAACTGCTGCGCGAAGAGCGTGTGGTACGGCAGGCCGTCCCCTTCCTCGCGTTCGAGATACGGACGCTTGGCGTCCAGCGAAAGCTTTGAATAGTCCTCCCAGCTGATTTCCGTAAGCTTGTCCATTTGGCTTCTCCTGAAATTGATTTCCCCTTTCGCCTGTTTACTCGTAGTAGGCGTAATGCCGCTCCAACCGCTCCATCGCCCACGCGACGAGGCCGTTGAAGACGTAGTAGAAGACGCCGGCAGCGATGAGCGGCGCCATCGTCGTGTTCGCGGCGGCCGCCATCTTGGCGACGGTGAACATCTCCATCACCGAGAGCGTGAACGCGAGCGACGTGTCCTTCACGAGCGTGATCACCTCGTTCGTGACCGGCGGGATGATGCGCTTGACGACCTGCGGGAAGATCACGTGCGCGAACGTGCGGGCGCGCCCGAGGCCGAGCGACGCCGACGCCTCGTACTGCCCCGGCTCGATCGACTCGATGCCCGCGCGGTAGATCTCGGCGAAATAGGCCGCGTAGTTGAGCGCAAACGCGACGATGGCCCCGACGAACGGCGAATAGCCGGAGAGCGACACGCGGAAGAGGTAGTACGGCCCGAAGTAGACGAACAGCAGCTGCAGCATGAGCGGCGTGCCGCGCAGCACCGAGATGTAGATGCGGCACGTCTGGCGGACGACGAAGTTCTTCGACATCCGCCCGAACGCGACGAGCAGGCCGAGCGGCAGCGCGAAGACGAGCGTCAGGAGAAAGAGCTCGACGGAGACGCCCAGCCCCTTCAGCAGGTCAACGAGCAGTGACGCAAGGCCCATCGCAAGCGGTCAGCGGAGAATGATGACGTCCTTGCCGTCGAACCACTTCGCGGAGATCTTCGCGGCCGTGCCGTCGGCGACCATCGCGCGGAAGGTCTCGACGACCTGGTCGCGCAGCGAAACGTTGCCCTTCTTGAAGCCGATGCCGAAGGTTTCCTTCATGACGATCTCGTCGAGCTGCACGAACTTGCCGGGCATGTCGGCCATCTTCTTCTTCGCGACGCCGACGTCGAGCGCGACCGCGTCGACCGCACCGGACTCCAGCGCCATGACGGCGGAGTTGTAGTCGGCCGTGACGCGCAGCTCCTTGAAGGTCTTGCCGAGCGCGGCGACGGCGGGCTTCTCCTCGTCCTTGCCCGACAGGGCCTTCTGGACGGGCGTGTCGGTCTGCACGGCGACCGTCTTGCCCGCAAGGTCCTTGAGCGCCTTGACCGGCGAGCCGGCCTTCACGAGCACGACCTGCGAGTTGTCGACGTAGGCCGGGCTCCACTCGTAGTCGTTTTCGCGGCTCTGCATGGTGAAGCCGTTCCAGATGCAGTCGATCTTCGCCGAGTTGAGCTGCATGTCCTTCGCGTCCCAGTTGATCGGACACGCGACGAACGTCCAGCCGCGACGGGCGCACACCTCGCGGGCGAGGTCGAGGTCAAAGCCCTTGTATTCGGAACCCTCCTTGAAGCCGTAGGGCGGGAACTCGGCGTCGAAGCCGACGATGAACTTGCCGTCCGTGAGGGTGGATCGTTGGGAGCAGCCGGCGAGCGCGAGGGCCGCGACGGCGAGGGACATGAGTTTCTTCATTTCTGTGTTTCCTTAGTTTGTGGAGTTGAGTTCGCCTTGGATCTTGCCGAGGAATTCGCCGAGACGCCCTTCATGCTTCCGCCCGAAGATCTCGTCCGGCGCGCCCTCGGCGGAAATCGTGCCGCCTTCGAGGAAGAGGACGCGACTCGCCACGTCGCGGGCGAAGCGCATCTCGTGCGTGACGACGACCATCGTCATGCCGTTCTTCGCGAGATCCTTCATGACGTCGAGCACTTCGCCGACCATCTCCGGGTCGAGCGCGGACGTCGGCTCGTCGAAGAGCATCACCTTCGGCTCCATCGCGAGCGAGCGGACGATCGCGACGCGCTGCTTCTGGCCGCCCGAAAGCTGCTGCGGATAGGCCGCCGCCTTGTCGGCGAGGCCCACGCGGTCGAGGAGGGCGCGCGCCTCGCGCTCCGCGACGTCCTTCGACTTGCCGCGCACGAGGCGCGGCGCCAGCGTGATGTTGTCGAGGATCGAGAGGTGCGGGAAGAGGTTGAAGTGCTGGAAGACCATCCCCATCTCGCTGCGGAGGCGGTTCTTCGTCGCCTCGTCCGCCCGGACGATGTCCGTGCCGTCGAAGACGATCGAGCCCTCGGTCGGCTGTTCGAGAAGGTTCATGCAGCGGAGGAACGTCGACTTGCCGCCGCCGGACGGGCCGATCATGACGACGACCTCGCCCGCGCGGATGTCCGTCGAAAGCCCCTTGAGGACTTCGAGGTGCCCGAAGGACTTGCGCAGATCCCGGATCTGGAGAAGTGTTTCTGACATAGCTTGATGGTTAACGCCTGTAAGGTTGAATTATACCATATTTTTCGCTTTCGCGTCCCCGTACCATTGTCCACCCGAAATCGCGAAAGGGCATGGCCACGTAGATTTTCCGCACATGATTCTCATTTTTCGTTATCTGCATGAAAACAACAGTGTTTTTGCGTTTTCGATGCATCCGGTCGTTTTTTTTTCACGCAGAGTCGCAGAGCCCGCAGAGATACCCATGATGGAAATCGCAGACCGTGACGACGATTCCACGTCACTTCTTCGAGAAGTCGATGCGCGGGTCGATGAGCATGTAGAGGAGATCGCTCAGGAGGTTACCGATCAGTTGGAAGCTCGCCGTGAGCGCGAGGAGCGCGAGGAAGACGGCATAGTCGCGGCCAATCAGCGCGTCCCACGACAGCCGCCCCATGCCAGGGATCTCGAAGATCGTCTCGATGATGATGGAGCCTGCGAAGAGAAGCCCGATCATCGGCCCCAGCCCCGTCGCAATCGGGATGAGCGCGTTGCGGAAGGCGTGCAGCCAGATCGCGCGCCGCCGCGTCGCGCCCTTCGCAATCACCGTGCGCACGTAGTCCGCCGAAATCTGGTCGAGAAGTGAGTTCTTCATGAGCAGCGTCAGCATCGCGAACGACCCGGCAACGTAGCACGCGACCGGCAGCGCCATGTGCCACGCGCGGTCGGCGAGGCGCAGGGCGAACGACGGCTCAACGTCGAAGTCGCTGGAGATGCCGCCAAGCGGAAAGACGTCCCAGAAGCCCTCGACCGTGCCGCAGAAGAGCGTCTTCAGCAGCATCGCGAGCGCAAACGACGGAATCGCGTAGGCGACGAACACGACAAGCGACGAGACGGCATCGAAGGCCTGACGGTGGCGCAACGCCTTGGCGATGCCGAGCGGCACGCAGATGAGGTAGGTCAGCACGAACGCCGCGAGGCCGAACCAGAGCGAGACGGGAATGCGCGCGCGGATGAGCTGCCACGCCGTCTTGTCGGGATAGTCGTAGCTCGGCAGCGTCAGCCCCATGCGGTGGACGACGAGCCAGTCCCAGTACTGGCGGACGAGCGGCTTGTCGAAGCCGAACTGCGCCTCCAGCTCCTTGCGGTATTCGTCGGTGACGGCATTCGCCCCCGTTGCCGTCGCGGCGGACGCCGCTTCGCCCGCGCCGCCGCCCTGCGCGGCGAGGCCCTTCATCCGCATGAGCCGAATCTCGACCGGCCCGCCCGGCAGAAAGCGCGTCAGCGCAAAACAAACGATGGTGATCCCGACGAACGTCGGAATCACCAGGATGAGGCGCCGGACGAGATACGCCAGGCGATCCACTTACGCCTGCGCCTCGGCGTCGAACGCCGGACGCTTGCCCTTGTACCACCAGTACATGATCGGCGTCGCGATGAAGATCGACGAGAACGTGCCCGCGACCACGCCGAAGAGCATGATGAGCGCGAAGTCGAAGATCGAGCCGTCGCCGAACGCGAAGAGCGCCAGGACCGCGAAGAAGGTCGTCAGGGACGTGATGACCGTGCGCGAGAGGCAGGCGTTGATGGCCGCGTTGCAGAGCTCGCGGAACGTCATCTTCTTGTCGTGGCGCAGCAGCTCGCGGATGCGGTCGAACACGACGACCGTGTCGTTCACCGAGTAGCCGATGATCGTGAGGATCGCGGTGATGACGATGAGCGAGACCTGACGGCCGCAGAGCGAGAAGAGGCCGAGCGAGATCAGCGCGTCGTGCGCGAGCGCGACGAGGGCGCCGAGGCCGAAGCCGAACTGGAAGCGGAAGCCGACGTAGAGGAGAATCGCGAGGAGCGAGAAGACGACCGCGTAGGTGCCGCTCTTCTTGAGGTCCGCGCCGACCATCGAGCCGACCTCGTCCACCGACGCGGCCTTGAACTGGGCGTCGGGGAACTTCGCCTGCAGAAGCTTCGTCACGTACGCGCCGACGTCGTGGTTCTCCAGCGCCGCGCCCTTGGCCGTCTCGGCCGTCTCGCCGGTCTTCACGAGGAGCGTCGCATCGCCGACGCCCTCCTGATACTGGATGACCGCCGCGTTGTCGAAGGCGTTCAGGGCCTCGCGAATCGCCGAGGTCTCCGGCTTCGCGTCCTGCTTCAGGTTGTAGACGATCGACGTGCCGCCCGTCAGGTCGACGGAGAGGACGGCCGCCTTGTTCGTCGCGAGGCGCACCGCAAAAATCGCCATCGTGACCGCGACGAGCGCGAACGCGATGCCGACCGTGTACTTCTCGACCCGCATGAAGTCAAAGCACGGCTTCTTGAAGACCTGCATCATCTTGAACGGCTTCGTGCGGTTCGGGTCGACGCAGTGGTCGAAGACGAGGCGCGTGACGACGACCGCCGTGAACATCGAGATGACGACGCCCGCCGTCAGCATGATCGCGAAGCCGCGCACGGGGCCCGTGCCGACCACGAAGAGGATGACGCCCGTGATGATCGTCGTCAGGTTCGAGTCGAAGATTGCCGTAAACGCACGTCCATAGCCGTTCTCGATCGCCTTGCCGGCCGTGCGGCCCGCCTGGAACTCCTCGCGGATGCGCTCGAAGATGAGGACGTTCGCGTCAACCGCCATGCCGAGCGAGAGGACGAGGCCGGCGATGCCCGGCATCGTGAGGACGGGCAGCTGCATCGAGCCGCCGCCGCCCATCGAGGGATCGTGGGCGAAGACGCCGAGGATGTTCGCGCAGAGGATGAGCGCCGTCGGCAGGAGCGCGATGTCGAGGAAGAGCGCGATGTCGGCGACAAGGCCGGAGCGCCAGTAGTAGATGAACATGAACAGCGCGACAAGGCAGAAGCCCATCGTCGCGGCGACCGCGCCCGCGTGGATCGCGTCGTCGCCGACCGTCGGGGCGACCGTCGTCTCGGCGAGGATCTTCATCGGCGCGGGCAACGCGCCCGCGTTCAGCTCGTCCGCCAGCTTCTTCGCGCTCTTCGCGTCAAAGCGGCCCGTAATCTCGCCCTGCGAGCCGATCTCGCTGTTGATGACCGGCGCGGAAATGAGCGTGTCGTCAAGGATGATCGCGAGCTGGCGGCCACGGTCGGACGGATTCTTCGGGCCGTGCGCCTTGTAGTTGCGCGTGAGCGTCGAGAACTTGCGCCCGCCCTCGCCGGAGAGGCGGAAGCTGATCGAGAGGCCGCCCGACGTCGGGTCGCGCTGGACGGCGGCCGAGACGAGGTCTTCGCCCGTCACGCGCGGCTCGGTCGAGCGCGCAACGTAGTTCGGCGAGTAGGTGCCGTCGCCGTTGTCCTCCAGCATGAAGCTGTAACGGGCGTCAGGGGCCTCGAACGCCGCGAGGCGCGCGGCATAGCCGGGCTTCTGCGAGATCTCGGACCAGTTCTCGACGCGCGCATAGCCGTTGCCGCTCTTCTTGTAGCCCTCCGGCGCGACGTCCTTCGAGAGGAGCTTCGCGACGAGCTGGTCGTTCTTCGGATGCGTCAGGCGGAACTCGAGGAACGCCGCGCTCTGGAGCGACGCCTTCGCGGCCTTGCGCACCTCCTCGTCGACGCCGGGGAGCTGGACGAGCAGGCGGTGGCCCTTCAGGCCCTGAATGACCGGCTCGTTCGTGCCCATCGCGTCCACGCGGCGGCGGATGACGGAAATGATGCGGTCGTCGCAGCCCGCCTGCGTCTCCTCGATCTTCTTCTCGACGGCGCCGGGCGTGTTCGTGATCGCCGGGTTCGCCGCGATGAGCGACTGCGCGAGCTTGTCGGTGTCGACGCCGAGCGTGAAGGACGTGCCGCCCTTCAGGTCGAGGCCGAACCGGAACTTCTCGGCCGGCGGCGTGCAGACGTAATAGGAAATACCCGCGATCAGCAGCAGAATGAGCCACTTCCAGATGTTGTTTCGCACAACCGAATCTTTAGCCATAATCGAATTTTATCCTCTTTTAAGGTGTTGAATGGAGATTATACCATAGTTTCTTTTCACAAATCAAGGGCACGACGACGGCTCGCCCGTGAATTCCCAGTCGGGATAGAGGGCCTTGAGCGCCTTGCGGCAGTAGTCGGCGTCGAGGACGCGGTCTTCCTTCAGGGCCGCGACGTAGAGCCGTTCGAGCGCGGCGACGACCGCCGTGCGCACCTGCGCGGCCTCCTGTGCGGCGGCTTCGGACGCGAGCCGTTCGGCGCGCGCGAGGCGGCGAGTCGAGCGCGGCAGCGTCTTGTCGTCCTCGGCGCGATACGGCTTCTTCTCCTGCTTGCGGACATTCCCCTCGGCATCGATGATGGTGTCTTCCATGCCGCCGGCCCACGCGAGATCCGTCACCGTCTTCTCCGGCATCAGCGCACGCTCGCGCTCCTCCAGGTCTTGCCGCCATTCGCGCAGGTCGCGCTCCAGCGTCTCAAAGTCGATCTTGCGGAGTTCGAGAAGCTTCGCCTCGGCGATGACCTTCTCGGAACGGAGCTTCTCCGCCGCAAGCGCGTCCGCTGCCGCCTCGGCCTTGGCTTCCTCGGCCTTCTGCAAGGCGACAGCCTTCGCCTTTTCGTCCGCCGCCGCTTCGGCCTTCAGCTTCGCCGCCAGACGGTTCTCCTTCGCCGTCTCGGCCTCCGCCTCGGCTTTCTGCCGCTGCGCCTCGGCCTGCGCGCGCTTTTCCTTCGCCGCCTCGGCGTCCGCGCGCGCCTGTGCGGCGGACGCCTCCTGCGCGGCGCGGTCTTCCTTCGCCTTCTCCTTCGCCGCCTCGGCCGCACGGGCCTTCGCGTCTTCGGCCTCGGCGGTCTTCGCGGCGGCCTTGGCGAGCGCCGCCGCCTTTTCGGCGGACGCCGCCTCGGCCTCGGCGCGCGCCTGCGCCTCGGACGAGCGGTTGACGCTCACGACGACCGCCGCAACCGCCGCCGCCAACACGACCAACGAGACGGCGATGAAAGAGTAGTTCCTCAGATTTTGACTCAATTTCGCTCCTCCTGTCAGAATCTTGGCACGCGATACCGCGTCAGCACAACGTCCCGAACCATGCCCACCGGCACTTCCGTCGCTGTCAGCGGCGGACGGTGAAGCCGATCCCGCAAGTTGCCGATGAACGTGCGCATCCGATAGCCGCAAGCCCCGGCCTGATACAGCGCCAGCCGATACAGCGCACGCGATGACGCACCTCCGCGTTCCGGGAGCGGCAGATGCAGCATCGCCGCCTCGTCAAGCGCTTTCAGCTCATCGGGGTCGGCATTCGCCGGATTCTTCAGCCAACCATGCCATTTCGCGTGAAGCATCTTCGGATTGAAGGCGAATTCATACGCCAGCTGCAACCGTTCACGCGCCGTCATCAGATCCCTCCCTTCCAGACGCGCACATCAGACTCAAGATTGGAGAGATTCTCGCGCACCAAGACATCGTCCCTGAAACGCACGGGCAATCGCGAAACTGACTCGCGGACGGCCTCCAGCGTTACGCCTCCCGCCCCCATCAGGAACTGGATATCTTCCTGGTCCTGATCGCTGTAACGGTAGAGTTTTGAGGCGACAAGATCCGCCGGACTGCTCGTGCGAACCGTCAAGTTGACGCCCTGGAACAGGTCGATGCAGTCCGTTTCGGATGCCGGCTTCGGCAACGTCAGCATCAGCGGCTTCACCAGTTCGATATACGCACCCTGATAGCCAAATGCCGGATTGACCGGCAGACCAGCCTTGGAAGAAGCCTCCACAAATTCGGACATCTCAATCTTCGAATAGGGCAACGCCACGTCTATGTCCGCCGTCACACGAATTTTTGCTCCCAACTGAGCAATCGCCGATCCGCCAATGACGAACAAAACCGTGCCCGGACGGACGAGCGGATCCAACCGCTCAAAATAGGCCAAGGCTTCCTGTTCGTCAATCTGCTGAACCATGTGTGTTCGTCTCCGTGTCGCGATGTCAACTATTCGCCCTTCTTCTCGGCCTTTTCGGCGTCGAGCTTCGCGCGCGCGTTCTCGGCTGCCGTCGCCTCTTCGGCCTGCTTCATTTCGGACTGGGCCTCGGCAAGCTTCTTCGCGCGAATCTCCTCGGCGAGCTTGCGAAGCGCGCTCTGGCTCTTCTCGTCGAGCATCTTCTCCTCCAGCTCATCCTGCGCCTCCTCTTCGAGCTCTTCCTTGTGCATCTTCAGCCAGAGGTTGCGCTCCTCGACCGTGAGGCTCTTCAGCTTCTGCGCACGCTTGACCTTCTCCTGCTCGATGGCGATGCGCGTCTGCCGCTCCTCGTCCTGCTTCTTCCACTCGTCCTGAATGCGGCGCAGCTGCTCCTTCTTCGAGACCGGATCCGCCAAGGCCGACGCCGACCAGCCGCGGTCATCCCACGGACGCGGATCGCTCAGCACTTTCTTGCGCCGCAGGGCCTCGACCTGTGCGGCCTCGCTGTCGTCCAGCACATACGGCGTCATGAAGACCAGAAGCTCATTGCGCGTCTCGGACGACGTCGTCGAGCCGAAGAGGTACTTGCCGATCCACGGAATGTCCTTCAGAATCGGAATGCCGCCCTCGCTTTCGGAAATCTTCGTTTCCGTCAGCCCGCCCAGCACGACCGTCTGGCTGTTCTCCAGCAGCACGTCCGCCGCCATCTTGCGCTTGAGCGACGTGTCAATCTGCACCTCGTTGCTGGACGGATCAAGAATCGTCTGCTTGGCGCCCAGCTGCGAGTACTCTTCCTCGACCTCCAGCATGACGGTGCCGTTCGGGTTGATCTTCGGCGTGACCTTGATGGTGATGCCGAGCTCTTCGGACGCATACTGCGGCGCTGTGGAATTGCCCGACGCATAGACCGACGACGACACCTGATAGCCCGTCAGGAACTGGCGCTTCTGCGTCGCGTCAATCGTCGCTTCCTTGTTGTCCACCGTCATGATGACCGGGGACGCGACATACTTCGAGCGCGAATCGTTCTTCGAGGCCTTGATGACCGCGCCCAGATCCAGCCGCTCGGAATAAACGCCATACGTCAGGCCCACGCCGCCCGGCGTGAACAGGGCGGGCAAGCTCTTTCCGACGGCATTGATGAACGCATTCGTCAGTCCGCTCACCGTCGTGGCGACGCTGTTCTGCCCGCCGCCGCCGCCAATTGCCTGCTGATACTGATTGCCCTTCGCCTGCATGCCATGCACCCAGTCGATGCCGGTCGAGATGTCATCGCCCAGCTGAACTTCGATGATAACCGTCTCGATCAGCACCTGCGAAAGCTTGATGTCCATCGACTCGATGATCGACTCGATGGTCGGCACGAGTTCCTTGTTCGTCATGACGACGAGGCCGTTGATGCGCTTGTCGGAGAGGACGGTCGTGTTCTCCTTCGAGAGCTCGCCCGCCTTCGCCTCGCCCGTGCGCTGGTTCGCCGGCTTTCGCGCCGCCGCTGACGCGGCCGTGCTGTTGTTACGCGTGATGTTGCCGCCCGTGCCCTGCTTCGCGTTTTGGTTCGTGTTCTTGCTGTTGCTCTTCGACGACGACGAGTTGCCGATCAGGTCGTTGATCATGTCGCTCACGTCCTCGGCGTCGGCGTACTTCAGGCGGTAGACCTTCACGACCGTGTCCGGCGTCGTCTCGACGTCCAGCTGCTCAATCACCTTGTCGAAGAAGTCCATGTTCGCCTTCGACGTGATGATGATGAGCTTGTTCGACCGCTCGTCCGGCACGATCAGCACCTTGCCGCGAATCATGCCCCGGTCGGCGTCCGAAACGGTCATGACCAGCGACTCGTTGTTGACGGGCTGCGGCGCCGGCTGGGCCTGCGGCTGGTTGCGTCCCAAGAGCCCGCGACGCGGCATCAGGCGGTTGCCGAACGGCTGTTGCTGCTGCGACGAGGGGTTCGTCGGCGCCTTGTTCTTCTCCTGCCACTTCATCGCATCATCGACGATCGCCTGCAGGGCCTTCTGCACGTCGTCGACGGAGGCGTTCTTGATCTGGCGCACGAAGACCTGCTCCGTCACGGGCGCGGCGACGTCAATCGCCCGCGCGATCTCCAGCATGCGGTTGATGTTCTGCTCGGTGTCCGTGACGAGAATCTTGTTCGTCCGCTCGAAGACGATCAGGAGGCCCGAATTGGACTTGAAGCCCTCCAGCACCTTCTGCGCGTCCTCCGCCGTCATGTTCGTGAAGGGAATCATCATCGAGACGACCTTGCCGCTCTCGCCGAGCTTCGTGTCGCTGTCCATGAGGATCGGGATGCCCTCCTTGCGGACGTCCTTGCGCGGCAGGGCGCGGATGAAGCTGTCCTTGTACGGCTCCAGGTGGATGCCGTTCATCTCCAGCACCGTCTCGATCGCCTCCAGATAGTCCTCGCGCGAAAGCTTCTGCCCCTGCTTGGACTTCAGCGTGATCGTCGCCGACGGGCAGGCCGGATCCTTGAGGATCGTCTTGCCGACCTCGTCGCCGTAGGCCATGATGATGATGTCGCTCGCCGCGCCGTCCCAGTTGAGGGCGTGCCCGCCCGTCGGCGAAGGCGTCGCCTCGTCACCCGCCGACGGCTGCTGGGCGGGCGGCGTCGGGCGCGCGGTGTTCACGGGGCGTCCGCCGCGAGGCGCGAGCAGCCGCGACGGCGCCGCCGCGAACGCCGAAAGGGCGAACGCACATGACAGGACACTGGTTATTGCTTTTTTCATAAATTTAACCTCACAACCTACTCCCTCATGTATGCGCAGTTGAGCGTGAAGTCACCGCGCAGATAGCCTTTCTTCGCGCTGGGGCGGAAGCGCAACTCGGCGATGTCGAAAAGCCCCGCGTCCGAATTCTCCAGCTCGTGCAGGAACTTGACGAGCGCCTCCAGCGAGCCTTCCCAGCTCGCGTCGATCGGCAGCACCGTTACGTCGTCGATTTCCAGCTTCTCCTTCTGCGTGCCGCGCTGCGAGATCTGGATGAGGTTGCGCGTCGCGATCTCGCCCATCTTCTGCAGCCACGTCGTGTCCGTCGCCTTGCCCGCCGCGAACGTCGGCATCGCCGCCTTCTCCGTCTCGTACGCCGCGTCCCACTTCGCCTTGTCGGCGATGAGCCGCTCCTCCTTCAGGTACGTCGCCTTCGCCTGCCCGTAGCGGCGCGCCGCCTTTTTCCAGGCGGACTCCGCCGAGAGGAACCACGCCAGCGCCGCGACGGCATAGAGCCCGACCACGGCCAGGACGGCAAAGACCGCCTTCTGCTTCAGCGTCATCGCGTTCATTCCTCGTCCTCCTGCGCCTCGAAGCCCAAGTCCAGGTCGAACCGCTGCTTGCCCTTCGCCATGTTGAGCTTGCCGAGCTCGACGGTGCGGAAGACCCGCTCGGCCTCCTCCTCCTCGCCGAACGCCAGCTCCTCCATCGCGTTCTTGAAGTCGTAGACCTCGGTGTCCGTCTCGGCCTCGCCCGAGATCCGCAGCCCCGTCTTGCGGTCGTAGCTCCAGTTCGTAAGCGTGATGCCGGCGGGCAGGCGATCCGACACCGCCTTCATGATCTCCAGCGCGCCGCGCCCGTGGTCGGAATACTCCTTGAAGACGTCCACCTTCTTCTTCTTGTCGCTCACGAGCCGGTACTGCCGCGCGTGCTGCCGCGACAGTCCCTTCTGGTGGTCGGTCATGAACCCGTAGACAACCGGCACGCCGAAGAGGACGCCCATCACCAGGAGCCACAGCCCGACGGCGACGGAGAGCCGCCGCACGAGCTTCGCCTTGAAGCGCGTCTCCTCCAGCACCTCGCGCCAGCTCGCCGGCAGGGCGTTCAGGGCCGCCGGGTCCAGCGACCGCTCCGCGACGCCCTCGACCGCCGCGTCGGACGACTCGACCTCGATCGTCTCGGCGAGCGGTTTCGGCCCGCCGAACGACTCCGCCTCCAGCAGGAGCAGCATCTCCTCGCGTTCCCGGTCGCCCGCGTCGGAGAGCCCGCGCAGCGCGACCGGCTGGTCGCCGTCAAGGACGATGAGCGTCAGGCAGTCCGGCGACGTGATGCGGATCAGCCGCCGCTTTCCGTCGGACGCGTCGAAGCGTCCCCAGATCTCGCGCAGCTGGCCAAGCGCCAGCAGGTCGATGCGCGTCACGTTGAGCTTCTGCGCGTCCAGCGCCTCGGCGAGGTCGTCCGTCGCGCTCTCCGGCAGCGCCGCCGCGAGGACGACCGCGCCCTCCGCCGTCTCGCGCACCGTCTCGCAGCTGACCGTCAGCGGCTCGTCGGGAAAGGGGCTCAGCGCCTGCAGGACCGGCGTCGCGACGGCGACGGCGTCTTCGCCCGCCGGCACGCGCACCATCTTCGCGAGCAGCCGGTTGAGCGGCAACGCCAGCACCGCCTCGTGCCCGGGATTCCCGGACTTGACGACGCGGAGCGTTCCGCCCTCGAAGACGGCGATCTGAAAGTCCTTCTGCATCTAAATTCAAGAATTATACCAAATTCTCGACGGCCATACCAACCGCGTCAAGGTCAAAGCCGTAGAACCGCGAATGTGGGCTGGGCGGCGCCTTTTCCAGCAGCTGGCGAATCTGTTCCGCATCGTCCGGGGACTTCGCGAGAATGTACATGAACCCGCCGCCGCCCGCGCCCGCGAGCGAGACGGCCGAGGCATGCGGACGAATCACGTCGATGATGTCATCGACTTTTTCGTTCGTCGAGCCGGCGTCCAGAAGCTTCTTGTCGCGCCAATACTCGTTGACGCACGCGGCAAACCGGTCGAGGTCGCCCCGCGCAAGCGCGCGCGCCGCCGCTTCCGCGCTCCTCTTGACGGAATCGATCAGGATCTTGCCGAAGCCGTGCGGATTCTCCGCATAGAAGCCCAGCACGCGCCGCAGCACGTTCCGCGCCATGCGCTTCTGTCCCGTGAAGTAGAGGAGGCTGCGCGCCTTCAGCTCGCGCAGGGTCTTCGGCGAGACCTTGACCGGCGACACGCGAATCGCCTGGTCCGCGCCCGGCTTCGAGCGGAGCATCTTCAGCCCCGGCGTCATGCCCGCGAACTGGTCCTCCCAGCCGCCGCCCGTGCGCATCTCCTGCTCCAGCTTCAGCGTGAGCGCACCGACGCGATCCACGTCGAACGTGCCCAGGAGCGCGGTGATCGTCGCCGCGCCGAGGATGGACGACGTGCCCATGCCGCTGCCCTTCGGCAAGTCGGACGAAATGACGATGTCGAGGCCGCGCGAGCCGAACGCGAATCCCGTCACGGCAAGCGCGGACTTCACGAGGCAGCACCAGTCGTGCGGGTCGTGGTGATCGGCGATCTCCGCCGCCGACTTGATCAGCTTGCGCTTGCCGAGGTCCTTCGAGACGACCTTGACGAACCGGTCCCTGCGCGGCGAGACCGTCACCTCGATCGGACGCCGCCCGTCGACCGTCACCGCCGCCGCGAGCACCGCGCCGCCCTCGGCGTAGCAGATCGGCGGCGTGTCGGACCAGCCGCCCGCGAAGTCAAGCCGGACGGGCGCCGTCACGCGGATGGCGCGGGGGCGGCGAAGCGCCAGAAGCCGGTCGTGATTCACGTCCTTCATCTTCTCGCCCAGGGCATGCCGCTCCCAGAGGCCGTCCGTCTTGAACGAGTCGCCGATGCGGTACCTGAGGTGGTACCAGCCGTCATCCCCCAGCGGCAGCGACGTCAGGCACTCGCCCTTCGCGAGGCTGACCGGCCCGTACGACGCCGGCACGTTCGTCACGATGTTGTCGCCGCCGAGCCGGCGGATCGGCGCCGCCACGCCATCGACGAGCGTCCCCTTCGTGCCGAGGCTGTCGAGCAGCTCGCGCGACGAGCCGACGTGGAAGAAGTCGCAGGACGGCACGACCGACACGTGAAAGGGCGCAAAGCCCTTCAGGAGCATCGCCGGGAACTCCTCGTAGATGTCGCCGGCGATCGGCAGCGTCGTCATCTTCCCGGCCGTCTGCCAGTCGAAGTGGAGAATGCCCGTGTCGATCAGGAACGTGCCTTTCCGGGCCTGCGGCTTCTGCCGGAAACCGGCGACCGCCTGCACCCGTCCCCTCGTCCCCGTTCCCCCTTCCCCAACGACATAGACGCCGTGCCGCCGCGCCTGCCACGGGCCGTCGGGATAGGCGACGCCCGTCACGCCCGTCGGCGCAAAGGCGACCTTCGCCGCGTCGAGGTAGGGGATCACGTCGCCGCAGCAGACCGTGACGCCCGGCGGCGCGGACAGGCCGTCCATCGCCGCGACGATGTGGTCGAGCATCGGCCGCCCGTCACGCATCGGCACGAACGCCTTGCCCATCGCCGCATAGGCGGGCGTGCGCTTCGCGTCGCCGCCCGAATGGCAGACGAGGACGCGGGCCGTCGGCGGGACGCCGCGCGCGAACAGCCGCCGCAGGACATTGACGGTCGCGCCGAGCGACCCCACGCGGCGGTCGCCCGGATCGGGCACGACGCGGAAATGCGCGCGGCCGCGCAGCTGTGCGCGGTAGCCGCGCGCCTGGGCCCTGTTCGCGGCCGTGACGATGACGAGATCGAACATGTCGTGGACGGTCTGCGTCAGAAGTTGTCCTCTTCCAGCTGGAAGTAGGCCTTCGGATGGTCGCAGACGGGGCACTTCTCCGGCGCCCGCTCGCCCTCGACGATGGCGCCGCAGTTGCGGCACTGCCACCTGTTCGCGCCGACGCGCACCCACACCTCGCCCGTCTCGATGTTCTTGGCGAGCTTGCGGTAGCGCGCCTCGTGGTGCGCCTCGACTTCGGCGACCTTGCGGAACTTGAGGGCGATGTCGGCAAAGCCCTCGGCCTCGGCCTCCTCGGCCATGCGCCGGTACATCTCGGTCCACTCCTCATGCTCGCCGGCGGCGGCGGTCAGCAGGTTCTCCGGCGTCGAGCCGATGCCCGCGAAGAGCTTGAACCACATCTTCGCGTGCTCCTTCTCGTTCAGCGCCGTCTCCTGAAAGATGGCCGCGACCTGCTCGTAGCCGTCCTTCTTCGCCTTCGAGGCGAAATAGTCGTACTTGTTGCGTGCCTGCGACTCGCCCGCAAAGGCCGCCATCAGGTTCTGTTCCGTCTTCGATCCCTTGAGTTCCATTTCGGATTCTCCTTCTTTCGGTTGTGGTTGAGGTACGCGCAGACGCCTGCGCTCATGCGAATTATAGCATATTGCGCCGCTCTCTTCACCGGCGGCGGGACGTGACCTCGATCACGTTCACGCAGTTGCGGAGCTGGAGGATGATCTGGTCGACGACGCGCGCGGAGCCGAGCACGTCGATCTTCATGCGCGAGACCGTGCCGTCCTCCGTCGGCCCGACGTTCAGCGTCTGGATGTTGTAGCCGCGCCCCGAAATGAGCCCGACGATCCGCGCGAGGACGCCAGGCTTGTTCTCGACGAAGCAGTTCAGGCGGTAAATCGACTCGTTCTCCTTCATACGCACGCCTCCTTGGGAATCGCGACCTCGACCAGCATCGGCCCCTGCGTCCGCAGCGCGCGGCGAAGCGTCGGCTCGACCTGTGACGGTGCCGTGACGCGCACGCCCCTGAGCCCATAGGCCTGCGCAAGCTTCACGAAGTCGGGCGACCGCAAGTCCGTCGCGAAGTAGCGCGCCCCGTAGCTCTCCTTCTGCAGCTGGCGCACGAGGCCCAGCGCCTGGTTGGCGAAGACGACGAACGTCACGCGCAAGCCCAGCTCGACGGCGACGATCAGCTCCTCCGCCGTCATCTGCGCGCCGCCGTCCCCGACGAACGCGACGACCCGGCGCGCCGGGCGCGCGAGCGCCGCGCCGATCGCGGCCGGGATGCCGAAGCCCATCGCGCCCATGCCGCCCGACGTCAGGAAGTGGCGCGGGTAGACATGGCGAAATTCCCGCGCCGCCCAGATCTGGTGCTGGCCGACGTCCGTCACGACGAGCGCGTCGCCGCGCGTCGCCGCCGCGACGGCGCGGATGACGTCCGTCGGGTCGATGGCCTTCGCCGTCCCGTGCGCGCGGCGTTCGTCCGGGCGCGCGAGCGACGCGCACCACGTCGCGTGCGTCGCCGGGCGGATGCGCGAGTTGACGGTCGTCAGCAAGTCCTTGATGTCCGCGACGATGCCGAGATGGGCCGTCACGTTCTTGTCGATGGAGCTGGGGTCGCAGTCGACGTGGACGATCTTCGCCTGCCGCGCGAACGTCCGAACGTCGCCCGTCGTGCGGTCGTTGAAGCGCACGCCGAGCGCGAGGATGACGTCCGCCGTGCGGATCGCCCGGTTCGCCGCATCCGTCCCGTACAGGCCGGACAGGCCGAGCGCGAGCGGATCGCGCTCGTCGACGGAGCCGATGCCCATCAGCGTCGTCGCGACGGGCACCTGGGCCTTGTGCGCGAGCGCCGCCACATCCGCCGCCGCCTCGGCAGCGAGGACGCCGCCGCCCGCGAGAATGAGCGGACGCTCCGCCTCATTGAGGAGCTTCGCGAGGCGGTTCACCTCGCGCGGCGCGGCGTAGACTTCGGGATGGTATGCCCGCAGGCAGACGCGCTCCGGATAGGTCGCCGCCGTCCGCGCCTCCTGGCAGTCGCGCGGCACGTCGATGACGACGACGCCGGGCTTGCCGTGCGTCGCGATGTAGAAGGCCTGGGCGACCGTCTCAGGAATCTCGTCCGCCGACTTCACAAGGAAGTTGTGCTTCGACACGGCGCGCGTGAGCCCCGTCGTGTCCGCCTCCTGAAAGGCATCCGTGCCGATCTGCGCGAGCGGCACCTGTCCGCAGACGAGGACGAGCGGCACGCCGTCCATGTTCGCGCAGCCGAGGCCGGTAATCGTGTTCGTGAGGCCGGGGCCGCTCGTCACGAGCGCGACGCCCGGACGGCCGAGCGCGCGCGCATAGCCGTCCGCCATATGGACGCACCCCTGCTCGTGCCGACCGAGGACGAAGCGGAACTTCGCCGTGCGCACGGCGTCGAAGATGTCGATGACGTTCCCGCCCGGATAGCCGAAGACGATTTCGGTTCCCGCCCGTTCCAACGCATCGACGAGGGCCTGCGCGCCCGTGCGCAGGCCCCGTCTCGATTCGGACAGACCTTTGGACTGCATGGTCCCGGCCTCAGCGCGCGTCGGTCGCCTTGATGCGGTCCCACGCCTTGTTGTAGAGCTCCATCACCTCAGGCTGCGCGTCGAAGCCCTTGAGGACCTGCCCGCGCTTGATCGTCTCGGCGTCGAGGACGATGAGGGCGCGGTAGTCGGGGTCAAGCCGCTCGATGCCCGGCTTGACGGGATTCGGGCCGCAGATGTACTCCATGTTCGCCTTGGCGACTTCGCCGTCGTAGATGTAGTTGATGAAGGCGTACGCGAGGTCGCGGCGCGGCGCGTTCTTCGCGACGACCATCTCGTCGAACGCGATCGTGAAGCCCTCCTTCGGCAGCGCGAAGCCGATGTCCTCGCGCGCGGCCTCGCCCGCCTCCTCGTCACCGACGATGACCTGTGTCGCGTCCGTCGAGTAGCCGTGGCCGAGCCAGGACGAGCCGTTGGCGACCTCCGTCTTGTAGCTCTCGCTGTCGAACTTGCGCGAGCCGACCTTCCACTTCAGCACCTGCTCGACCGCCGCGTCGATTTCCTTCGGGTCGGTCGAGTTGATGGAATGGCCAAGGTACATGAGCCCCGCGCCGATGATCTCGCGGATGTCGTCCAGAAGCGTGATGCGGTTCTTGAGAGCCGGGTTGCCGAGAATCGCCCAGCTCGCGACGTCCGCCCCTTCGGGAATCTTGTCCTTCTGGTACATGAAGCCCGTGTAGGTGACGGCGTACGGCACATTGTAGGCGAACGTCGAGTCGATGATCTGCGCCTCGAACGAGCGGTCGAAGTTCTTGCGCACGTTCGGGATCTTCGCGTGGTCGAGCTTCTCGATGAGCCCGTCCTTCGCCATCTGCGCGACCTGGTAGGAGCTCGGCATCATGATGTCGTAGCCCGTGCCGCCCGCCTTGAGCTTGGCGTACATCGCCTCGTTCGAGTCGAACGTGTCGACGATGACCTTCACGCCGAGCGCGCGCTCGAAGCTCGCGAGCACGTCCGGCGCGATGTAGTCGCACCACGTGTAGATGTGGAGCTCGCCCTTCTCCCCGCCGTTGGGGGGAACGTAGCCGCTCGCCTCGGCCGCCGCGCGCGCCTGGGCGGAGAGGTCGGTCCCTTCGGGATTGGCGGACTTGGAGCAGCCCGCGAGGAGCGCGGCGGTCGCACACGCGGCCGCGGCGGATTTCATTTTCAGCGTCATAGCTTTTTTCCTGTTTTTGCTTTCGGTTGTTGTGTTGTCCCGGCACCTCGCCGAGACGCGCGCATTATACCAAAATCAGGACGCAAGAGGCGCAGGCAAAACGTCCCAGTGCGCCTCGATCTCCTCCAGCGTCTTGCCGGTCGTCTCGGGGACAAGCCGCCACATGATCAGGAGGTACGGTACGCACATCGCGGCGAAGAGGAGAAACGTCCCGGACGGGCCAAGCGCCGCCATGCACCACGGCGTGAACTGTCCGACCAGATACGTGCCGACCCAGAGCGCAAAGCCGGCGACGGACATCGCGACGCCCCGCACGCGCGTCGGGTACATCTCGGAGAGGATCACGAACACGACCGCGCTGATCGAGATCGCCTGCGCAAAGATGTAGACGAGAAAGACCGACACAAACGCCAGTCCCGCCACGTGCAGACGGAAGAGCGTGCTGATCGCCAGCAGGCAGACGATCATCACGCTCACGCCGAAATAGACGAGCCCCTTGCGCCCCACGCGATCGATCAGGAACACGGCCAGGATCGTCGAGAACATGTTGACGAGGCCGACCAGAACCGTCGAGAAGGACGAGTCCCGCGCCGCCAGGCCTGCCTGCGCGAAGATCTCCGGCCCGTAGTAAAGGACGGCGTTGACGCCCATGAACTGTCCGAGCACCGCAATCGCGCAGCCAATCGCCATCGCCTTGACGATGCCGGGCTTTCGCAGCTCCGCCCACGGGATGCGCCGCGTCCCCGTGCCGCCGACGCTTCGCATCTCCAGCCAGCGCGGACTTTCGGGGATGAAGAAAATGACCGCGAAGAAGAGAAGGGTGATTACCGCCTCTGCACCCAGCATGACCCGCCAAAGCTCGGCGACGTGAACGTGGACGAGCAGCAGGTAGTTGACGAGATAGGCGAGCACGAACCCAAGCGTAATCGCGAACTGGTAGAGCGCAACCAGCGTGCCGCGAATCCGCGACGGCGCGATTTCGGAAACGTAGACCGGCGAGACGACCGAGACGACGCCGATCCCGATGCCGCCGACGATGCGGTAGGCGACGAGATCCGCAAAGCCGACACACCACAGGCAACCGAGCGCCGAGACGCTGAAGAGGACGGACGAGAACAGCATCGCCGGCTTGCGACCGAACCGGTCGCTCAGCCATCCGGCACCCGCCACGCCGCCGATCGAGCCGACGAGCGCACAGCCGACGTACCAGCCCTTTGCGAGTGCATCAAGGCGGAACTGCTCGCCGACGGCGGCGATCGTGCCCGACACGACGGCGGTGTCATAGCCGAAGAGAACGCCGCCGAGCGCGGCGACGAAAGCGAGAAAGGCGATTTTTCCAGTGGTCTGGCGGAATGTGTCCATGTGTGAATTCAATCCGGAAAGGCCAGGTAGCCGCCGTTCCAAGGGGCGATCTCCGGGATGACGGCAACCGACTCATCCCCCCTTCGCGCAAGCGGTAGCGCGCATGGCGGGCGGCGCAGGGCGCGCCATGTCACGGACGTGGCCGAGGACGGAACGCCGCGCAGACGCAATTCGACCGGCCCCTGGGCATCGATGCGCACATTGAGAACGGCCACTGTCTTGAGCGTACCGTCTGGCGTTTCGCGTGGCACCACAAGACCGACAAAAGGCGATGCCAGCACGACTGGCGAACGCCCAAGCGTATCCATCTTCTCGCGGCGATCCTGCACGGAAGCAGACGTCAACTGCCTGAAATCGTCTTTCAGCATCTCTGCTGGGATCTCCCCAAGCGAACGTCCCAATCCCGGCAGGACGGGGATTCCCTCGTACGCGAACAGGCAAAGACCATCAAGCGGCGCGGACGAGACATAGCCGACGGCGCGTGTGCCCTCGCATGCGCGCGCATAGCCCTGCAGAACCGGCGAAGCGTCCGCAAGCGGCTTGAGCAACGCACGTGCATACAGGTCGCTCGGTTCGACGCCCCCGGCGATGACGAAGCTGCTGATGGCGTCCATTCCGTACATGAGGGCCGTCAACCCCTCGACGAGCACGCTCTGCGCCGAACGTGAGCCATAGGCGCGAGGCCAGCTCTCAATCTCGCAGCACCACGTCGCCGTAAAGCCCAATTCCCCGACCTTCTTCCGGAACCGTGCCGCTTCAAGGCTCTTGAGCACCTGATCGTTCGGGTTCAGGTCATAGTACGCATAGCCTCCTGCGCGAAAGGCCGTCGGCAACCCCGTCGCGGCATTCAGTTCCGCCAGCAGGGCCCGCACAAGCTCGACACGATCGTCCGTGCATCCGTTCTGAAGGCAGACGCGCGTCTCCGGCGAGACGCGATGAACCGCATCGGCAATAACTCGCGCAACCCGAACAAGCGCACAAATGGAGAAAGTCTGCCACGTCTGCGCGAGGCCTTCATCTTCGGCCATCGCACGGTCAAGCGTCTCGCGCGTCCACGAGCCTCCCGTCTCGGCGTTGAAGGCCGCCACGCACGTCGCGCACCAGCAGCCGATGCGCGATCCCTTGGTGGCCGGCAAATGGTTGTCAAGTCGCAAGTCGTCGTCGATCCAGACGGCCAAAGGCCGCGCTTCGGCATAGATCGCCGCGACCGCACGCCAATACACCAAGAACTCAGACTGGCGCGGGCAGCTGCAGCTGACGCATTCCACGCCGGTCGAGCCCGTCCATCCCGTCCAGGTCTTCGCCGGACACGTCTTGCGACTGCCGCGTGCCGTCTCAAGGCGACCGGCGATCTCTGGCGCATCGCCATGCCCGATTGTTGCCTGAATCTGCAGCGACGCCTCAATGCCCATTGTCCGCAACTCGGATGCGGCGCGGGCGATGCGCGCGGCCCGTTCACGATGCCAGGCAAGGCCAGGGACACCCGTTCCCGTCGAGAACCAGACGTCGTCGCAGCAACCAGGCGTGCTTCGGATCGCGTCCAACGTCTCCGCCCAGCGCGCATCCGTCTCGGTGTTGCCGGGCGACAGGCGCAGCATCAGACGCGGGTACGCATCGGCCTCCAGCGTCGAGGAGATCAAAACTGCCGCAAAGACAAGAATACGCATCGCAAGCCTTCCTGAGTCCTGTGAAATTCTTGCCGCGCGTCGTCAGCGCAGGATCAGCAGACCGCCCTTGGCCGGCTTGAACGTGATCCGCCGACTCCCGACGGAAATCAGCCAGCCCTTGGGCAGGGCAGGCGCGACAATTGTCGGCGTGCCCGTCCAGCGGCCTGTCGTCGTCACGAAAGGATAGCGCATCTCCGTCGGCATTTCCGCCGGGAACGAACCCGTGACGGTCAGCGTGACGGTCGAGAGGTCGAAGTCGCCCGGCAGCTCAATCGCCTGGCCCGACAGGATTTCCTCGACCGAGATCGCCAGTGACACCGCCGTTGGCAACGCGGACTGCCCGGCGTTGACGATCTCCCCGCCGCCGACTTGATACGTCACGGAGGCGATCCGCTGAACCGTGTCGTCCAGGTCGAGCGTCGCGCCACCCGCGAGGATCACGTCCGTCCCCGCCGGCAACGCACCGTCGCACGCCGTCTTCAGCGTGCCGCCGCGTACGCAGGTCGCGCCCGCCCACGTGTTGGCCGCGCAGAGCGTGAGCGTGCCTTGCCCCTTCTTCGTCAGGGAGCCGCCCGTCGCCTGCGCGGCGAACGTCACGTTCGCCGCGTCAATCGTCCGTGTCTGCCCGGACGCGAAAGAGAGCGTCACCGCCGCATCTTCGTAGCCGACGCCCGCGCTCAGGAGGTCGATGCGGTCAATCGTGTGCGTGTCCCAGTCGTAGTGGGCGAACGCGCTCGCGCCGCACCCCGTTTCGCTTTGGATCTTGACCGCCGGAGACGAGGCGTGCGGGATCGGGGCCGACAGCGAAATCGAGGCGAGGCGCTTCCCGTCGGCAGCTTGGATCGACTGACGGACGAAGACGTCTCGCCCGTCCGTGTCGAACGTCGCGCCGCCCGCGTAGACCGTAATCCTGTCTGCGCCGAAGGCCTCCGCGCCGAAGACGTCCTCGTTGTTCCTGCCGCCTGCGCGGAACGTGCCGCCGTCGAAATTCACGTAGAGGCGGTTTTCCATGTGGCGGTTTTCGTTGGAATGCTTGTAGAACTGGCCTGCCGCGAGCACGCCGCCGTTCAGGTTCACGCAGAACGTCGAGCCGCCGTAGTTCCCGTAGCCGAAGTTGATGCGCGCCGCCCCGAAGTCGCAGACGGCGTCCGCACCGTCGACCGTCAGCACCTGCACGGCGTTCGACGTCCAGCCACGCCCGACGAACAGGTCGGAATCGCCATGATAGCGGAGCGTGCCGCCCGACACGCGCAGCGAACCGTGGCCGCCGTTGAACGACCCGAGCTCGAAGTGGCCGACGGACGAAGAGCCCAGGACATTGGTCACGACGAGCGAACCGCCGCGCATCCACAGCGCGCCCACGCCTGACGCGCCGACGGAGAACGAACCGTGGGTGACGAGTTCGCCGCCCGACAGCTCGTAGTAGCCGCCGCAGCTCTGACCGACGCCCAGCGCGCTCCCCTTCAGGAACGTGTTGTCTGGGTCGACAGCCACCATCCGTCCGCCGCGCTGGCGTACGGCGCCGAAGGAAACGTTGTCCCAGATCGCATTCCCGTGCAGCCCGACCTGAAGCCGATTGGAGATGACGGAACCCGCCTCGATCTCCAGCGTCCCGAACGCGCCCTGACCGACCACCAGCGAATTGGTCATTGAGGCGTAAGCCGAATAGCTCTTGTTGAACGTGTCTTTCTGCGCCAGGTCTTCGGCGCGCACAAGCGTGTTGGTGACGACGAGGCGGCTGTTGTAGGTGTTGTAGTCGGGTGGCGTGCCGACGCCCGCGCCCCAGAAGCCGCCTTTCGCCAGCGTCACGTCCGCACCGGCAAGAGTCAGCGCCGTCGACCAGTCGTTCGGCTTCGCGTTCCGCACATTGATCTGCCGGGCCGTCAAGGCGCCGGTCTCCCCTTCCGCAAGGACGAGACTGCCATTCGTCCAGACGAGATCCAGCGGCGCGTCTTCCGGCACAAGGGCCGGAATCGACGTCCGCGCGCCCAGCACATACGTTCCGTTGCCGAACGCGGTGCCGCCGATGTAGTCGTTCGCGGCATTCTCGATGAAGATGCAGCCGTTCCCCGCGAAAGCGAGCGAACCGGGGCCCGAAATCTTGCCGGGCAGTGCGAACCCGCAAGCCAATTGATCGACCGAGACCGTCAGTTCCGCACGTGCGCCCTCCTCCGCGAGAAACGTGATTGGCCCGCGCCAGGCCTGATGCGCATGCGTCCGGTCTTCGGCAATCGGGAACTGCTCCTGGTGGCTGAGGGTGTTCCCCTGCCCCCGCACCTGGAGCGGACGGCTGAACGGCTGATAGCGGTTGTAGAAGCCGAGCGTCGCAAAACCGCCGAGCGTGAAGCGCATCTCATCCGCGTCCGTCACGTTGCCCATCGGCGAGCCGCTGTTCCAGGAACGGAAGAAGAGCGACGTCACCAGCCCCGGCTTGCCCGCCACGAGCCATTCGCCGCGTTCGGAGATGCGCGCGCCCAGAAGGTGCAGCACGCCGCCGCCCGTCAGCGTCAGCTTCCGTCCGTTGAGGTCGAAGGTACCGCCGGCGACGAGGATGACGCATCCGCGCTTCAGGGTCAGCGTTGCGTCTTCGGCCAGCGCAACGTTGCGAATCATGTATCCGCCCGTGTGCACGACGCCTGCGGCGAATTCCAGCGCGCCGCGTCCGTCCACGCCGTCGCCGCCGATCAGGAACTGCATGGAGCCGTAAGACGCGGCGCTGTCCATGATCGCCAACGTCGCGCCGTTGGTGACCACCACGCGCGGGCCGCCGGACGCATCGCTCTTGCCGAACGGATTGGGAATCGACGGATTCGACTGCACGATACCGCCGACCAGTTCCCACGTGCCGGCGAATTCGCCGTTCGCCGCGGCCATCGTCCACGTCGCGGCATTCGCCTTGCGCACGACGCCCGCGCCCGTGACGGCAAACGGCGGCGCCTCGGACGTGTCGAAGACCAGCACGCCGCCCGCCGCGACCGAGGCCGCGTCATAGCCGCGAACCGTGCTGTCGTCAAGGGTCTTCACCTCGCCCGAAGCGACGTCAAACGACGCCGCCCGAACCGCACCGGCCACGAGCAGCGCGGCAACCGCAAGGCCGCCCGTTCTCTTGCATTCGATTGTCTTCATGTCGTCATCTCCTTTCAATGTCATGCCTTTACTGTTGTGTCGGCTCGTCCAGCATCTTCATGAAGGCCGGAAGATCCCGATAGCTGTGCTGCCACGTCGTGTACAGGATGCCGCGCGCCCCGTCTGTCCGGCGCACGAGGTCGCGCCAACGGCGCGCATGCGCGAACGGCGGCTCCTCGTCGTAATAGGCGGCGGCCAGCGTCCTGAACCCGCGCTCGGCGAAGAACGCCATCGACGACTCGCTCCTCTCGGCGTACCAGCAGACGATCGTGAGATCCTTCGGAATGCCCTGCACGGCACCCGCGAAACTGCCTCGGCAGTTGTAGTAGTGCTCGACACCATTGTGCGCCGGGTCGAGCATGTCGCTCCACATCAGGATGTCCGCCCCCGGATGCGTCCGACGGACGATGCCGCACAGCCGCGTGACGGCATCCGCATAGATCTGCGCCATCGTCAGTCCGCGCGCCCGACAGGCGGCGCAGGTGCCGCCGTTGCGGAACTCGTCAACGGACAGGAGCCAGCTCTTCGGCGAGAGAAGCCGTTCGATCCGCGCCGCCGAATCGGCGGCGATTCGCGTGTAGAGCTCCGGTTCGCTCAGGCACGTCGAGACCTGCTGGCCGTCCACGACCGCCGGCGCATAGGCGTCGAAGACCAGCCGCGCGCCGACCGGAATCGCGGAACCCGCAGGACGCGCCAGCCGGACGACGCGCTTGCCCTGCTCCCAGACGGGATACGTGGCGCGCGGCACGACGTAGTCCCGGCCCTCCGCGTAGACACGTCCGCGCGCAGCATCCTTCAGGATGCGCGGCGTGCCCGGACGGCACAGGACATCGCAGGGCGGAATCTCCGTCAGCGTCTGGCGGCGCAGTTCGAGGTCGCCTCCCTTCACGCCGCCCCAGAACCCGGTGTAGAGGAAATAGGCGTCCGCGTCCATCGAGTTGAAGTCGAACGTGACGGCCGTCCAGTCCTGCGACGGCGCGTACGTCACCAACAGACGTTCCTTCTCGTGCCACGGCTGTCGGGTCGCGCAGTCGACGACGCTGACCTTGAACGGCTGACTCGCCTCCAGCCCGACCGTGCGGAACTCGAAGCGGTAGCGGTAGCGGCGATGCGGCGTCACGGCGAGCCGCTGAATCGTCCGGCACCGCCCCTCGCCCTTCTGCCATTCGGCGGGCATCGCATCGATCACCTTCCGCACGGCCGCCGCCGCGTCGAAGACAATCGCGTCGTCCTGTGCCACGAACGGCGCACCCGCGACGGGCACGCCCTCAAGGGAATCGACGCCGTAGTTCTGGAGCGCGCCATAGCCGAAGGACCAGATCGCGGGGATGATCTCAACGCCGGCGTCCGCGCACAGGCGCTTCACGGCCTCCATCCGAGCCAGCCGGTCTTCGGGCCAGAAGCGCAGGAAGTCCAGTCCGCAAGACAGCACGAGGCCGTTGAACCCGCCGCCGCGCGCCGTCTGCACGACATTGGAGATCACCGCGACATCCCGGTCTTCCGTGAACGAAACCGACACGTACACCCAGCGGTTCGACAGCACGCCGGCCGAGGCCGTCCCCATTGCGGACAGCCCCAACAGTCCAGCGAACAGTCCTCCAAGTCTTCTTGCCGACATCCGTACCTCCTTGCGTTCGATTACCAACGGTAGATTGAGATGTCATCGAACCAGCAGGGCGCATCCGGCGAGACATCGCGCCCGCCGAGGATGATGCCGATGCCGTCCATGCCCTCCGGCGCGACCATGCAGACCTCAAAGACCTTCCAGCCGTCCGCCGTCGTGCCGCAGGGCTTCACGAGCGTCTGGTATTCCGTGTACCATTTCCAGAGGCCGCCCTTGCGCCAGACGACGTTGGCAAAGGGCTCCGTCCCCTTCGCTGCGAACCGCACGTAGACGCGGTCGCCCGGCTTGACAGCGCCGCGCGTGAAGGTGAAGTTCCCGGAGCCGCCCAGGCGCAGCGAACCGGGCCTGTCGCAGCCGACCTCGGCATCGCGGACGAAAAGGCCCTGCGGACGATCCTTCAGATCCGTGTAGGTCTCGAATGGCGCGGGCACCGACGCATCCGCGCCCTCGCACGACGGATTGCCGATCAGGTTCTCCAGCTCGCCGCGCGCGGCCCGTTCGCGTATGCGGCCATAGTCCCCGACCGACGCGCGCAGCAGGGCCGGCAGTTCGGGGACAACGGACATCCACGGCGTATCCGAGACACGCGGATGGACCTTGCGCCCCCAGTCGATGATCGGATGCCGCTCGCCATAGGTCCAGTAAAAACCCTCCGTCAGGGCGCCCGCCGCAAAAAGCGTCTCCGCCAGCCACGCCTGCCCCTGCGCATTTGTCTTGGTGCAGGAGTCAAGCCACTTGGCGAAGCAGAGGCCGGACTGGGCCAGATACTTCGTCCGCAAGGCCGGCTCGACGAACGCCAGCCCCTCGTTGCGCGCCGTGTATCCCCGTGCGCGGTAGCCGTCGTTGTCCTTCGCGCCGTAGGTGCTTTCGCAGCCGTCCATGAACCGCAAGGTCGGCGGCAGGGCCTCAAGCGCACCGTTGACAAACGGATACCACAGGTCTCGCAGCGCGCCTGCGGCCTCCGTCGGCGTCTGCGACCAGAGCGCAGGGTCGTGCTGGGCCAGCACCCGGTCGTTGATGACGACGGCATCCGGAAACGTCTTGGCCAGCGCCGCAAACAGCTCGTGACCGCGTTTGCGCGCGAGGCGACGGGTCTCGGCATAGTCCGGGTCGCCCGCGCGCCACGTGAAGAGCGGCGTTCCCGTATAGTCCTCGTGGTCGATGAAGAGGCCTTTCAGCCCGCCTTCCTTCGCAACGCGGCCAAGAATGGCGATATTCTCGGCGGCGCGCGCCCACGCCGCGTCGTCATCCCACCGCATGCGCGGCGACGACATCAGGTAGACCATCGCAAACGACTGTTCGAGGCCCTTGAGCCGCGTCATCTCCTTGAGCTTGGGAAGCGTCGCCGCGAAATCCTCGTAACGCCACGCCCCCTTCAGAACCAGGCGTCCGAGGAATTCGCGGCCATTTGCATCCCGTCCGTCCACGGGCAGGGCAAGGCCGTCCACGCCGGTTGCAGCGAACTTCTCGCGGTTTCGGTAGATGTCCTCGGTCGTCGCCCGGAGCGTGTCCCAGCCAAAGTAGATCACCGCCTTGCGGTTGCTGGGCAACGCCGCCGAGCCCGCGAATGTCACGTTCGTTCCTCCGGCGAATCCGGCGCAGAACGCCAGTGCCGACACCTGTACGAGCCTTTTCATCTGAACCAGGGCCTTCCTCATATTCCGAAATACTCGCGGTAGCGGTCGTAGAGCCTGGCGGCCGACGGGTACATCGACTGCGGGCTCATGAAGTGGCTGAACTCGAAGGTGATGGCCTTTTCGCAGCCGCACCGCTTGGCGATCTCCAGCTTCATCCGCAGCTTGTCGAACTTGATCGGCAGGAACTTGATCGGCATGTCCCGGTCAAAGGACTCCGAATTCGTCCAGCACGCGACGCCGTACTTCGCGCACAGCGCCCGTGTCACCTTCAGATAGTCCTCAAGCTCGTGGAACTCCACGTGCCCGTCCTGAAACGCGCAGATGTCGACATGCCCGCGAAGGGCATCGAAGATCTCCGTCCACCGCCGCGCGTGCATCTCGACCGTGTCGAAGTCCTCGTTCTTCGTCGTCTCGGGAAGAAACGAGCAGACGGCCTTCCGTCCGTTGATGCCGGGCGAGATGAGCGTCGGCAGATTGCCGCTCAAGTCCTTGCACTGACGGCTCAGCCGTCGCATCATGTCAATCGCATGACGCGACCCCGTCTCCGCGCTCAGGTACCATCCCTTGAACGAGGCATGGTGCCCATACCGCTTCCAGGCCTCTTCGATGATCGGCAGATTCGTCTCCGTGTAGCGATCCAGCCAACCCTTGTCGAAATCGCCGTCAAAGCCGGGATCGTACAGGCCGAAGAAGAACTTCAGGCCATGCTTCTCCGCCAGCCGCAGGAACAGCTCGACGAGATCCACGCTCGGCCGGTAGCCACCGCGCGCCAGCAGGTACGGACTCGGATACGTCATGTAGCGCTGATGCCCGCAGCGAATCATGATGACCGTGTCGATGCCGATCGCCTTCATGTGCGCGAAGTCGGCGTCCCACTCCTTCGCGCCCCAGTTCTGGTGCGGGATATCGTGGGAGATCTCGTCGAGAAACGTCCCCGTAAGCGGCAGCCCTCCCGCCTTGGGGACGATCAGCCCGCCGAGCGTGCCGTCCGCCGCGCCGGATGGCGCAACCGTGGCGGCGAAGGCCGAACCGGCGACCGCCGTCCTGATGAATTCACGTCGATTCATGTCATTGTCTCCTTGATGTTTTCCTTGCAAAGCTCTCCGCACTTCACGAGCATGCGCGGGATGTGAAACGGCCCCTTGAAGAGATTGCCCTTCGCCGGCTGGGCGACCGTGCCATCGCGGTGCAGGTAGCCGAACCATTCGGGATACTCCCGATCCTTCAGGTGTGCCCACGCCCAGTCCCGTGCGAGGCGGAACCGCTCAAGCCACTTCTCCTCGCCCGTCAGCCGATAGGCCTCCAGGTTCGCGATGATCGCCTCGCACTGCGGCCACCAGAACTTCATGTCCTGCTCGTACGTCTGCGAGGGGAACCCCCGGCAGTCGCGGAACGAGAGGATGCCGCCGCCCTGCTCGGCGTCCCAGCCCCAGTTCCATTGCCAATCGAGAACCTGAAGCGCCTGAGCAAGAAGCGCCCGGTCGCCGCGTGCCCGCGCGACGTCCATCAGGAACCAGCTCGTCTCGATGCCGTGGCCGGGATTGATCGTCCGCCCTGCGCACGTGTCAATGAACTCGCCGTGCGGCCCGACCGTCTCCAGGACGCAGTTGAATTCGGGCCGGACGAAGAAGCGGAAGAGCCGGTCGATCGACTCGTCGACCTGCGCGTCGAGGATCGGGTCGTCCGAGACCTGCTTGAGCGCCGTCGCGACGTTGATGAGGATCATCGTGAGCGAATGGCCCTGCGTCGCGCCCGCCGGCTCATACTTGGGCGGACACCGCGCGGCATCCGGCGCAAACGCGCGGATCCGCCGGAAGAGTTCGAGCGCCCGCGTCGTGTGTGCGGCCGACAACGCGGGGTCTGTCCCCCGCACAGCCTTCGCGTACTCGGCGTGCGCCAGCGCGGCAAACGCCTCGCTGAAGAGATAGCGTCGCATCCGAAGCGGCGTGCCGTCCGCCGCGACCTCGAAGTACATCTTGCCGTGCGTATCGAAGCAGTGGCGCTCGAGGAAGTCGAGCGCCGACTTCGCGGCGGCGAGCCATTCGGCATTAGGCGTGACGCAGTTGAAGGCAAACGACAGGACGTACGCGAAGCGGCCCTGAAACCAGACGCTCTTCGTCGCGTCCATCCGAGTCCCGTCGCGGTCGAGGCACGTGTAGACGCCGCCGTGCTTGCGGTCCCAGCCATGCGCCAGCCAGAACGGCAGCACGTTCTCCGTCAGTTCCCGCCGACACGTCTCGGCAAATTCCTTTAGTTCGTTCGTCATCTCGACATTTTCCCCACGGCCGTGAATTATACCATACAAAATCGCGTCTAAACGAAAGTCGGACATATCTTTCGACTAACAGTTTTTTCACGATTCCGCTAACTATGGCATAATGTCCGCCAACTATGGTACAATGTCCGCCATGAAAAAGGCATCCGTCACGAAAATTCTCGTCGCCCTGCGCCTGAGCCACGCCTCCTGGCGCGACTTCCTCACCGGCTTTCTCGGCGCCATGCGCGCATTCCCGCACTGGAGCCTGCGCATCATCGAACCGTCCGACCTGGCCCGCGCGCTGGAGGCTTCCGTGCCGGACGGCCTCGTCATCGGCGACGTCGATGACGAGGCGGCCGCACGGCTGATGCGCGAGACCCTGCCGACCGTGGCCGTCGGCAGCCAGTCGACGGCGCTCGTCGACCGCACGCGAAACATCGTCTTCCTGCACAACGACGACGAGGGCATCGGCCGCGCCGGCGCCCAGTTCCTCGCCGCGCTCGGCACACGCAGCTGCTATGGATTCGTCCCGCATCCCGACGGCACACACTGGTCAGCCCTGCGCCGCAAGGGGTTCGCCTCGGAGATGAAGACGCTCGGCAAGTCCGTCGCCGTCTACCGTCCGCCGTGCGCCGCCGACACGCAGACCGACCAGCGGCGTCTCCTGCGCTGGCTGCAGGCCCTGCCCAAGCCCGCCGCCGTCATGGCCGCCTACGACGCGATTGCCGTGCGCATCGTCGAGACCTGCACGGGCGCGGGCCTCGACGTGCCGACGCAGGTCGCCGTCATCGGGGTGGACAACGATCCTCTCCTCTGCGAATCCGCGCGACCGTCCCTCACCAGCCTTGCGCCAGACCACGCCCATGAGGGCGAACTGGCGGCGGACGCGCTCGCGAGCCTCCTCCGGCGTCGGACGTCGCGTCCCAAGACGATCCTCTGCACACGCAAGAAGTTTGTCGTGCGCGAGTCCACGAAGCCGACGAAACCGGCCGCCGTCCTGCTGCGCCGCGCCCTTGCGTTCATCGACGAGAACGCCGCGTCGAAGATCACGTCCGCCGACGTCGCGCGCCACCTCGGCGTCTCGCGGCAGCTCGTCGAACTGCGGTTCCGCGAGTTCGGCGAACGGACGCTCGCGGCGACGATCCGCGAGGCGCGGCTCAAGGAGGTGCGCCGTCGGCTGCGCCTGACGAGCCAGTCCATCCGCACCGTCGCCGAGAGCTGCGGTTGGGCGAACGTCAATCACCTCGAAAACGTCTTCAAACGCCGCTTCGGCATCAGCATCGGCGCCGCGCGTCACTCCTTCACCCGGAAGTCGTAGAACCAGTTGCGGCCTTCGCAGCCGATGATGCCCGCATAGAACGTTTCCGGGAGACGCGCGTCGGTGCAGGTCAGCGTGTAGCCGCCGCACGTCACCGTCATCTCGCGGTTGCCCTTTCGAGTGCGCACGAGCCTCACCGAGAGGTCGTGGATCTCGTTCGCCCTGAAGAGCCGGTCCTTGGGCAACGCGAGCGCGGCAATCTTGCACCACTTCTGCACGCCGTCCTCGAAAAAGTGGTACCAGATGTTGATGCCCTCGTCGTACAGGCAGACCTCCCAATGGTCACGCAGCTCCGGCACGCCCGTCGCCGACTGCCCAAGCGCCGGCGCAAGGACGATGATCGGCGCCATGCGGTAGTCCCACGCCATCCGCGACGACACCGTGCAGCCGAGCCCGAACCGCCGCCTGTACAGCAGCGCGGCATACGAGTCGGCGTTCATCGTGCGGAACACCTCTTCCGGCAAAGGGCCGGGCAGCACGTTCACGATCGCGTCGTCGACCTGCTTGAACGTCCCCACATGATCCCACCGCCAGCTCTTGACGACGGCGAAATCCGCCGGATTCCACCGTCCGCGCGCAAACGAGACGTCAACGGCCGCCGACGCGGCGGGCTTCACGAGCGCGACGGACAGCACGCCGGGATAGTCGCGCCCCCTCTTGCCGATCGTCACCGTCCGCACGCCATGCGCCACGGATTCGGTCTTCGTGCAGTCCGGCGCACCGTCCGGATCCAGCGCGATCTCGACCGTCGCGCCGGGCACGTCGGCGAACGTCACGGCCATCGTGCCGTTCGGGAAGATCGGGTTGCCCGCGTACCGCACGACGCGATCCGCCCGCGTCTTCGCGTAGGCGCCGTGCATCGTGCGGATCGTGCGGCCGTCGTCGAAGATGCCGCCGGGAATGACGAAGTCGATGACGTCCGCACGCGCCTCAAGCTTCGCGCGCATCGCCCGCTCCAGCGCGTATTCGCGCACGAGCGCACGGCAGAAGAAGCGCAGCCCCGTCATGTAGACGTGGTCGAGGTCGTCGCCGACGACGTTGAAATAGCCGGTGTCCTGCGGCATCGCCGACGGATTCGCCATCTGCGCCTCGATGATCCGCACCGCCGCCGCGCTCGCGGCGAGCAGCCGGTCCGGCGTGTCCTTCTTCGCCAGCATGTCCGCGAAGTACGCGACACAGCACCGCGTGTAGGCCTCCAGGGCCTTCGCCGCCCGGACGGCGTTCGCGAACGCCCGGCGCTGGCGGACGTACTCGCCGTCCGGCAGCTTCCCCTTGAGCGACTCGATCCGGGCGAGCCCCGACTCGGCCATCGCGACGCCCTTCGCCTTCTCGGCGAGGATCTGCGCATGCGTCGGCGCGCGACGGTCGCTCAGGATGCTCCAGATGTCCTTCGCCGCCGTCAGCGGGGCGTTCTCGCGGTAGAGCGAAAAGGCGCCGCCCGCCTTGACGAACTTGAAGTCCGCCTTCAGGGGGAAGGAATGGAAGACGAGGTTCGAGGCGACGTAGTGGATGTTGCGCACCAGCTCCAGCTCGTCCTTCACGAGCGGCGCCATCACGTCCGCCGCCGCGCCGAAGCGCTTCGCCGCATAGTCGGCGATCACGTCGTCCGCCGTCGCCGACGGATCGGCGATGAAGCGCATGTAGGCGTAGAGGTTGATCTCGTGCGCCGAGTCAAAGATCGAGTTGCCGACGCGGTCGATGCGGATCGTGTACCGGTCAACGTCCTCCGCCCGCGCCGAGTCGACGTATTCCCGGATGCGCGCGACCTGCGCGGCCGGCAGGTAGCCGGCGCTCAGGTACTCGCCGAGCGCGTCGCACTCCGCGCCGAGCGTCAGCGGCGGACTTTTCCTGAGGAACGGATTCTTCGGCAGCCACGGCACGAAGTCGGCTTCCGTCACCTTCGTCTCGACCTCGAAGCCGTGGCGCCTCGCCGCCGCGACGGCCCCGCCGAGGATGTCGATGTAGTCCTGCGAATTCGAGCCGAAGGAGCGCAGGACGAACCGCTTGCCGCGCGCTTCGAGATCCTCGGCGAAAATCCCGACGAGCCGCTCCACGACCCGCTGCGGCGGATAGCGCATCGGGTTCGAGTTGTGGATGACGGAATAGTCCGCCTCGGTGAGCGTGAGGACGAGACCGTCGAGATTCGGGCAGTGGCGGAACGTCTCGTCGAGCTTGTAGCGAAGCCAGTCCGCATAGGCCTCGCCCAGCAGGTCGAACTCGCCATCCTCGTCCAGCAGCTGCGGCAGGTCTTCGAGCAGCCCGTCGGGAATGAAGATCTCGCGATGCCAGTAGTAGAGCGGCCGGCCGATCGCATGGGCGAGGCGGCAGATCTCGTTCATCTCCCGACGGTTCCGCACGACCGCCGCGCGGTCGACCTTCGCCGCCGCGTGCGGATACCGCTCCAGAAAGGAGAGGCCGTTGATGCCGCTGGACGGGCTGTGGCAGTCGCCGCAGACCTCAAGGGAATCGACGCGGCCGACGGACGTCTCGTACTCGACGGCTTTCGCGATGACACGCGCCATGTAGTTCGTGTCGATTGCCGTCGGATGCATGATCGACCAGGAGACCTCCGGCCGCTTCGCCGCCTTGGCCGAGCCAACGAGCAGCAGGGACGCCAAAAGCGAGAGTCCGATTCGTGTCGCGTTCAACTGAAGATTCCTTTCCGGGGGTTTGAAGGGGCCTATTATAGCACAAACGCCTCACCCCCGGATAGTCCCTGCGCAGGGCGCAGGAGGCGAACATCGCCGCCGCCGTCGGAAGGATCCGCTCGTCGAAGTCAAACGCCGCCGTGTGCGCGACCGGGAAGTCGGGCGACGTCCGAATGCCGAACGTCAGGTAATAGGCCGGCACCTTCCAGCCGTAGAAGCCGAAATCGTCGCCGCCCATCGACGCGAAGATGTGTTCGAGCGGCAGGCCCAGCGCCGCCGCGTTCTCGCGCGCCAACGGCCCCATGTCCGCGCAATTGCGCGTCGGCTGAAGCCCCCGCTCCTCGGCGATCTCGAAGGTCGCGCCGAAGAGGTCGCACTGCGCCTTGACGATCTCGCGGATCTTCCGCTTCAGGAGCTCGTTCACCTCCGGCTCGTGGTAGCGCGTCTTCACGACGAGCCGTCCCTCGGCCGGCGTGGCGGCGGATGTCGCGGACGCGCACGTCAGGCTCAGCGACGACACCGAATAGGGCCGCGTCGCGCGCACCTGCTGCTTCAGGCCGTCGATCGCCACGACCACGCGCGACAAGACGGCAATCGGATTGACGGCGCATTCGGGATAGGCCGTGTGCGCCGACTTCCCCTTCACCCGGATCGCCAGCGTGTCGCCGCCCGCCATCACGATGCCGTCGTACCAGCCGACGTTGCCGAAGTCGCTCGTCGCGTTGAGGTGAAAGCCCCAGACCATCTCAAGCCCCTCGACCGCACCGGCCCGAATCATCTCCGGCGCGCCGCAGGGAATCGTCTCCTCGGCCGGCTGGAAGATGAACCGCACCGTGCGCGCGGGCCTGAACTTCGCGAGGATCATCGCCGCGCCGAGATTGACGGCGATGTGCCCGTCGTGTCCGCAGGCATGCGACTTGCCGGGAATCTCCGACCGATAGGCGTGCGACGCGGGCTTCTCCTCCTGAATCGGCAGCGCGTCGATGTCGCAGCGCAGGCCGACCGTCCCCAGTTCCGGGCGCGTGCCCTTCAGCTCGGCGACGACGCCCGTCTTCAGCGGAATCTCCCGGATCTCGACGCCCGGCAGCGTCGCCAGGACCTCCTTGATCTTCGCCGTCGTCCAGACCTCCTCCCACGCGACTTCGGGATGGCGGTGCAGCTCGCGGCGGATCGCCGTCAGGCGCGACGCTTGGCTTTTCGCATACGCGAGAATCTCGTCCGCCGGATAGATCAGCGGATTCTCCGCCGCCCGCAGGCCGGCGCAGGACGCCGCGAGGGCGACGGCCATCAGCGCCTTCCTCATGCGAGGCACGCCCCCTGCTCGACAAGCGTCTTCTGCAGCAGCTTGACGTCCAGCCGTCGCGGCGTTACGCCGAGACGGGCCGCGAGCGCCGCCGCCGTGCCGGCCGCCTGCCCGGTCACGAAGCACGGGGCGATGAGGCGGAAGGTCTCCAGCGAATCGGGCGCGCCCAGGCAGCGTCCCGCAACGAGGAGATTGTCGACGCGCTTGGGCAGCAGCGCCCGGTACGGCACCTGGAAGTCAGGATACATCGCCCGCGCGCCCAGCAGGCCGACCGCGTCCGCGAAACGGTTCTGGCGGACGATGGACGGCTGGTCGAGCACGAGCTCGGCGTCCAGGAGCCGCGTCGCGCGCACGCCGATCTGCGAGCAGACGTTGACGATGAACGTCTCCTTCCAGTTCGGGTCCTTGCGCATTTCGGCAAGATGCTCGACCCAGTACTTGCGCGCGGCCTTCTCGGCGGCCGTCAGGTCGCGCACGTCAAGGCCGTTCTGCGCGTGCCCCGGGCGGATGCCCCACCAGACGGACGGATTCGCCCCGTTCGAGCGCGTCGGCCAGTTCGGCCTCGCCGGCGCGCCCGCCGGCACGCGGTCGACGTTGCCGATCTGGGCGACGGAGCCGATGGCGTGCGTGACCTGCCGGTAGTCCGCCCCCGCCCGGAAGAAGACGTCGCCGTCGCCCGTGCAGTCGACGACCTGCCGGGCGAGGACGGCCTGCGGCCCCTGCTTGGACTCGAAGACGATGCCCTCGACGCGGTCGCCGTCCTGGACGACGTCGACGCTCCATGCGTGGAAGAACGTCTCGACGCCGGCCTCGTCGCACATCCGGTCCATCAGGTACTTCGCCGCCTCCGGGTCGATCTCCGGCTCCCAGTAGGCCGCCTCGCGCGGACGCGCCGTCAGCGCGGGCACGGTCGCGTTCAGCGCCTCGGCGCGCCGCACGAAGTCCTCGCACACGCCCCTGGTGACGAAGCGGAACCGCCCGCCCGGCTCCTTGGCTGACGTGCACATCAGCTTCAGGACCATGCCGTTCGTGAACAGGCCGCCAAGCGAGCCGTACCGCTCGACCAGCGCCACCTTCGCCCCCGTGCGCGCGGCCGAGACGGCGGCTGAGAAGCCGGCCGGGCCGCCGCCCACGACCACGACGTCCGCCTGGTGGAAGACGGGAATCTCTGCGGCCGGGCGCATGACCTTGCCGTCCTTCCGGAAGCAGCTCGGCCCGTCCTCGATCGTGTGCGGCAGCGGAAAGACGTGCTGCCCGAACCACGGCTGCTTCGGGTCGCCGATGCAGCCCTTCGGCAAGCCGACGCGCCGCGCGCCCGCCGCAATCTCCTCGCCCAACGCCGCGCCGCCGGCCACCGCCGCGCCGCCCGCCGCCAGGAACTTCAACGCCTCACGTCTTGTCATGTGACGCCTCTCCCCTCATTCGATGTTGACCGTCAGCTCGCCCCAGCTCTCCGGCGCCGCCGTCGAGCCGCCGCCCCAGCCGACGACGAGATTCTTGCCCGGCCCGCCGTAGTAGTTCGAGACGAGCGGCAGGAAGCGGATCTTGTTGTTCCGAATCGGCGCGAAGCCCAGCGTCTCGAACGGAAAGCGCACGACCGCGATCCAGCCGTCCGCGACGACCTTCACGCGCGGCGTCCAGTCGCCGTTCCACGACTTGTCGTAGACGAGGGCGTCGTAGCGGTTGAGCTTCGTGTCGAAGGCGAACTGGTAGTAGCCCTTCGTCTCGCTGGAGAAGAGGAACTCCATCTCGTCCCCGGACGGAAACGCCTCATTTCCGGGGTTCGTCAGGGACACGAGCTCGGACGGCTTCTTCTTCGCGTGGAAGCCGACCCAGAACGCCTTCCCGTCGGAGAACATCTTGACGCGCGCGCCCGACGGGTCGGGCAGCCAACGGCCGTCCTTGCCCTTCTTCAGCTGCTTCAGCGCCGGGAACGCCGCCGCGTTCGTCCAGACGCCCGCCTCCAGGTCGAAGCCCGGCTCGTCCGCACACGCGACGAGCGGAACCGTCAGCTCGTCCGTCATGTGCTTCGGCGCCTCGCGCATCCACCGCTCGAAGACGTCGCGCACGCGCGCCACCTCGGCCGCGCAACGCGGATCGTCCGCCGTCCGCGCCGCCGTCTCCAGCGCCGCGCGGCAAGGCGCCTCGTAGCCCTTCTTCGTCAGGTAATAGGCCGCGCTGCGCCACGCGCTGTCGCTCCAGCCGCTCGCCATCGCGTCGGAATACCAGCTCTCGCGCACGAGGTCGTAAAAGCGAATCATCGCCGCCCCCGCCGCGCGGTACGTGCGCCGCAGGAAGGCGTGCCGAAGCGCCGTCGGGTCCTGGTCGGGATTCCACATGAGCCGCATCGTCGTCCACGCCTCGGGGCCGCACATCGTGTAGAAGTCGCTGCACGGCTGCAAGGTGTGGTAGCCGGGGGCGGACGCCTTGTCCGTATCGTCCGACACGCCCGCGTCACAGTAGACGTCCGCCACGCCCGCGTCCCGGATGTAGCGGAGGTCGACGGCCACCGTGTCGGTGATCGGGCGCGGATAGATGATGCAGCCGCAGAAGTAGTATTCGCGGTAGTAGATGCTCTTCGTCACCGCCAGCCAGCCGTCCAGCCGCTCTTTCCAGTTCGCGTTGGACGGGCCCTCGACGATCGACTCCTTCATGTTGCGCGGATAGGGGCACCATTCGAGCTTGACGTTCGGCTCGATCGCGCACTTCGGCGGAACCGCCAGGTGGACGTACGCATACTGCCGCAGCACCGTGCCCGGCCGTACGCGCGCCATGTGCCGCGCCACCTGGTTGAAGAAGAGGAAGAACCGCGTCGACTTGAACGCCGGATCGTCCGGCGTGACCCGCGAGCCGTCCGGCAGCGCAATCGGCTTCAGGCAGTTCGCGCACGTGCACGTCTCGCCCGTGTCCTCCATGAGGATGGCGAGCTCGTCGACCCAGCGCGGAATGTCCTTCGCCTTCTCCTCGACGCTCCGGCAGAACGCGGCGACCATCTCCGGGTTCGTCTCGCAGAGGTTGCATTCGTCCGACGTCGCGCGCTTCCCGCCGACGAGCATGTAGTATTCGGGATGGTCGGCATGCTCCCGATGCGGGAACCAGTGGCTGACCATGTTGTGCGCGCCGCCCCAGCAGTTGCGGTAGGCGCCCAGGTTTCCGAGCGAGGCCGCAAACGCCCCGTTCCTGTTGACCTGCCCGCCCTTGTCCAGATAGCTGCGCACGTTGACGCAGCCGCTCGCCCGGTTGCGCGCGCGCCAGAGCTGGACCTCCTTCGACCCCATGCGCGAGCCGAAGAACCGCTGCGCGAACGCGGGGATGTCGCGGTAGTCGTTCGCCGCGAAGTCCGCAAACGGCTTCCGCGAGTAGATCGCGAGCTCGCCCATCGGACGCGGCCAGACGATGTCCGTGTTGCGCTCCAGCCAGCCGAAGACGGCGTTCACATGGCCCTTCGGCGCATCCGCCAGGAAGAAGAGGCGACCGTCGCGCGTGCGGACGGCATACCCGTCCGTCCCCTTCAGCGCGGCGAAGTCCGCGTCAAAGCCCGCAACCTCGCCCGGCAGGGCGAACGTGGCCTCGACCGGCGCACCGCAGATCTCCGTCGTCCACTTCGCCAGCTCCGCGCGCGCCCAGTCCGTCGCCGGATGCGCCCCCGCGCAGAGCGTCCACGAGCCGACGAGCCCCCAAACGAGTCGCCTCACCGCAGAATCCACAGCAGCCCCCTTTCCTGATGCTCGTAGCAGCCGAGCGAAATCGTCTCGCCCGTGAACCGCCGCCGCCCGGCCAAGTCCGTCGTGCCGACGATCGCGCGGATCTCGTCCGTCACCAAGCCGCCGTGCCGCGCGAATGCGGACGCCCCCAGGGTGTAGAACGGCTCGTCCGCCGCGCCGCTGAACGTGAGGCGCAGATTCGCCTGAAGCTGACAGCCCTCGGTGCGCGCGTAGGCGGCGGTCGTGTGCGCGTCATTGTACGTCGTCTCAGCCGTCCAGACGCTGTTCGTCAGATAGGGCGACAGGGGCGTCGTCAGCGTCTGCTCGACAAAGCGCATCGCCATGTCGTTGTAGGTCAGGTTGTGCGCGCGGTTCTGGTAGAACAGGCAGTTGACCGCCACGCACGCCGCGCCGAGAATCGAGTCGTTCACCCGTCCGCTCGTGCAGAAGTTCCCGATGAACGAGCAGTTGACGAACTGGCCCGACGTGAAGATCCCCTGCGCCTTGGTGCACGTGTTGGACGCCACGAGCGTATTCGCCACGATGCCCGGCGTGTTCTGCGAAAGCGTCGCGCCCGTGCGGTTGGCGACGAGGCGCGTGTTCAGGACAAGGCTGGCCCCACCAAAGAGAACGCCGTCGGAGTCGTTGCCCTCGAACGTGCAGCCGACGATCTCGCCGGACTGGAAGACGATTTCGTTGACGTGCGCCACGTTGTCGCGAAACGTGCAGTTGGTCAGCGCCGTCGCCTGGTAGACGGCCGCGCCATGCACCCCGCCCGCCTCGCCCGTCGTCTCGCACGCGACAAACGCGCAGTCCGTGCAGAAGCCGACGTTCGTCTCGTAGTCGCTGCCGATCGCGCCGCCGCCCTGCCCGCTCTCCGTCGTCGAGGTCGTGCAGGCGTAGAACGAGCAGCGGACGTAGTTGCCGCCCGTCACCGCGCCGCCGGAGGCCGTGGACGTGCAGTTCGAGTAGACGCAGCCGTAGGCGTTGCCGCCGCGGAAGTCATGCGCGCCGGACTTGCCGGACTTGCCGCCCGTCGCATGGCAGTCGGCGAAGAGGCAACCGTAGAAGTCGTTCGCGCCGCGCGCGTCCGCCGACGGATAGTAGCGCGAAACCGCCGCGCCAGACGTCGCCGTCAGGTTCGAGAACACGCAGTCGTACAGGAACAGCTTGCCGTCGGCGTTTCCGACGCGAATCGCGCCGTCGGACGCCCCCGTGAACGTCAGGTTCGAGCAGACGAGAGTCCCCTTGTTCAGGAAGAGCATGCGGCGCGCCGATCCCGGCGCCGTCATGATGACGTCGCCGCGCGCCGTGCCCGGCGCCCCGGCCAGCGTCAGCGTCCGCCCGTTGGGGATCGCCAGCAAGCTCGTAGTGGTAGCGGAACCGCCCATCAGGTCGCCACGGCAGGCCGAGATGTCGTAGCGGCCCTTCGCGAGATAAATCGTCGAGCCGGAAGCCGCCGTGTGGATCTGGTTCGTCAGGTCCGTAACGTTGTCAACGGTCGCGGCATACCCCCCCCCCTAAGAAAGAGGCGAGAACGGCGGCACACCACACGAATTTGTTCAGCGCGAGTTTCTGGTTTTTCATAGCGAGAGGAATTATAGCAAAATCCCACCGCCGGAAGAGCCCAATCCGTTTAAATTCCGATGATAATTGTTTTTTGAATGTTTCGGCCGTTCGCCTATTCGATGTCGACGATGAGCTCGCCCCACCCCGTCGGCACGCAGGGCAACGCGCCTTCCCACGAGACGGGCAGATCCCGGCCGAGGCCGCCGAAGTTGTACGTGACGATGGGCGCGCACCGAATCGTGTTGACCTGGATCGGCTTGAAGCCGAGTTCCGCGAACGGCACGGTCATCTTCGCCGTCCACGCCGTGCGCCCGGCCTGTCCCGTCGCCGTGTAGCGGCAGTAGGACGTCCCGTCCGGCCGCGTGAAGAAGAGCTCGACGGACGGCGCGCCGCGCTCGCCGTCGACGTGCGGCACGACGAACCCGACCTCAAAGGCGTCCCCGACCGAGCGGATCGCCGCCTGCACGCCATGCGGCTCGTTGAACGCGGCCTTGGCCCCCGGCATCCGCAGGAGCTTGAAGCGCGGAAACTTCGCCGGCTTCGTGCGGCACGGCACGCGCAACGGCCCCGTCAGGTAGTTCGGCGCCTCCTTGATCCAGGTCTCGACGATGCGCCGCACGTGCCCGACCCATTCCTGCGCAATCGGGTGGACGGCCGTCCGCGCGGCCTCGTCGAGCGCGCGGCGCACCTCGTCCGTGTGGCCGGACTGGACGATGTAGAGCGCCGCCGACGGGAAGGCCGCGTCTTGCCAGCCCGAATACGCGCCCGTCGCGTACCAGGACTTGTTGAGGATGCCGTAGAAGCGGATCATGGCCGGTGCCGCCTCGCGGAAGACGCGCGTCAGGTACGTCTCGCGCAACGCCTGCGGATCCTGCGACGGATCCCACATGAGCCGCCCGACGACCCACTTCTCGATGCCCGTCGTGTCCCAGAACTCCGCCGTCGGCTGCCTGACGCTCAGGTAGGCCCCCTTGCGGAAGACGCGCGAATCCGTCGGGGCGCAGCCGTCCGTGTAGACGACGGGAATGCCGCGCTGCGCCAAGTAGCGGTAGTCCGGCGCGACCGTGTCGGAGATGGGGCGCGGATAGTAGATGCAGCCGCAGAAGTAGTATTCGCGCCAGAAGATGTTGTCCGTCAGGGCGAGCCAGCCATCCGCCCGCGTCCGCCACGTCGCGTTGTCCGCGCCCGCGACGACGCTCTGCTTCATGTTGCGCGGATAGGGACAGAACTCCAGCCGCAGGTTCCGGGGAATCTTTACGCGCGGCGGATGCGAGAGATAGACGTAGGCGTACTGGCGGATGACGAGATCGGGATGCACCGCCCAGACCTTCTCCAGCGCGCGCACGAAGAAGTCGAAGAAGCGCGTCGAGCGGTAGTTCGCGTCCGCCGTCGTCACGACCGTGCCGTCCGAACAGGCGAAGGGCGCCGCGCAGTCCGGGCAGATGCAGGACTGGTCCGAGTCCTCCATCAGGATCGCCACCTCGCGGAGCGATTCGGGAAAGAGCCGCCTGTCCGCCAGCTTCTTCAGGACGGCAGCGGCAAAGGCGTCCGCCAGCCCCGGTGCGGACAGGCAGAGGCCGGTGTTCGTCTTGTCGCGGCCCGTCGGCGTCAGCATGTAGTATTCGGGATGGTCTTCGTGCTCCTTGCGCGGGAACCACCACGAGACCATGTTGTGCGCCGCGCCCCAGGAATTGTAGTACGCGTCCCAGATGCCCAGGCGCCGCGCGCGTTCGGCGTCCGACGGCTTGCGCATGAACCAGCGCCAGTTGCCGGGCGTGACGAGCGCGTTGCGCATGTCCCAGAGCATCCCCTCAGGCGACGTGTTGTAGCCGTCGTGCCGGAGCTTGAAGGCCGGAACGTCCGGGCGGGCGAACGTCTCCGGCGCAAACGCCAGATCCGCGCGGCGCGAATAGACCGCGCAGGGCGCCTGCTCCGTGCCGGGACGCGGAAAGATGATGTCCGTGTTCTTGTCGAGAAGGCGGAAGACGGCGTTGAGGTGGCCCTTCGGATACTGCGCGACGAGCGTCAGGCCGTCGCCCGTTTCCTCGACGAGGTAGCCGTCCGTGTCGCGCAGCCGCGCCTCGTCGCGCAACGCGAACGTGATCGACGGACGGCACGGCGCGGACGCCACCGGGAGGGCCGCGCCCGTGATCCGCGCCACCCAGTTCGTCAGTTCCTGCGCGGCCATGACGGTCGCCGGATGCGCGTCTTCGGGCACGACGACCGTGCACGTCGGCCGGCCGCCGACAACGAGCGAAAACGCCAGAACGAGCGCGTGCATCACTTCGCCCCCTTTCCGCGTCCGACGATCCGCAGGTCGTGCAGTTCGCCGACGGGCTGGAAGTAGACGCGCATCCACGTGGCGTCGCGGGGCACCTGCAGCGTCTCGGCGCGCCCGTCGCGATGCGCCTGGCTGTTCGCGTCAAGGACGAAGAACTTTCGGTTCCTGTTGAGGTTGCCGACATCGGCGTAGGCCGAATAGAAGCAGACGTACCAGTGCAGCCACGTCGGCGACTTGCCGTGAAAGCGGATCTCCAGCTCTTCGCCGCCGTTCACGGGAAAGGCGTCGGGGTAGCACGAGCCCTGCAGGAGGTCAAACCAGTTGCGGCCTTCGGCATCCGTCCGGGCGCGCGCCGAGCCCATGAACGTATAGCCGCTCGTGTTGAAGAGGCCGTAGTCGAACGCGGGGTTGACGTTCCGCGTCGGCTGGGCGAAGCCGTCGAGTCGGCGGATGCGGACATCAGCGACCTCCACCTCGTTCGCCTGCTCCAGCCGCAGGACGCAGAGCTGCGCCTGCACGGCACCCTCCGGCACATAGGCGGAATGGCGGTAGGCCTTCCGCGCAGTCGTCCAGATCAGGACGGGCCCCTGCGTGAGCCACGGCGCGGCGATGCGGCGCCCGTCCGCGCCGAAGAACAGGAACTGGACCTGCGGAAAGCGCGTCCCGGCGGGAAACGCCTGCGGGTTGCAGACGGCCACCGTCAGCAGGTTCGAGTATTGGGGACACGTCTCGATCGCCGCGCCCTTCAGAACGCGCGCGGCAAATGTCGCGTCCAGCCGTTCGCGCCCCGCGACGGCCATGCGATCGCCGACCGGCCGCTCGAAGCGCTCCGCCGCGAACGCGCCAAGAGCCCCAAACGTCAGCGTCGCGAACATCAGTGCCGCGCACATCCGTGCCGCGCACGTCAGCGACGCGAACACCTGTGACGCGAACGTCGGCAACGCGAACATCTGCGACACAAACGTCTGTGACGCGAACGTCTGCGACACAAACACCTGCGACGCGAACATCCACGCCACCAACGGCGAACCCGCCGCGTGCAACGCACCGGCCGCGCATTTTCCCTTCAGCACAGACAATTGCCTCCTCCTGCTCAATTTCAACCTCCTGCTCAATTCAAAAGCGATTAAAAGCGATTAAAAGCGATCCGCAACGCAATCAAGACCAGCAGCGTGATCAAGGTGAATGAGATTATATCAAAATCGCCACCCCCGCAACAACCCGATCCGTACACTATCCTACGATAATTGGTTATTGCAAGATTCAAGTTCCCTGCCGAGCATTGAGAATTTTCCGCAATGAATTCTCATTTATGGTATAATGTGCGGCATCGGCGCGGAAAGCGCGAAGATCTTGGAGAAATCAAGGCCTCACGCAACAAGCGCAAATGGACGACAAGCGCAAACGGGCAACACGACAACGCACGACACGGCAACGAGCGACACGGCGAAACGCAGAAAGGAAACGGGACATGGCACGGAAGACCTACGAGCACTCGGCGTACTGGTACGCGAAGAACTGCGGATGGACGCGCAGCGACAGGGCCTCGCACGTCGAGCGGCTTCTCGACGAGGTGAGGCGCGACCTGAAGTTCGGCGGCGGGCGCGTGGACGGGAACCTCTCGTGCGACCCCCTCGGCTTCGGCGTCTGCCTCGCCGTCTGCACGGCGATGGACATCGGCGCGGCGATGCGCGAGACCGCCCGCGCGCTCGCCGACCCCGCCGAGCGCGACCGCATGCGCCGCGAGCTCCTGCGCGACCTCCGCGCCGTGCGCCGCCCCTTCTACTACGCACGCGAGACGGCCCGGCGCCGCGCGCTCGCCGCCGAACGACGCAAGATCACGCGGCGGACGACGCTCGCGCCCGAGCCGACGCCGGCGGACGTCCTCGCGGCGTGGGGGCGGCGGAAGGACTCGAAGGAAGACATGATCCGCCTCGGCGGGATGCTCCACGACCTCGAGTGCTACGTCGACAACGCGCTCCGGTTCGACGCGAACGGCGACGTCGTGGGGCGCAACGGCGGCATCCGGGGGTGGCTGAAGGAGAACCTGCCGGAGCTCTTCCCGAAGTACAAGACGCTCATGCGCTACAAGGCGATGGCGATCCGGCTGAGGCAGGCGACCGGGACGAAGGACCCGACGCCGACCAGCGCCCTTCTCGGCGATGGGATTGGCGGGGCGAACGCGGCAGACAGGACGAGCAAGACGGATGGGACACGCACGACAAGCGAGCCGAGCGCACCGAACAGGGAGAAAGCAACAGGCAGGGGAATCGCGACGGGCAAGGGGAACGCGGCAGACGCGAAACGCCCTGCGAGAGGCGCGAGCGAGATGCCGCATGAGGTCGTGCGAGAACTTTTGAAAGATTTCCGCATGACGTTCTCATCTTTGGAGGAAGGGCTGGCGCAGAGGCTGGATCCGGAGCGGGTGTTTTTGGATGCGGCAAAGCCGAAGCGGACGGTGGCGCGAGGGATGCGGGGGACGGCGGCGCGAGAGAAACGGAGGACGTCGGCGAGAGAGAAACGGGATGGATTAGGTTCGTCCGCTCAGTTGACGGAAGCCGTCCGCGTCTCGTCGCCGTGCCGTTTCAGCCAGTCGCGGACAAGTCGCACGGCCGGCGTGTCGCGGTTGCAGAGCGACGAACAGAGGAAGACGAAACCCTCGATCTCGCCGTGCCGCCAACGCGCAAGGCCAAACGCCAGCTGACGTTCAAGATAGCGCACGTCCATTTCCTTCTTGTCGCCAAAGTCGTAGAGATAGATTCCGAGCTGGATGCGCTTGGTCGGGACAAGGCGACGCAACGTCGCGAAATTCTCCTCCAGGCGATCCGTCGACGCGCCTTTCCACGTCCAGTAGGTGACGACATCCGTCAGCTCCAGCAGCGGCAACAGGTCTTCGGGGGACAGGCACTGGTGGAACAGGTCATCGTAAACGACCGTGCGGAGCTCCAGCGGACGCGGAAAGGCATCCATCCGCTTGCGCAAGGCGACGAGCTTCTCGTAGGGGAAGCTCGTCGGGCACGCGCGGCGACGCCCTGACGGCGTCTCGACGAAGAACTCCCGACGCTTCTTGTCGGGACGGAAGAAGTCATCGAGATCGAATCCCGTCACGTTCGGCATTTCCTCCGCAATGCGGAAGTTCCAGTCGCACAGTGCGTCAAAGGAGGCCTCCACGCCAGCCTTGGGGATGCCGCACATCGGCCACGTCACACGTCGGAGTCCGCGCAACGTGTCCCGGAACGCCTTGTCGGGGCAGTCCCACCGAATGACGTTCAGGCTTTCCAGCCCCAGCGACTTCGCCGCCTCGACCATCGGATAGTCATTGGTCGCCGGCGCAAGGCCCCAGTTGTTCTTCGGGCCATCCACCTGCCCGGTCTCATGCCCCCACAGCCAGCTTGTGCCGCGCAACGACTGACGCGTCTCGCATGCGTTCACTGGGGGGCGGACGAGCGCAATCGAGCGGATGCCCGGATACGCCGCGCCCTTCTTCGCGATCGTCACGGTGCGGATGCCGTTCGCGACCGTCTCGGACACGTTGAAGTCCTTCGCGTAGGCGGGGTCGGCGTCGATCTCGACCTTCGCGCCGGGCACGTCCCGGAACTCGACGGAAATCGTGCCGTTCGGGAACGCGGCGTTGCCGACGAACCGCACGGGCACGCCGCCGTCGATGGTCTGGTAGCTCGCGTGCATGACGCGCCGCACGCGCACGTCATCGTAGATGCCGCCCGGAATCACGAAGTCGAGAACATCCGCGCGCGACAGGAACTTCTGCCGCGCGGCGAAGTCCGCCCGGTATTCGTTCAGGAGTTCGCGCGAGAGCCAGAGGAACGTGACGAAGTACACCTTGTCGAGGTCTTCGCCGCGCGCCCGGCAGGCGTTCAGGTTGAACTCGGAGAGATCGACCTTCGTCGATTTCATGCGCGGCAGGATCACCTTCTCCGCCGCCGCGATCGCCGCCGTGAGGCGCGTCGCCGCCGCGTCGTTCGCGTCCATGTCGTCGAAGTAGGCGCACACGCAGTCGTAGTACGCGCGCATCGCGGGCACGGCCTTCGCCGCGATCGACCAGGCGCGGAACTGCCGCGCGTACTCGGCGGGATCGAGCCGCCCCTTCAGTGCCTGGAGCTTCGCGAAGCCCTCCGTCGCGAGGCGTTCGGCCAGCGCCTTCTCGGCGCGGATCGCCGCGCGGCCGGGCGTCTTCTGGCTGGACATCATGCCCCACATCGGCTCGGTCATATGCAGGTCCATGCCGTCCCGGAACGTCCCGAAGATGCCGCTGAACTTCACGTACTTGAAGCTCGGCGGCGGCGGGTTCTGGTGGAAGCAGACGTTATGGTCGATGAACTGCGTCGCCTCCACGAGACGGAAGCTCTTCGCCGCGAGCTCCTTCATTTCCGCCGCGCACTTCGGCCAGCGCTTCGCCGCCCATTCGTCCAGCACCCGCTCGACCGTGGCCGAGGGATCTTGAATGAACCGATGGTAGGCGTAGAGGTTCACTTCCTGCGCCGAGTCGAAGATCGAGTTGCCCACGCGGTCGATGCGAATCGTGTAGCGGTCGACGTCCGCCGCGCGTCCGTAGCCGACGTAGCGGCGGATCGCCTCGACCTGTGCGCAGGGGAGATAGCCGCAGCCGAGGTATTCGCCGAGGCCGTCGCATTCCGCGCCGATCGTGCAGCGCGACGTCTTCTTGAGGTACGGGTTCGCGGGCAGGAACGGCGAGAAGTCGTAGGGCGTGATCTTCGTCTCGATCTCGAAGTCGTAGTCGTCCGCACAGGCGTTCGCGCCGGCGATCAGGCTTTCGTAGTCGCTTCGGATGGAGCCGAAGGAACGGAAGATCAGCCGCTTGCCGAGACGCCGATGCTCTTCGAGGAAGATGCGCGTGATCGTCTCCACGACCTTCGCGGGCGGATAGCGGTCGGGACGCGAGTTGTGAATGACCGAGAAGTCGGCTTCCGTGAGCGTCAGCACGACACCGTCCAGCTCCGGCACCTGACGGAACGCCTCGCACACCTTCCAGCGCACATAGTCGAGATAGGGCTTGCCGAGGAGGTCGTATTCGCCGTCCTCGTCCAGCAGACCCGGCACGTCCTCGTGCATCGTCTTCGGCATGAAGCCCTCGCGGTGCCAGAAGTAGACGGGCTTGCCCGCCGCGTGGGCAATCGCCACCGTCTCGCGCAGCTTGCGGCGATACGTCTCGATCGCCACACGGTCGATGGCGGCCGCCGTCTTCGGATAGGGCTCGTAGGCGAGCAGCCCGTTGAGGCCGCCGTGTTTCTGGTTGCACTCGCCGCAGATCTCGAACGAGTCGACGTCGCCATATTCAGCCGCTTTCGCGACGAGCCGTTTCATGTAGCCCGGCTCGACGACGATCGGATGCATGACCGACCAGGAGACCTCGGGCTTGCGCGTCGCGCGCGGCTTTACCGCGTCCGCAATCAGGCGACAGGCGAGGATCTTCTCGACGACGTCACGCGGCACGTAGTAGTAGTGGTTCGAGCATTCGTAGCCGATGCGGCTGTCGGCGCGGACGAGCGGCAGATACGCCTTCGCCGTCGCAAGTTCCTTCAAGGCGAGCCGCCGTATTTCGGACGTGTTGCCCGCGTCGCGCGCGAGGATGAAGCGGCTCTGGTCGACGGTTGAGCGGAAGTGCATCTCCTCCGCGCGGAACATCGCGAGATCGCGTTCGGCGGCGGCACGCTTCGCCGGCTCGACGTGCGCCAGCGCCTCGGCGAAGAGGCGGTTTCCCTCGGCAAATCCCTTCGCCACCTCGTCGAAGCGCGCGATCCACGCCTCGACGGGGAAGCGTCCGTGCCACTGGTTGTCCCACGTGCCGAAGCGCAGCGCGTCATACGGGAAGCCGACCATCGTGGCCTGGTAGCCCGTCGGCTTCGGATAGAGCGGATTCGCCGGCCCCCACTGCATCGGCCCCTTGTAGACCGTCACGATGTCGAACGGGTAGCGGCGGAAGCCCTCGGAATACGCCGTCCACGCGCGGCGGACGAACGGCGCGGCCGCCGCGCCGTAGACGTCGGCGGCGATCTCGTCCAGCGACTCGCCGCCGTAGACGCGCAGGTTCATCGCGGGGGCGCTGCCGCAGCTCCACGACAGCATCACGCCCTCGACACCTTCCCGCGTCAGGTTCGCCGCCTGCTCGGCGACGAGGTCCAATGCCGGGATGAACGGGAAGGACGAAAGCTCCCACGAGTTGCACGCCTGGACCTTCGCGAGGACAGGCAATCCGTTCGCGCGCGCCGTGCGCCAGAACGACTTCGCGTTCTCGCCCGGCCCCACGATGGCGATCGAGTAGTCGTGTTCCGGCACCGTGACGCCGCCGACCGTGACGGGAATGCCGTTCTCGCTCACGTGCATCACGCGGCAGTTCCTTTTCGGCAGCTTCGGGAAGACGTCCTTCTCGACGCCCTTCGGCCATCCCCAGTTCCAGACGATCGTCTCCGCCGACGGATCGCCCGCCGCGACGCCCTCGGCGACCGTGCGGTTCACCTCCGCGAGGATCTCGGCGACCGAACGCCCCTTGCAGCGCGGACACGTCTCGCGGCGGCTGTGCGAGGCGCAGTTCGTCAGGTTCTCGCTCATCGTGATCGTGAAGACGCCGCCGAGCCCCTTCACCTCCGCGAAGAGCGCGGCCAGCGAATCCTTCAGCCAGCGGCGCACCTCCGGCACGGACGTGCACATCGCGGCCACGCCCTTCTTCGCCTCGACCGCGCCGCGCATCGCCGCGCGGCCGTCTTTCTCGAAAAACGCCGCCGGGAGGCAGCGCGGCTCGTTGAGGTAGAGGTAGACCTTGATGCCGTACTTCTGCGCCCGCGCCACGAGCCTCTTCAGGTTGGCGAGACGCCGTTCGCTTCCGGCGCCGAATTCGGGATAGCGCGCGTCTTTCACGAGCGTGTTGAGGACGACGTGCATCCAGACGGCGTTTACCCCTTCGTCCGCCAGCTTCTGCAGCAGCCCTTCCGGGAACGAGCCGACGTCGTCATCGACGAGCGGATCGCCGTAGTCCGCAAAGTAGGAGGAAATCATCCGGAACGTGAACGGCGCGGCGTGCGACGGACGCGACGGGCGCACGGCATCGAGGGCCTTGAGCGCGTCCACGAACGCGAAGCGCGGCTCTTCCGCCGCATCGGGATCGACGCCTTCCTCCTTCAGGATCTCGGCGATTCGCCTGCGCGCGGCGCGTCCGGCATCCGCTGCGGCCGCCGTGTACGCGAGCGGCCCGCAGGACGGCTTGAGAAAGCCGAGCTTGTGCCAAAGGAAATCGTCTTCCTTCAGGCGATAGGCGAACTCCTTGGCGTCCATGTCGATGAGCTGAAGGATCTGCGCTTCGGGCAGGAGATGCCAGTTCCGGCGGACGATCGTGATGTAGCCCTTTCGCCGCCACGCGGGCAGGACCACGGGATCGGGCTTCAGCCCCATCTCGCCCGCAAGCGCCGTGATCTCGCCGACCGTCGCGCCAAGCGTCGCCGCGAGCCGTTCGGTCGGCACCAGTCCCCAGTTGCGCCAGACGCACGCGCTCAGGCGGTCGGGAAACGGGAACGGATCCAGCGGCTTCGGCCCCGTCGTCCAGCTGCGGCCCGCGTCCGGGAAGAGGTGGCCTTGCGCGCCGAGCAGGTCCAGGTGCAGCGTCCGACTGTCGATCGACAGCGCGAAAAGCCCCGGCGCCCCTTTGCCGAGATAGCGGTTCCAGCCGTACGCGCCCGCGTACGACACGCAGTCGGCGCCCTGCGGATCCGTCAGACGCACCGAGCCCTGGCCGCGCGTGAACAGCGCAAACGCATCGGCGGCGCAGAACCTGACCGTGCCGCGCAGGCCCATCAGCTGAAGCGGTTCCGTTCCCACGTCCAGCGCGACGGGCGCATCGGACGCCGTAATCGCGAACGTGTTGCCGGAGACGTCCGCCGCGAGCGCGTAGAGTCCGCGCATCGGCGCGTCGAACGCAATCTCGCCCGGCGCCTCGAACACCGGCATCGGGAACTCGGCCAGCTTGCGTCCGTTCGGGTCGACGAGGCGCAGCGGCTTCTGTGACGCCTTGTAGACCGTCACCTTCGCCTGCGCGACCCGGAGGCGAATCCGGCGCGGCCGTTCCGCCCAGACGAGCCAACGGCTCTTGAAGCGGACGGGGATTGCCGTCAGCTCGCGCCATGCGCCCGGCGCCACGTCCCGCACGTCGAGATTCGCGACATCCGGCTCCAGTCGTGCGGGCGTCGCGCCGACGCTCGCCGGACGGAACGTCGCCTTTCGCCACGTCTCGTCCAACGCGACCGTGCGCGAGCCCGACGGCTCGACGAGCGTGATCCGTCCCGTCAAATCCGTCACGCCCTCCGGCATCCAGTCGCCCGTCGGCGCCTCGAAGAAGCGCTTGCCGGACTGTTCGGCGCCGCGCACGATCTCGAAGTCCCCGAAGTCGATGCCGTCCGCCGGCGGATCGTCGCGCTGCCCCGGGTAGAGCAGGATCTCCGGCACGCGCTTGCCGCCGCAGTTCTCCGCCCGGCAGTTCTCGAAGCGGAACGACACCGCGCGCTTCGGCTTCTGGGAAAGGCGCACGGCGGCGCGCGCGGCGTTCGCGAACGTGCAGTTTCTGAACGAAATGCCGCCTTGCGGAAACGACTGGTTCGGGCTGTCGCTCTGGTAGAAGACCGAGCAGTCGCCGCCCTCGACGCGGCAGTTCTCGAAACGCGCGGTGACCGGCGGATGGTCAGCCGTGCGCCGCCAGAGCGAGAAGCCGAAGCCGTTGCCCGCATTGCCGGACGCGAGCGTGTCGCGCACGACGATCTCCTGCAAGAACTCAGTCGGGAAGTTCGGCTCGAAGTCGATGCCCGCCTCCGGCGCCGTGCCGCGCGTGCCGAGCAGCTTGACGCGCTCCACGAGCAGGCCCTTCACGGAAATGACGCTCATGCCCTGACGGTAGCTGTTCGTGACCGTGACGTCGCGCACCGTCAGGTTGCGCGTCGGATTCCCCGTCCGGTCGCCGCAGACGTACACGCCGTCGCCGCCCGCGCCCACGACCGTCAGGCCCTCGACCGTCACGTTCACGCCGCCCCGGCAGGCGATGGCATGGCGGTGCTGCGACGCGCGGTACGGCGGCTTCGCGTAGTCCTCGCGGCGCAGGCGCACCGTGCCGCCCGCGCCCGACACCGTCACGTTGGTGACGGCAAGGAAGCTCAGCAGCGTCGCGCGCGGATCCGCAAGCGCGCCCTTGCGCGCGCACAGCTCGACGCCCGGCTCGAAGACCAGGCGCGTGTTCGAGCGAAGGAACAGGGCGTCCGTCATCCACGGCGAGCCCTTGCGGTCGAGGATGACCGTCTCGGCCCCGGCGTCAAGCGCGGCCTGAATGAAGCGCGTCGAATCGTCTGCGTCGCACCCGAAGTCGGACACGCGCACCGTCGGAGCGGCGGGAACGGCCGCGAGCAAAGCGGCAACGAAAGGCAAGACACCCATAGGATTCCTTATCTGAGTTTCAGGTTGACGAAATAGCCGGGGCCGTAGAAGATGCCGTTCGCCGCCGAGGACTGCTCGCGCGGCGCGCCATTCGCCTCGCGGTTGCGCGCGACGTTGACCTTCCAGGTCGCGCCCGGCAGGCACCTCGCGCCGATCTCCGTCGTCGGCACCAGCGCCTCGACCGTCCAGCGGTCGGCGTGACGCCTCACCGCGACCTGCGCCTTCGAGACGAAGGTCTTGTCGACGTCGGCCGCCGACTTGCGCAGGTACGTGACGTGGCGGCCGTCCTCATGGACGAACAGCTGGAAGCACCTCTCGGCCATGTCGGGGAAGCTGTAGAAGATCTCGACGTGGTTGCGGCCGGGCGTCAGGTTCGCGAAATCGGACTCGAACGCCTCGACCGCCAGATAGAGCGCGTCCGGGTCATGGACGACGCGCACCTGCGTCTTCTGCAAGTCCTTGTCCGCGACCTTGCACCAGTCCGCGGCCTTGAAGTCCGCCAGCACGGCGGCCTCCTGCCAGTCGGACTCGTCCAGGTCGCCGTCAACGGCGATCTGCCCGCGCTTCGCCTGCGCCGCGTATTCGCGGTAGCACTTCTCGTACTGGTCGCGGAAGTAGAGCCACGACTTCTCGAAGATCTCCTTGTCGCGCAGGACGTGGTTCAGGACACGCGCGTCGCCCGAAGCCTCCGCCGACGCGACCGCGCGCGCGAGGAGCGCAATCAGCCGCTCCTTCGAGCCGGGACGATCCAGCACCGGCCCAAGCGGCGAGCCCTGTCCCCAGCCCGAGCAGAAGTCGACGCTGAAGAAGCAGTCGGCCAGGTACGCGCGGAACTCCTTCATGCCGCCTTCCCATGCCGTGCCGTAGTAGAGGCGGTTTGCCTCCTCCAGCGTCGCGTCGAAATCGAAGTCGAGGTTCCACATGCACTTCGCGGAGACGTAGACGCTCTGCCACATCGCGTACCAGCCGAGGTTCTTGCCGAAGTAGGGCGGGCGCACGTCCCACTTGAAGAAGTCCGGCTGCGCGCCCATCAGCACGAAGTGCGCGCCGCTGCAGCCGTATTTCGCGAACGCCTCGAAGTTGCGGCGCAGGACGCGCTCGGCCGGCTCGTAGTAGTCGGCGATGCAGCCGACGCCGCCGACCGGCTCGCGATCCACGACGAACGGCAGCTTCGTCTGCGCCCACATCCCGTAGATGCGCCGCCATTCCGCGTTCACCTTGCAGGCCGGATCGTCGACCGAATGTCGCCAGCACATGTTGTTGTAGCTCACGAACACCTTGAGGCGCGGATCGATCTTCGTGCGGACGGGCGGATACCAGTAGTCCTGATAGGCCCAGCCGCCGAGCTTCGCGTCCGGGTAGACGCGCCAGACGCGCCGCGCAATCTCACCGACCAGATGCCAGTAGCGGTCGGAGCGCTCGCCCTTCGTGCCCGCGCGTTCGGGCGCGTCCAGCGCGCGGCACTTGTCGCATTCGCACCAGATCGTCGTGTCGTTGTTGCCGATCGTCACCCAGCTGTCGCGCGCATGCGGACGGGAGAGATCCCCGATCAGCGTCGCCGCGAGGTGGTCGAGCAGTTCGGGATTCGACACGCAGGGATTCGGATCGTTCGGCCCCAGGATCTTCGTGCGCACGCCCTTGAGCAGCGGGAACCATTCGGGGTGCTGCACAAAGAGCACGTCACGCTTCGCCGCGCGCTCCTTCGCGGCGCACGGCCCGATCAGCAGGTCGGACTGGATGTGTCCGCACAGGCCGAGGCCGCGCACGGCGAGGTCTTCGAGGCGGTCGCAGTCCTTCGTGCGACGGCCCTTGGCGTTGTAGAAGCGGCTGACCGGCGCCTCGGAGAGCATGTTGTTGCGCGCGTGCCAGAGGAAGCCCTCGTCCGTGCTCGCGCGCGTCTCGCGAATGCGCAGGTACGGATTCTGCACGTTGCGCCCGACCGGCACGACGATGCTCTTCCCCTTGTGGACGCAGTACTCGCCGTCGTCGCCCGGCACGAGCCAGCGCATGCCCGCGTACCGCTTCAGGATCTCGTAACACCCGTACAGCGCGCCGCGCGGATTCGCCCCCGTCACGGTCAGGCCCTGCGGCGTGACGTCGAGAATGAAGCCGTCTTCGCGCAAATCAGGATTCGCCGCATCGACCGTGACGCGAATCGGATACGCGCCATCCAGTTCGCCACATCCCGTCACCTTGTCGAAGTACGTCGCGAGTTCGCGCGCACCGAACTTCTCGGGACGGCTCGCGTCGTCCGCGACGACGATGCGGCACTTCGCGACGCCATTCTCGACCAACCGAACCTCGTCCGCGCCGAACGCGGCGGCGGCCGCACTCCAGCAGGACAGGAAAACGACTTTGAATTTGTAGAGTAGAGACCCACGCCTCGGCTTCGCCGATGCGACTTCCCCCTCATCAAACCGGACGTGCGGATTTCCCG
>CAKTZA010000011.1 GCA_934635045.1 uncultured Kiritimatiellota bacterium | reverse complement strand
CGGGAAATCCGCACGTCCGGTTTGATGAGGGGGAAGTCGCATCGGCGAAGCCGAGGCGTGGGTCTCTACTCTACAACGCGACAAGAGCCATTCGGGAAAAGGACTGTCCCCTGACAATGGGAAAGGGGCTGAAGGGGATCCGCTCGGGGAGAGGGAGAGCGGCGTCGGCCTTGGCGGTCGGCGCGCGCGCGGCCGGCATGGCGGGGCTTGCCCTCTGCGCGGGCGCGCTGTTCGCGCGGCCGGACGAAAAGAGTCCCTACGAACTCGAGCCCGTTTCCCCGGCGCGGGTGGCCGAGGCGCTGGCGTCCGATCCGTCGCTGGACGCGAAAGGCTCCCGGAAGCGGATCGCCGAACGGATCCTGTCGGCCTGGGAGAAGGTCGGCAAGGTGCCGGGCAGGACGCTGCTGGAGCAGACGTTCGCGGACGCCTCCTGGAAGAGGGACTGGACCGTCAAGGGGAATGCCGAATGGATTGACGACGGCCGCGGCGGCAAGTGCCTGCGGATTCATCCGGTGGCCGGCTACAACTCGGTCGTGGAGATGCGCAAGGGGCTGACGGTGAAAGCCGACTTCGCCCATCCGGTCGCGGTCCTCTTCGAGGTCCGCACGCCGGAACGCCACAAGCCGCCGTTTTGCCGCGTCGACTTCTTCGACGCCGCCGGCCGCCAGAAGGGCTGCTACCAGTTCCGCTCGGTGACGGACGTCACCCAGCCGCAGCTTTTCCAGCGCAACGGACATCTGGTCCGGGACATTCCCGAGGGCGCCGTCTCGATGACCGTGATGTTCCCGGTGGGGACGCTGGACGGCACGGGGAAGAGAGTCGAGAAGCCGGGCGATCTCGCCAACGTGCGGATCGTCGATCTCTCCGCGGAGGTGGAGGAGGCCATCGTCGGCACGACCGCCGCCAGGGAGCGGGCGCAGGCGAAGCCGGGCGAAGTCCTGGTCTGGTCGGACGACAGCCTGACCGCCACCTATCCGATCATGCCGACCGGCGACGATGTTCCCGGCCGGGCGGGATCGACGCTGAAGCTTCGCGAATGCGCGGGGGAGAAGCTCCGGGCCACCGCCATTCTCTGGTCGGATTGCGATCACGAGGACATGACCGTCGACTTCGGCGAGCTGACGCGCGGGCCTTTCGGCCTCGGAGGCGGCATACCCGCTTCGGCGTGGCGCGCGAAGGTGGTGAAGGCGCACTATCAGGCGATCGGCGCGCCCGACGGCTATCTGGTGAGCGGCGAGGGGCAGACCCTGACGCCGGAGCTGCTCCTGAACGACGATTCGCTGGTCATCCCGGATCATGGCCGCCGCCGCAACCTGGTGCGGTACAGCTGGGCCGGGAAGAGCTGGTACGTGGACATCAACGACGCCTGGACCCGGACCTGGAACGAGCTTATCCCGGCGGAGAAGATGCCGATCGCCGACGCGCCGACACTTCAGCCGTTTGTCCTGAAGGCAAGGCAGAACAAGCAGCTTGCGCTGCGCGTCAGCGTGCCGGCCGACGCCAGTCCCGGCGTTTACGAGGGCTGCGTCTCGTTCCTGTCCAGGGGCGTGAAGGTGTGCGAGCTGCCGATTTCGCTGGAGGTGCTTCCGTTCGCGCTGCCGAAGGAGCCGGAGACGATCTACGACGACAGTCGCACGTACACGATGGGGCTTTACTGCTGGCTGCAGATGGCCGATCGGGAGCATCCCGGCGATTGGATCGCCGTCAATCGCCGCAGCCGCCGCCAGGTGCTCGCCGAGATGAAGACGCTGGTCGACAACGGCATCACCTCGCCGGCGCTCATCTGGCTTCGCGAGGTGCTGGACGACGACGCGCGGTTCCGCGAGCATCTCGCGGTCGCCCGCGAGGCCGGGCTCAGGGGCACGTTGTATCTCGCCGCGTCGGGCACCATCGGCAATCCCACCCGGCCGGACGAGCTGGAGGCGCTGAAGCGCCGCATCGCGCACGCGAAGGGCATCGCCCGCGAATACGGCTTCGACGAGATCTACTTCTACGGCTTCGACGAGGCGGTCGACGAGCGTCTGGTTTCGCAGATCCCGGCCTGGAAGGCGGTCCGCGAAGCCGGCGGCAAGGTCGTGGTCAGCGGCTATCGGCAGCATCTCGAGAAGGTCGGCCCCTATCTGGACCTCTGCATCTATGCCGACGAGCCCGAAAGCGCCCAGGTGGAGAAGTGGCATGCGCTCGGCCAGCGGGTGTGGAAGTACAACACGCCGCAGACGGGCCCCGAGGATCCCGGCCTGTTCCGCCGGAACTACGGGCTCGGCAACTGGATGTCCGGATTCGACGGCGCCAACACCTACTGCGACTGGGGGCGTTCCGCCGGCTGGAACGATCTCGCGGGCGTCCTCGCGTGTCGCGCCAACGGCGGCACCGAAGACGGCGGGAGCCTCGCACGGACGATCTGCATCGTCTATGCGACGGTCGACGGCGTCGTGGAGACGCTGGCGCTGACGGGCCTCGAGTCGGCGATCAAGGACGTCCGGTACATGGCGCTCTTCCGCAAGCTCCTCAAGGCGCGCCCGAATGCGGAGGCGCAGCGGTGGTTCGATGGGATCAGGCCTTACGAGGACGATCCCGCCCGCCTTCGGCGCGAGACCATCGACTGGATCCTGAAGCTGAGGTAACGCCATGTCCTTCCGGGTTGTCGCCGCGGCTTGCGGGAGACTGACGGACGCGGACGAGGCCCGTCCGTCCGGCATGGGCGGGACGGCCGCCAGGTTCGGGCTCGCGTCCTTGGTCGGCCTTGCGCTTGCCGCACCCCTGCCCGCCGCGCTTGACGTCCGCGAAATCGACGGGGAACTTGCCGTCCTCCGCGACGGCAGGGTCCTGGTCTCGGCGATCGTGCCCGATCGCGGCGATGTCGGCGACGACGACGTCAAGTCGTCCTTCGCGGTGACGGACGACGGCGCGCGGGTCTGGAATCGGTGGAGCCAGGACCCCGACCGGCGGTTCCGCCTTGAAGTCGCCGCGCGCGCGGACGGCGCGGTCGAGATAACCCTCATGGGCGAAGTCGGCTGCGACAGCGCGTGCCGGAGGCGAATGCTCCATCTCGGCCTTCCGGATCAGGCCCTTCTGGGCAAGAGGTATCGCCGGGTGTCGCGCGAAAGCAGCTCGGCCTTCCGGGCCTATGGCGAGGAGGACGGCGTGTTCGAGGCGGAGATGAAGCCGTTCGTCACGCGGTTTCTCGCGGCGGACGGCGTTGTGTACGACTTCAATCCGCTCGGCCCCGGTGACGAGTCGGGGGCGATCCTCTGGGAAGACAGCGGCAATCAGCTCAACAACAACGGCGTCGGCGGCTACTGGCAGGTCTGCCGCGAGGGGGGCGGCTTCCGGTTCTCCTGCGGCGGAGACGTCGCGGCCTCCTGGGGCGGGTTCGCGGGCGGAAAGGCGGTCATCCGCGAAGGCGACTTCTCGGACTTCGACCGGTTGCACGCGATCCGCACGTTCCACTATCCGCTTCGTCTCGAACCGACGCGCCTTCTTGCGTTCGGCGCGCCGCGTCACGGCGAGAGGCACGCCGACGGCGACCGCCCGCATGACGAGACCCTGCGCGTCGGCTGGCTGCCGAGCGAGGCGGCGGACGCGCGACGGACGGTCGTCGGCCATCGCGAGGGCGCGCTTTACTCGTGCGTGACGGGCAGGGGGCGCGCCGTCTATCGCCTGAGCGGGCTGGTCGACGGCTGGCACATCCTCTCGTTCCAGGCGGGCAACTACGCCGGCGTCGCGAACCGCTTCTCGGTGACGGCCGGCGGCGAGCGCCTGCTTTCGGACGCGACGGTCCCGAAAGGCACGGTCCGCCGCCTCTCGAAGGCCGTGCGCGTGAAGGGCGGCCGGCTGGACGTCGAGCTGGACGGCGACTGGCTCGTCTCCGTCATCGGCGACCAGGCGCTGCTGGCGGAAGGCGAGGACTTCTCCGTCTCGCGCGGCTTCTGGGTGACGGACGGCTTTGAGCCGTGCACGCTCTTCCGCAACGCCGACTACAAGACGCCGTTCGCGCCGGAGCTGCGGGACGAGACCGACGTCCTGCCCGCGCCCGGCAGCGAGAGCGCCGCGAAACGCCATGCCGTGCCGATGCCCGTGGAGCGCCCGTCGGCAGACGACCCGCGGCTGACGTGGCTCAAGACGGCGAAGATGGAACGCCTGCTGGGCAACAGCGTGTCGATGTCCGAGTTCGACCGCCCCGGCTCGCTCGACGCCTACGCCGACCGCCAGTTCGCCGGCAAGGACGTCAAGGTCGTGATGCTCTCGGGCATGCACAGCCGGCACACCTACCTGAACCACGTCGACCGCGGCATCGAGGCCGTGCGGCGGATCTGCGAAGTCCTGCACCGGCGGGGCGTCCGGGTAATCGACCATCACGACTCGACGCTGCTGTGGAACGTCGGCGCGGGCTTCCGGGTGATGATGGAGCGCCTTTCGGAGACGGCGCTGACGCGCGACGCGGGCCTGCCGACCTGGCAGTTCTGCCCCTCGAACAGGAAGTTCACCAGGACCTACTACGAGTATTTGCGCAAGCTCGTGGAGGCGGGGGTGGACGGTTTCCAGATTGACGAGCTTGAGTACTGGAGCCTGGGGTGCCGCTGTCACGACTGCCGCGAGGCCTTTCGCCGCGACACGGGCTGGGAGATTCCCCTGAACGAGGCGGACGCCACGTTCAACGACCCCGAGTCTCTTCTCCATCGCGTCTGGCGCGACTGGCGCCGGAAGGCGGTCACGAACTGGTTTGTCGGGCTGCGGCGGCACGTGAAGGACCTGCGGGACGACCTCATCCTGAGCGTCTACACGACAAACGACGCGTTCTGCTTTCCCAATCACTGTCGCTATGTCTCGTCCGACCTGCAGGACATCGGGCGCGCGGACAACTATTTCGGGTCCGAGATGATGTCGCGAAGCGCGCTGCGGGACGCGCGCAACCTCATCCCGATGCTCCGCATGCGCGCGGCCGTCGCGCCTGCGGACGTGCCGCCGCTTTGGGTCTGGTGGTACAACGTCGACTATCCGAACGAGTATTTCGCCTGGGGGCTGAGCGCGCTCGTCAACCAGACGCCGCTCCTGTCGGCCGTTCCGGTCCCGGAAGGCGGCGCGCAGTTCGAGGCCTTCGACGCAAGTCCGTCGGCGATGGACCGCGACGGCGTCGAGCCGGTGGGCGAGATCGCGCTGCTCTTCCCGGCTTACAGCCGCGACTGGAACCGCGATGGGGGCAGCCACGCTTACCGCCGCGAACTCTTCGGCACGGCGCAGACGCTGGACGCGATGCACGTTCCGTATCGGTTTGTCAGCGACGACCAGTTGGCCTCTGGACGGCTTGACTCGTTCAAGGCCCTTCTTGTCGGCGAGGCCCAGTGCCTCTCGGATGCGGAGGTCGCGGCCGTCAAGGCGTTCGCCGACCGGGGCGGCCGGGTGCGCATGACGACGCGCGCGGGCGCATGTGACGAGCTGGGCACGCCGCGCGCGGAGCCGACGTTCGCCCCTCACCCGAACATCACCGTGACAGAGGAGACGCGCGCGGCTCCCTTTGAGCAGTGGGAGACCTGGAACACCCTCGTCTGGACGTTCAGTCCGGACAGGGAAGCCGAGGCCGCGTTCAGGCGTGAGCTGCTCGAGTGGTGCGGGGGCGCGCAGTCGTGGAAGATCGACGCGCCGGAGAAGGTCTTCGTCGGCGTGTGGCGCGAGAAGTCAGGCGATTTCGTCGTCCATTTCCTGAACGGCACGGGCGAGAAGATGAAGGTCGGCGAGCCCGTGGCGTCCGAGGCCCCCGACCCGCCTTTCCCGGCGATCGAGTCCGACATCGCCATCACGGCGCCGGCATCGGCCGTCATGCGGGCCGTGGCGGCCAGCCCCGACTTCAAGGGGGAGGTCGAGCTGGCCGTTCGGCGGAATGCCGACGGCACGGCGACGGTCTCCCTGCCGAAGAGCCTTCTGTCCGTCTACACGCTCGTTCGCCTGAGCGCCAAGACGGGCCGGTGAAGCCCTGCCCGCGAACGGCGGGGCGCGCGCGCGGGTCGGGCCAAGCCCTCGAACGCCGCCTCTGTCAGCCTGGGGGCCCGGCCGTCCGCCGTCGCGCCCGCCGACAGTCCGACCGTCGGCGGCCACTTGACGCGGCGGCCGAGATTTTTTGGCGCAATCCAAAATCCCATGGACGACTACGAACTTCTCGACTCGGGCGACGGGCGCAAGCTGGAACGCTTCGGAAAATACGTCTTGGCGCGTCCGTGTTCCCAGGCTCTCTGGCGGCCGGCGAGAAGCCCGGCGGACTGGTCGCGCGCCGATGCCGCCTTTGACCGCGAGGACGGCAACCGCTGGCACGGCCGCTCGAACCTGCCGAAGGACTGGCAGATCGAAACGGCGGGCATGCGCTTCAAGCTCGGCGGCACGGACTTCGGGCACCTCGGCATCTTCCCCGAACAGCGCGCGCAGTGGAAATGGATACGGGACAAGGTAAGGGAGAGAAGGGAAGCGGGAAGAAGCGGGGAGGAGGGAACCCGGGCGCGCGCCCCTGCATCTTCAGCCAAACGTCGATCGACACAGCCGATGCGCGTTCCCCAGAGAATGACGTCCGCAGACTCGATCATGATGGCTCTCCCCAGATCGCGTTCGCCTTGCGGGACGTCTTGCGGATGCGCTTGGGCAGTCGCTCGCCTCTGGCCAACGCCAGCGGGCCGAGTTCGACCGTCGGCACGAGCGCGTCAAAGCCCTCGGTCAGGCCCAGGGCCTGACACGCGGCGACAAAGGCCGAGAGTCGCACGTTCGAGGTCGCCTTTTCCAGTCGCTCGACCGTACGCTTGGACAGCCCGGCCCGTTGCGCAAGCTCCTCTTGCGTCGCCTCACAGAACAGGACGTTGCATGAGGAGCGGGCGGGACGGCCGAGCGCCGCACGTCGGTCAGCGACGGAACGTGCGCGGCGAGCCAATGATATTGACGACTTATGGAGAGCGGGTCATCTTTTCATGCTGAGGCCCCGTCAATCCTTCAGCAGATGCTTGCGGAAGGCGATGGAGACGGCCTCGGCGCGGTTTGCGGCGCCGAGCTTCGACAGAATCGCGTTGAGATGAACCTTGACGCCGTTTGTCGTCAGGCCGAACTGAAGGGCGATGTCGGCATTGGTCAGGCCGCGCGAGATGGACTGCAGGATGCTCGACTGCCGCTCCGTCAGCGTCGGTGGATTCGGGTCGTTGGCGATCATGTGCCGGATGTCCGGCGAGAGGTACTGGTCGCCGCGTGCAACGGTTCGGATGGCTTCGATGAGGTCAGCTTCGGTGCTGTCCTTCAGGACGGCTCCTGTCGCGCCGGCGTTCAGGGCGTAAACCAGGTCTGCCGAGGTTCCGAAGGAGGTGAGGATCAGGACGTTTGCCGCCGGACATTCCTCCGCAATCCGGCGGGTCGTCTCGACGCCGTCCATCTCCGGCATGACGAGATCCATGATGACGACGTCCGGCCGGAGGCTTCGGACGAGCGGCAGCGCCTCGGCGCCGTTTCGCGCCTGTCCGGCGACGGCGAAGCCCTCGACCTGTTCAAGGATGGCGGCGAGTCCGTGCCGCAGCAGGACGTGATCGTCGACGAGGAGCAGTCGGATGTCGTTCATGTCGGTTTCAGTGGACGCGCAGGGTGATTTTGCCCGTAGCGCCCTTGCAGGGCTGTGAGGTGATCGAAAATGTTCCGTTGACCTTGGCGAGTCGGCTGGCGATGTTGTCGAGGCCGAAGTGGCCCTCGTCGGGGCCGGGATGGGCTGTCGCGTCGAATCCGTGTCCGTCGTCCGTGACGGTGAACGTCAGGACGTCGCCGACGGCAGTCCCGGCGATTCGGACGTGCGAGGCCTGTCCGTGCCGGAAGGCGTTGACCGTCAGCTCGCGGATGGCGCAGAGGACGGCGTGGGCCGTGGCGTCGCTGACGGCTGCGCGCGGGATGTCGATGCGGACGGCGACCTGTGTCAGGTCGACGACCTGCGAAAGGGCCTTGCGGACGGCGCCGTCGAACGTGGGCTCCGAAAGCGCGTCGATGCGCAGGTCCCAGATGCAGCGCCGAAGTTCCGCACGGCACGAGTTCAGCATCGTGGAGGCGACGGCCAGCTGCCGCAGGATTTCCGATGGGCCGGCTGCGCGCGCATGGCTCGCCGCGAGCAGCCGATAGGAGATGGCGGTCAGGTTCTGCGCAAGCCAGTCGTGAAGCTCGGCGGCGATGCGGGTTCGCTCCTCGACGCGCAGACGGGCTTTTGCGCGCGAGACGGCGCCGCGCCAGCAGAAAAGGGCGACGACCACGGCCAGAAGCCCGGCCGCCGTGCCGACCAGTCGCCGGGGCGTCCAGAAAGGCGGATACGCGAGGACGCGAATGTCGTCGGCCGTGCGCGGAACGAGCGTGAAGCCGCGAATTTGCGGAAAGACCCGGTTCGGCTGCCAGGCGTCAGCGTCCATGCGGCAGATCCCGGCGACCGACAGCCTGCTGCCGCGCGGAATCGTCGGCAGGCCTTTCAGGGTGGCGTGGACGTTGACGGGCACGATGCGTCCGTCGCAGTCAAGGTTGATGTTCGGAAAGTCCTCGGTCGGGGCCGAGCGGGCGATGCCGGACAGCCGAATGGCCTGTCCGTGAAAGCGTGGCTCGAAATGGCTGGCGCCGTCCCGGTCGGAGAGGACGGATTCGGCGGAGACGTCACGCGGCGCGTCGCCAAAGCCCTGCGGCATGTCGTCCAGCGTCTTGATTCGGGCGGCGATGAGGTTGATGTGGTAGAGGTCGGTTTCCGGGGTGCCGACGACGCAGACGGCGGTGCCGGGCTGCGGAAGGGTTTCGCCGGCGATGAGCTTCACGTCCAGGACGTTGTCCGCTTCGCTGCGGAGCAGGATCTCGTCCTTCAGGACGGCGAGGACGCGTCCGCGCACAGTGCGCCGTCCGAGCCGGGCGACTTCTTCGGGCGTCATCAGGCGCGGATTGCCGAGCGGCGGGGCCGCGAAGGGGTCGCTTGGCGCCGGCGTGAGGACGCGGACCGCGTCGCGCGAGTCGGCATACAGCACAGATCCGAGAAAGCGACGCCTCCCGGAACTTCGTGAGGCGCAGATGCCGGTGACGGCGATCCGGGCGTTGAGCAGCTGCGTAAGGCCGCCGCAGGTCGTCGGGCCGACGGCGACGGGCAGCTGCCGCCCGTTTGCGCTGAGGACAAGAAACGTCCACCGGGGATCGACCTCGTCGTTGCAGACGTCGACGACAAGTCCCTCCGTGCGGACGCGCCGGCAGTCGAAGCGCCCCGCCAAGAGGTCGTCGAGGCTCGCGGCGATGGGTTCGGGAACCGTGCCCTTGGCGACGGCCGTCCAGTTGGTGGCGCGGAGGATGGGAACCTTGTCGAATCTGTCGAGCTTGGTGTGCCCGCGCACGACGACGACAGTGCCGACCGGGGGCGGATTCGTCGGCGTGTGCACGAGGCAGCTGCCGTCGGGCGTCTGCAGGACGAATGTGGTGGCGGCGTCTGAAATGACGAGCCCGGACAGGCGAAAGGGGACGTGCCGCCCGAAATCGCTTTCCGACAGCGCCTTGACATGGGCGACGGACGTGAGTTCGGCGGCGGGCGCATCGGCCGAATCGGCATCGGCAGACGGCGCGACGACCGCGAGGAGTCCAAGGATTGTCAGGGCGATCAGGGACATGACCTTGACATTATATCACTTTTCCGCCGTGCAGGGTCGCCGGAACGATACACCCATTTGGGCGTGTGTACAAACGCCGCCGCATCGTGTAAAATACACGGTATGAAAACCAGCAGAAGCCTTGCCTGTTCGCTCGTCGCCCTCTCCTGCCTCTCGCCCCTGTGCGTAGCGGCTTCGGAGGCGAAGCCCGCTTCGTTCGCCCGCCTCGGCTACCAGCTCGACGTCAGCCGCAACAAGGTGCCGACCCTGCCGTCGGTGAAGCGGCTTGTCGACATCCTGGCGCGCTGCGGGTACAACGAGTTCCAGCTCTACATGGAATGCGCCTACGCCTACAAGGGGCATGAGGAAGTCTGGAAGGGATGGTCGCCCTATACGGCCGAAGACCTGCGCGAACTCGCGGCCTACTGCCGGGAGCGCAAGATCGACTTTGTGCCGAACCAGAACTCTTTTGCCCACCTGGGGCCGTGGATGGCCGTCAAGAGCTATGCCGAGCGGCTGGCGGAGGCGCCGAACGGCATCACGGTGCCGAAGGTGCGCGGCCCCGTGACGCTGTGCGCGACGAGCCCCGAATCGTACCGCTTCCTGGACGGCCTCTACGGCGACCTGCTGCCGAACTTCACGTCCGACCGCTTCAACGTCGGCTGCGACGAGGTCTACGACATCCTCGACCCGAAGTGCCGGAGCGCCGCGAAGGTGCGCGAGAAGGGCTATGGGCGCACGTACTTCGACTACGTTCTCGGCGTTCTGGACTTGGCGCGCCGGCACGGCAAGACGCCGATGTTCTGGGGCGACTGCATCCTCAAGCACCCGGAGCTGCTGGGCGAGGTGCCGAAGGACGCCATCGTGCTGAACTGGTGGTACGACGCGGACGGCGGTCGGCGCTTCGAGACGACGAGCGCGACGCTGGCGAATGCGGGCGTGCGCTTCTACGTCTGTCCGGGGACCAGCTCGTGGCAGACGTTCGCCGGGCGCGTCGACAACATGATGAAGAACGTCGACGAGGCGGTCGCCGCCGGTCGGCGGCATGGCGCGGAGGGACTGCTGCTGGCGGACTGGGGCGACTGGGGGCACACGCAGCCGCAGGTCGTCTCCCTGCCGGCGATCATCTACGCGGCGGCCCGCGCGCAGGGGCGAACGATGTCCGAAGAGGAGCTGGCGCGCGCGATTGACGCCTGCACGGGCGTCACTTGCGGCGCGGCACTTGTCCGGCTCGGCAAGCTGTGGCGGCTCGGCGGCATGTCCGACGGCGGCTGGAACCTGATGTTCGCCCATTTCGCGACGCCCCGCTACCAGGTGCCGGAAGGCTTCAAGGCCTATTTCACGCGCGAAAACGTCGCGCGGATGATGGCCGAGGAGCGCGCGGCTCTCGCATGCGCCGATCTCTCGCGCGCACCGGAATGGCTGCGCGACGACTTCACCGTGATCGACCTGCTGTTCAAGGCGTTTGCCTGTCGCTTCAACGGCGAGGACGCGCGCGTCAAGGCCGAGTTCGCGCCCGTGTTCGCCGACTGCTGGCTGCGGCAGAACCGCCCGAACAGGCTTTCCGTCACCCTGCAGAACTTCCGTCCCTGATGAAAGCGAGAAACATGAACAGGCAGACGCATGCGAACCGGCGGGATTTTTTGAAGGGCCTTGGCGCCTGCGCGGCGACAGGCGCCCTTGCCACGCCCGGTGGGGCGTTCGCATCCGCGCGCCCGTCGGAGCTGCGCGCCATCCTCCTGCATCTCGGCCGCAACATGTGGTGCGACTGGGCGGCGGACGGCGAGCCGAGCGGGCTCAAGGGCAAGCGCGTCGCGCAGACGCGCCTGCTGTGCCGGACGGACTTCTGGCGCGCGGCGACGGACCATGCGGCGGCACGCGGGCTCAACTGCGTCGTCGTGGATCTCGGCGAGGGCGTCGTCTTCCCGAGCCACCCCGAACTGGCGGTGGCCGGCTCCTGGACGGCCGACGAGATGCGCGCCGAAGTCCGGCGGCTCCGCGCGCTGGGGCTGGAGGCGATCCCGAAGCTGAACTTCTCGACGACGCACAACGGCTGGCTCAAGGGCTACCGCCGCCGCATCTCGACGCCTGAGTACTATGCGCTGTGCCGCGACCTCGTGCGCGACGCGGCGGAGATCTTCGAGCGTCCGCGCCTCTTCCACATCGGCTACGACGAGGAGTCCGCCGAGCTGCAGAAGGCCTGCACGTTCGAGTTCCGCGTGGCGCGGGCGGGCGAGCTCTGGTGGAACGACTTCCTGCGGCTCGTGCGGGACGTCGAGGACGCCGGCATGCGGGCCTGGATGTGGAGCGACTTCGGCTGGAATCATCGGGAATTCGTGACGCGCTGCCCCAAGAGCGTCCTCCAGTCGAACTGGTACTACGACGAGAACCTGAAGGGGTTTGACCTCGACCTCTCGGCGGCGGACGGGGACGGCCGACGCCTGGGCCTCTTCGTCGAGCTGGACAGGGCCGGCTTCGAGCAGGTTCCCTGCGGGTCGAACTGGATGAGCCGCCCGCGTGTCGCGAAAAAAGCCTCCGCCGACCCCGTGATGGGCGAACTCGTCCGCTTCTGCCGTGCGCGGCTTTCCGCCGAACGGCTGAAGGGCTTTCTCATGGCACCGTGGGAGCATCTCGACAGCCCGGCCGGACGTGACGTCAATTTGCGCGGCATCGACCTGTTGGCCGACGCCCTCCAGTCCTGAACAACGAAATGAGGAGAAACGACATGAACACGAAAATCCTTGGAATGTGTCTTGCGAGTGCGCTGTGCGCCGCGCGGGTTCCGACGGGCCGAGCCGCCGAGACGGTTGCGCACTTCCCCCTGGACGCCGATGCCCGTTCGGTTGTCTTTGCGGATCGGAACGCGGATGTCGTCCTGACCCTGCTGGAGCCAGGGTATGATGCCCATGAAATCGCCTATGAGACGGCTGTCAAGAGCGCGTGCGTGATGGACGGGGTTGGGGCTGTCGTGCGCCCGGAAAATGCCGGCTGCCTCCGGCTGGCCTACGCGCGTCTGGCGATTGACCTGAACCGCTTTCCCCTGTCGAATGACGTCGAGACGGTGACGATCGAGCTGTTCGTCAAGGGCAAAGGGCTGGGGTCGTATTTCCCGTTCTTTGCGCTTGCGCCGCTGGGCGAGGCCGAATTGGGCCAGAACGCCTTGCAGACGCCGCAGGTCTACGTCGCGCCCAGCGGCGACGGAAAGGTGCTGGCGTATGTCCGGGCCGAGTCGGCGTCGGGTCAGGAGGTCTTTGCGAACGGAGACGCGCTTCTGGACGGCGCATGGCATCACGTGGCCATCGTCCTCCGCCCGAACGGACAGGGCGGCACGACGGCCCTGTGGTATCGGGACTATCGCCTTGTCTCGTCGCACGACCATCCGGGCCGGTGGAGGGGCGGCGCTGGACTGGACGGTCGAGACCCGCTGCGGCTCGTCCTGGGCAGCCGACGCGGCGTCGTCTGCCTGGACGAGATTCGGATCACGGCGGGGGAACTGGAGCCGAACGCCTGGCTGCGGCAGTATGCGGAGGCCGCGCCGGTCGACGGCGAGACGCTGCTCTACCTGCCGTTTGACGGCGACTGCCGGTCGCTGGTGCACGAGGCGGACAATGCGAACGCGACGTGGAGCGGCGGCACGGCGGTCTTTGCGGACGACATCGGCAAGCGCAAGGCGTTGCGGGACGGCAACCGGACATTCGTCCGTTCGCCGAACCTGTCGAGCCTCTCCTGCGACAAGACGCGATACTACTGGACGCCGACCTATTGGGCGTTCCAGTCGAACGTCTGTTCCTCGGCGACGATCGAGTTCTTCTACAGGGGAGCGGTGGGTCCGGCGGATGTGACGGACTTAAGTCCCGTCTTTCGGATTGGCAACGGCACGGACGCCGACCGCCTCTCGCTGATGTCCTATTCCGCTGCCGCACAGGGCTTTGACCACCGGGCCTATCTGAGTGTGCGTGACCGGACGGGCGTGAACGACGGCGAGCATGCCACAAGCGTCATCTGCGGGAAGGACGGCGTCATGTGCGACGGCAAGTGGCATCATGTCGCCCTGACGACCGAGACGACGGAGGATGGCGCGAAGGGCCTCGTCAGGATCTACTTCGACTACACGCTCGTGAAGGAGGCGACGCTGGCGGAGCCTTGGTGCGCGATTGATCCGGGCCTTGTCAGCGACAGCTTCAACCTCGGTTCGGCGAACGTGGTCTGCAGCCTGGACGAGCTGCGCATCACGAAGGGCGCGCTGCCGCCGGAGAAGTTCCTGCGGCGGTTCTCGACGGACGGCGCCCTGCTGATCATCCGCTGATTTTGACGAAAGGAAGAAAATTCATGACGAAGATGGCGAAAAGAATGCGCGTGACGGCTGTGGCCGTCGGGCTGACGTCGGCGGCGCTGACGGCGCGGGCGGTCGAGAAGAAGTACATTGCGTTCGGCTGGGAGATGGGCGGCATGCCGCCGGACGTCCTCCTCAAGCACGCGGACGCGTTCGACAAGACGCCGCTGGACGGCATCGGCCTCTACGTGACGGCACCGAAGCCCTACGACTGGCGCATGGGCTACAATCACGTCTTCGACGGCCCGGTCTGGGAGAAGGAGGCGTTTGCCGGCTACATCCCGAAGTTCCGCGAAGCGTTCAGGCACAGGTCGCTCCGCCACAGCTTCCTGCGGGCGCTCAGCGCGCCGCGTACGCACACGGCCTGGAACGACGACGCCACCTGGGGCAAGGTCGCCCAGAGCATGGCCGTCGCCGGCTGGCTCGCGAAGGAAAGCGGCTTTGTCGGCATCTGCCTCGACCTGGAAGACTATTACGCGACGCGCCAGTTCTTCTGGAGAGAGGCGGACGGCGCTTATGCGGAGACGATGCGCTTGGCGCGGCAGCGCGGCCGCGAACTCCTGAAGCCGATCTTCGAGGCATTCCCGGACGTGAAGCTCATCTCCTTCTGGATGTTCTCCAACCTGCCGAACGGGTATGCGCAGGCGGCGAATCCCGTCGCCGCGATGGCCGATCGCGGCGATCTCTGGCCGGCGTTCCTGAACGGCATCCTCGACGTGATGCCGCCGACGGCGACGTTTATCGACGGCGACGAGAACGCCTACGACTACGAGGCGGCGCGCGGCGCGTTCTGGCAGGCGAGCGTCGAGCAGCGCGACACGCTCATCTCGCTTGTCGCGTCGGAGAACCGGGCGAAGTACCGCGCCCAGCTGAGCGTCTCGTTCGGACAGTACCTGGAGATGTACACGAACCCGGTGGGGCACCACCATTCCTTCGGCCCGCTGGCGGGCTCGCGCCTCAGGCACTTCGTGCAGAACCTCGACCAGGCGACGTTCGCCGCGAGCGAGTACGTGTGGTTCTGGGGCGAGGCGAACTGCTGGATCCCGTGGGGGCCCGAGCGCGAGCTTCCGGAGCCGACGTCGCGCGTCACGTACGAGGAGCGCCTGCCGGGCCTCATGCGGCTTCTCCAGTGCCTCAAGTGCCGCACGCGCCTTCCCGACGGCCTCACGGAGAACCTCGCGACAGGATCGAACCTCGGCGGGTGGAACGACGGCAAGGTGAAGGGGACGCTTGTGCGCGAAGGAGGCGAATGGATCGGCAGGGGCGTGGAGAACGGCGGCTTCACCGTCCGTCTCGAAAACGTGCAGCCGGGCGACGTCTATGGCATCCGCTTCCGCGTGCGCGGCAAGGGCTGGAGCCCGGGCGTGAGCTGGAAGTACGAGGACAAGTGGATTCGCCCGAGCGTCAACCTCGGCACGCGCCCGGAGAAGGATTCGGACGGACGCTTCTGCGAGGAGATCGTCGTCATCCCGCCGAACGTCGACACGTTCGTCCTGGCGTTGGGCTTCAGCCGCCAGGCGGCCGAGGACGAGGCGCGCTACGGGGACGTCGCGGTCTACCGGATCGGCGTAGACTGAAAGAAGGAGGCGTCGTATGGTGACTGTGCTGTTGGCGGCTGCGGCCGCGCTGTCGTGTCCCGAGCCGAACGGGTGGACGCTTGACAAGGCCGAGCGGGACGTCGCGCCGGGCGTGACCGAGGTCACGGTGCGCCTGACCTCTCCCACGAATGCGGTCCCGCCGCGCTTCACGCTTGACTTCGACCGGTCGGGCGCGCGGGCAGACCACGTCTGGAGCCCCTATGACGAGCGCTACGCGCTGTGGCCGAAGGAGTGGGGGGCGCGTCCGCTCGCGTCGGAGCTGGCCTTTCGCGCGCCGGTCGCGGCCGCCTTCGCGGAGGACGGCTCGAACACGCTCGCGGTCGCCTGCTCGGAGGCGTTCCGCAAGGTCGAGTATGGCCTGACGATTGGCGCGAGCGACTGCCGGCTCTACGGCAGCTTCGCCTTTTTCTCGAAACCGGAGCCGATGCGCCGCGACTATGCCGTGACGGTGCGGCTTGACGCCCGCCGCGTGCCCTGGTCGGAGGCCGTCCGCTCGGCGTCCGACTGGGTGGCCGAGACGGCGCGGCTTGAGGCGGCGGACGTCCCGGAGGCGGCGTACGACCCGGTCTACTCGACGTGGTACGCCTACTGGCAGGACGTGCGGGCCGACGAGCTGGAGCGCGACATCGCCATCGGCGCCGCGCTCGGCATGCGCACGGCGATCCTGGACGACGGCTGGCAGAAGGAGAAGTCGGTCTCGACCTATTCGGCGACGGGCGACTGGCTGCCGGTCGCGAAGCGCTTCCCGGACATGCGCGCGCACGTCGCGAAGGTCCATTCCTACGGCATGCGCTATCTCCTGTGGATGTCGGTTCCCTTTGTCGGCATCGAGTCGCAGGCGTGGAACCGCTTCAAGGACAAGTTCCTGAACCGTCCGGGGACGGGTCCCGGGGCCGTCGGCATTCTCGACCCGCGCTTCCCCGAGGTGCGCGCCTACCTGATCGCCACGTACGAGCGCGCCGTCCGCGACTGGGGCTTCGACGGGCTCAAGCTCGACTTCATCGACAACTTCAAGACGCCCGAGAGGGACCCGGCCGAGGAAGACGGCTACGCCGGGCGCGACATCCGCTTCCTGCCGGAGGCGGTTGACGTGCTCATGAAGGACGTGCTTTCCCATCTGAAGGCGATTCGCCCCGATGTCCTCATCGAGTTCCGCCAGCACTACATGGGGCCGGCCATCCGTCAGTACGGCAACATGATCCGCGCGATCGACTGCCCGGGCGAGTCGTCGAAGATCCGCAAGCTCGTCGCCGACCTCCGCCTCACGTCCGGCAAGACGTCCGTTCATTCCGACATGCTCGTCTGGAGCCCGGACGAGACGCCTGAACGCGCGGCCAAGCCGATCCTGAACGCGCTGTTCGCGACCGTCCAGTATTCAATGGTCCTGAACCGCCTGCCGGAGAGCCACAAGGCGGTCATCCGCCATTGGCTGGCGTTTTCCCAGGCGCATCGCGAGACGCTTCTCAAGAGCGAGTTCCGTCCGCACCGGCCCGAGAACCAGTATCCGCTTCTTGAGGCCGAGTCGGCGGGCGAGCGCATTCTCGCCGTCTATGCCGTCGGGACGGTCGCGCCGGCCGAGGGGGCGAAGCGGACGTATGTCATAAACGCGGCGGAGGGCGGACGCGTCGTCGTCTCGTGCGACCGGGCGCGCCGCGCGGACGTCTACGACACGTTCGGGCGCCTCGTGGCCCAAGGCGTGCCGGCGCCTGCGGGCTGCACGGCGCTGGCAGTCCCGCCGTCGGGCTACGCCTGCCTGACGTGCGAGTGAACGCCTGAAGGCAAGACGGGAGAGGACATTCCATGCAACTGACCAAGCGCGATTTCCTGAAGAAGCTCGGCCTTGCGTCGGCGGCCCTGGCGACCGGCCGCGCGCGGGGCGACGGGGCGGCGCACGAGCCGCTGCCGCCGGGCGAGTACATCGCCGACCCGTACTATTCCACCTGCCGGTACATCCGCGACATCCCGAAGTTCCCGGTGGACGTGCCGAGCGCGTTCCTGAAGGACGGCAGGGTCGTCCAGCCGGCGCGCGAGCTGACGGTCTTCCGCCGGGCGGACGTCGCGGTCGTCGGCGGCGGCCCCGCCGGGTTCGCCGCGGCGCTCGCGAGCGCGCGGACGGGCGCGAAGACGGTCCTCGTCGAGCGCTACGGCTCGCTGGGCGGGCTCTTCACGAACGGGCTCGTGCTCATCCTCATCGGGACGGCCGAGGGGACGCGCGGCGGGGAGCAGCGCCTCGTCACGAAGGGCATCTGCGGCGAGTTCATGGACCGGTGCGCGGCGATGGGCAAGTGGGCCGTCCGCACGGACCGCCACCACGGGCCCTACCAGCCGACGGTCGACCCGGAGGCGGCGAAGGTGCTGATGGACCGCATGGCGCGCGCGGAGAAGAACCTGGAGGTCGTCTTCCACTGCTGGGGCGTGGACGTCGTGCAGGACGGGCCCGCCGTGAAGGGCGTCGTCTTCGAGTCGAAGCAGGGGCGGCAGGCGATCCTCGCGGAGCGCGTCGTCGACTGCACGGGCGACGGCGACGTCGCCTTCCAGGCGGGGGCGGACTTCCGGCAGATCACGCACAACGTGGGCTTCGTCTACCGGCTCGGGAACGTCGGCCGGGCGAAGGGGCGGGAGCTGACGAGCCCGGCGGCGGACGGCTTCCCGAAGGTCCCGAACGAGCCGGTGCCGGGCGCGTTCTGGAAGAACAGCCTGGGGCCCCAGGCGAACGGGTGCTCGGTCGAGGACCTGACGCGGGCCGAGTTCGGTCACCGCGAGGAGATGTGGCGGCTCGTCGAGCGGATGCGCGCGACGCCGGGCTTCGAGGAGACGTACGTCATGAACTCCTGCTCGCAGGTGGGCGTGCGGGCGACGCGGCTCGTCCGGACGGACCACACGCTCGCGATGGCCGAGACGGACGCGCGCACGGCGTTCGACGACGCGATCGGGATGAGCGGCGACGACACGTTCACGCGCGGGGCGTTCCAGATCCCGTACCGGACGCTGCTGCCGTCGGGCGTCGAGAACCTGCTCGTCGCGGGGCGGGCGATCGGGGTCGCGCCGGACGTGATCGACCGCGCGCGGCTGATCCCGGTGTGCATGGTGACGGGCGAGGCGGCGGGGACGGCGGCGGCGCTCTCGGTTCGCGCGGGCGTGACGCCGCGCGCGCTCGACGTCTCCGCGCTGCGGCGGACGCTCGCCGCGAACGGCGTCTGCCTCGCCTGAGGCGGCGCGCGCGCCGCCGAGTTGCCCGTTCTTCGCGCGCATTTGGTATAATACGGGGCATGAAGATTGCAGTGATTGGCGATGGCGGTTGGGGCACGGCGAATGCGCTCCTCCTGGCGGGCTACGGCCACGACGTGACGCTCTGGGGCGCGTTTCCCGACTACATCGAGGAAATGAGGCGGACGCGGCGCAACGACAAGTTCCTGAAGGGCGTCGAGCTGCCCGCGAACCTGAACCTGACGGCTGACCGCGAAGCGGCCGTGAAGGGGGCGGCGGTCGTCGTGCTCGCGCCGCCGTCGAAATACTTTACGTCCGTCGTCAGCGGCTTCAAGGGCCTCATCACGCCGGAGATGCTCGTCGTCTCCATCACGAAGGGGCTCTGCGAGAAGACGAACCGCCGCATGACCGACCTCGGCGCGGAAATCCTGGGGACAGGCCCCGTGGTCGCGCTCGCCGGGCCGACGCACGCCGAGGAGGTCGCGCGCGGCATCCCGACGGCGATTGTCGCGGCCTGCACGGACGCGGCGAAGGCGAAGCGCGTGCAGGAAATCTGGTCGGGCCCGCGCTTCCGCGTCTACACGTCGGCGGATCCCGTCGGCGTCGAGATCGGCGGCGCGGTCAAGAACGTCCTCGCCATCGCCGTCGGCTGTTCGGACGGCATGGGCTACGGCGACAACACGCGCGCGGCGCTCATCACGCGCGGGCTCGTCGAAATGAAGCGGTTCGTGCTGGCCTACGGTGGCGCGCCCGAGACGCTGTCGGGCCTTGCCGGCATCGGCGACCTGATCGTCACCTGCACGTCCGTCCACTCGCGCAACCACGCCGTCGGCGAACGGCTCGGAAAGGGCGAGAGGATCGCGGACATCCTCGGCTCGATGCAGATGGTCGCCGAGGGCGTCTGGAACGCGAAGGTCGTCCATGAGATCGCCGCGCGGCTCGGCGTCGAAATGCCGATCTGCGAACTGGTCTATGCGCTCTGCTACGAGGGCTTTGACGCGCAGGCCGCGTGCGCGGCAATGATGGGGCGCGCGCTTAAGGCGGAGTAGAGAGAAGGAAAAAGTAACAAGGAAGAAGTAAAAAGGAAGAAGTAAAAAGGAAGAAGTATGGAGGGGGGGCTTCTGTTCATTCTGTCGCTGTTCAGCTTTGCGCTCGGCGCGTGCGTCGCGAGCTTCCTGAACGTCGTCATCTGGCGCGTACCGCGCGGCGAGTCGATTGTGCGCCCCCCGTCGCACTGCCCGGCCTGCGGCGCGGCGATTCGCTGGTATCAGAACATCCCGATTCTCTCATGGCTCGCCCTGCGCGGAAAGTGCGCGAACTGCCGCGCACCGATTTCGCCGCGCTACATTCTCGTCGAACTGCTTGGCGGCTGCCTCTTTCTCGCGGCGTTCGTGCATCTCTTTGCGCGAATCCCTGCGGTGGCGTTTTCTCAAGAGTCGGTGCTGACGCTTCTCGTGTGGTGGATCTGGATTTCCCTGATGATCGTCGGCTCGATGATCGACTTCGACCACAAGCTGTTGCCCGACTTCGTGACCGTGGGCGGCATGATCCTCGGCGTCCTCTTCCACGCCGTCCAGAGCCTTCTTCTTTTCTTGTCTCGCCCCGCCCATTCGTTCGCTCCCCCATTCGATCAGTCGACTATTCGATTATTCGATTATTCGATTGTAGCCTCCCTCCTTGGCCTTGTCTTCGGCTTCGGCCTCCTTTGGCTGATTCGTTTTCTCGGCTCGAAGGCGTTCAAGCGCGAGGCGATGGGGCTTGGCGACGTCTTCCTGATGGGGGCGGTCGGCGCGCTGTTCGGGCCGGTGGCGGTTCTTGTCACGCTGATTCTCTCGTCCGTCTTCGGCTCGGTCGTGGGGCTTTCGATGGTCGCGCTGTCGAAGACGAAGTTCGGGCGGTTCGTCGAGATCCCCTACGGCCCGTACATCTGTCTTGGCTGCCTCGCCTGGATGTTTTTTGGCCCTGAACTCGTCTACTGGTACGTGGGAATCTTCAAATGAACAAGCTCTTCATCATCGACCTGATGCCGTTCCTCTATCGGGGGCACTTCGTCTTCCTGCGCAATCCGCGCCTCACGGCGGGCGGCATCAACACGTCCGCGCTGCTCGGCCTCGCGAACGGCCTGCAGGCGATCCTCAAGAAGGAGCGTCCGACGCACGCGGTGCTCGCGATGGATCCGGGTGGCCCGACGTTCCGCCACCGCGCATACGCGCCCTACAAGGCCCAGCGCGAGAAGATGCCCGAAGACCTGGCCGCGTCGATTCCCTACGCCTTTGAGCTGGCCGAGGCCCTGAAGATTCCCGTCGTGCGCGTTGCGGACTTCGAGGCGGACGACGTGATGGGCACGCTGGCCGTGAAGGGCGCGGCGGCGGGCTTCGACGTCTATATGGCCACGCCTGACAAGGACGCTGCGCAGCTCGTCCGCCCCGGCGTGAAGCTCTACCGTCCTGCACGCGCCGGCGACGCGGCGGAGATCTATGACGTGTCGGGCGTCTGCGGACGCTGGCATCTCGCGAGTCCCGCGCAGATGATCGACTACCTCGCGCTCGCGGGCGACGCGGCCGACAACATCCCCGGCATCCGCGGCGTCGGCGAGAAGACGGCGGCGGATTTGCTGTCGAAGTTCGGCTCGGTCGAGGGGCTGCTCGAAAACCAGTCGAAGCTCAAGGGCAAGCTCGCGGAGAAGGTGTTCGCCGGACGCGAGGACGTGAAGATCTCGAAGTTCTTGACGACAATCCGCACCGACGTGCCGATCGAGCCGGACTGGGACGCCTACCGCCTCGACGGCATCGACAGGGACAAGCTCGCGAAGGTCTGCGCGAAGTTTGAGCTGAACCGCCTCGCGCGGGAGCTGCTGGGCGAGGAGGCCGGGCTTGAAAGACGAGAGGGTCAAGAGGGGCAAGAGACCGGCCTCGCGTCGCCCGCGCCCCTCAAGTCCCTCACGTCCATCGCCTCGGTTCCCCACGACTACCGCTACGTCTCGACCGAAGCCGATGCGCAGCGTCTGCTCGACGAGCTGATGAAGGAAGCGCGCGTCGCGTTCGACACCGAGACGACGGCGCGCGAGCCGGGGATGACCGCGACGGACGCGACGACGTGCCGCCTCATCGGCTTCTCGTTCGCGACGGCGAAGGGCAAGGCGTGGTATGTGGACGCCGGGCTCGTGGACGTGTTCCGTCCGCTCTTCGCCGACCCGGCGAAGAGCCTGGTCGGCCACAACGTCAAGTTCGACCGCACCGTCCTGCACCGCTACGGCATCGGCTTCGGCACGACGCCGCGCGACACGCTGCTGGAGCACTACTGCCTCGACGCGGCGGCGCGGCACGGCCTCAAGGACCTGTCGGAGCAGCTGCTCGGCTACCGCATGATCCGCTTCGAGGACGTCGCGGGCCCGCAGGAGCGCCGCAAGCCGGAGCCGACGCTCGTCGGCAAGGACATCGCGCGCGTGACGGACTACGCGGCGGAGGATGCGGACGTCACGCTGCAGCTCGACGACCTCCTGCGGGGACAGGCCCTCGCGCTGGAGCAGCGCGGCGTCGCCCCCGCCCCGCCCGCGCTGGAGACGGAGGAGGCCCTCGTCAAGGTGCTCTGCGAGATAGAGCGCGAGGGCGTGCGGATCGACACCGAGGCCCTGCGGGAATACGGGCGCGAGCTCGACCGCGAGATCCTCGACTACACGCGGCAGATTCGCCAGTACGCCGAGCCGGGGTTCAATCCCGACTCGCCGAAGCAGCTCGCGGCGCTGCTCTTCGACCGGCTGGGGCTCACGGGCTCGAAGAAGACGGCGTCCGGCCAGTGGTCGACGGACGAGAAGGCCCTCTCCAAGGTCGCCGATGCGCACCCGATCGTGCCGCTGATCTTCGAGTACCGCGCCTGCACGAAGCTGAAGTCGACGTACGTGGACAAGCTGCCGACGCTCATCGACGCGGAAGGGCGCGTGCACACGACGTTTGCGCAGGCGTTTACCGAGACGGGGCGGCTCTCGTCGTCCGACCCGAACCTGCAGAACATCCCGATCCGCACCGCGCGCGGCAAGCGCATCCGCCGGGCGTTCGTCGCGCGTGACGAGAACCACGTGCTCGTCTCGGCCGACTACTCGCAGATCGAGCTGCGCCTGATGGCGGCGCTTTCGGGCGATGCGGCGATGCGGGAGGCGTTCGCGCGCGGCGAGGACATCCACCGCGACACGGCCGCGCGCGTCTACAACCTGATGCCGGCGTTCGTGACGCCCGAACAGCGCGCGAAGTGCAAGACGGTGAACTTCGGCATCATCTACGGCATCTCGCCGTTCGGGCTTTCGCAGCGCCTGAAGGTGCCGCGCAAGGAGGCGGCCGACCTCATCGAGACGTACTTCCGGCTCTACCCGAAGGTGAAGGACTTCATGAACGCGGCGATCGAGCGGGCGCGCGCGACGGGCTACGCCGAGACGGTGCTTGGGCGCCGCCGCACCCTGCGCGACATCAACTCGCGCAACGCGACGGCGCGGCAGTCGGCGGAACGCGACGCGATCAACACGCCGATCCAGGGCAGCGCGGCGGATCTCATCAAGCTCGCGATGGTGAAGGTCGACCGCGCGCTCAAGGCCGAGCGCCTGCGGTCTAAGATGGTGCTGCAGATCCACGACGAGCTCGTCTTCGACTGTCCGAAGGACGAGGCCGCGCGCGTGAAGGAGATCGTGCGCCGCGAAATGACGACGGCGCTCGACTTCGGCGTGCCGCTCGACGTCGGCCTCGGCGAAGGGGCGAACTGGCTCGACGCGCACTGAGGGCGGCGCACGTGTCTTGAAAGGAAGGTGCACAAGATGTCTTACGGACGCTTGATCGTTTTTTCCCTGCTGGTTCCGCTCATGGCCTCGGCCGAGCGCGAGATGACGATTCGGGAGTTCTCGGACGAGATCCGGGGGCGCGTCGTCGCCAAGGTCGCCGAGGCGCTGGGCGGCACGAACGCGGCGACGGCCGAGATCTCCGGCATCGTGACGTTCGCGGGCGCGGACGGCCTTTTCCTCCAGCGCGACGACGACGGGCTCAAGATCGTGACGGATGGCCGGGGCGCGTCCCTGCGACGGGGCGATGTCGTGACGGTCACCGGCCATCCGTCGCTGGAGGGTGGCCGCATCGTCCTCCAGGCGAATTCGGTCGAGAAGACGGGCGAGGAGCCGCTTCCGCCGCCGAAGGACGTCTCGATGGACGATCTCGTCGATGCGGAGGGCGCGCGGCCGGACGTCAACTGGCTGCGCGTCACGCTGTCGGGCCGCGCCATCGGCATCACCGAGAACGGGTTCGCCGTCGACGTCTCGGGCGTGCCCGTCAACGTGATGTGCGCGGACGTGCCCGCGTTCCTGTCCGACGCGGCGCATACGCACCCGAAGGTTCGCGTGACCGGCGTCGTCGAGCGGCTGCTCGACCCGTCCGTCCTTCTCGGCCGCGCGAGCTACGTGATGGGCGTGAAGCTCCATGCGGCGGGCTCAGACGTGACGCTCGTGCCGGATCTCGCCTACTATGCGGCCCGCCGCACGCGGCGCTTCATCTTCGGGGCGACGGCCGTCTCCGCCGCGCTCGCGGCGCTGCTCTGCGTCCTTGCGGCCCTCGCGGTGCGCCAGCGGAAGCGCCTGTTCCGCTCGCGCACGCTGATGGCCGAGCGCAAGCGCATGGCGGACGACCTGCACGACACGATCGAGCAGCATCTCGTCGGGGCGGGCATGCTCGTGAAGCTAGGCCGCCTCAAGGAGGCCCAAGACGTGCTTGTGCGGGCGAAGCGGGAGATCCGGGACGTCGTCTGGGGCCTCAAGAACGACGACATGATGCGCCTCACGCCGGCGGACATGCTGCGGCAGCTCGCGCATGACGAGAACACGAAGGGGATCTGCCGCGTCGACACGAAGCTGGCGGCGCTGCCGTCGCGGATGGACGCGGCGCAGATGCGCGACCTCTCGCTCATCGTCCGGGAGGCGATCGGCAACGCGATCAAGCATGGCGGGGCGAAGAAGGTCGCCCTGTCGGCGGATGCGGCGGACGGCGGCGGCTGGCGGCTGCGCGTGGCGAACGACGGCGCGCCGTTCGAGCCGTCGGCGGCGCCGGGCGCGGCGGAGGGCCATTTCGGCCTGGCGGGCATGCGTCAGCGCGCCCGGCGCCTCGGCGCGGAGATCTCCATTGAGCAGCGCGACGGCTGGATGGTCGTGACGCTGACGCGCCCACCCGCGAGATGATCCGCTCTCTGCACGGGAAGGCCTGCGGCGCTGAACACGGAGGCGGAGGAGATAGAGAGACGCGGAGACCGTTTCTGCCTCTCCGTCATCTCCGTGTTCAGCGAAAGCAACCGATTGGCCACTGGTCGCGCGAGCTGTCGGGCCGACGGGCCAAATTGCGACAACTCAAGGTCGCCGTTTTTTGGTATACTACGCGGTTCAAAGGAGCTAAAAATGGCTAAACTGACATTCAGGGAAGACCTCTGCAAGGGCTGCGGACTGTGCGTGACCGCCTGTCCGAAGAAGATCCTTGCTCTCTCGAAGACGAAGCTCAACCACAAGGGCCACGCCCCGGTCGAGTGTACGGATCCGGCGGCGTGCGTCGGCTGCGCGAGCTGCGCGCTGATGTGCCCCGACTGCGTCATCACGGTGGAAAGGTAAGGCAACAATGGCCGAAAAAGTTCTGATGAAGGGCAACGAGGCGATCGCCGAGGCGGCGATCCGCTGCGGCTGCCGCCACTACTTCGGGTATCCGATCACGCCGCAGACCGAGATTGCGGCGTACATGTCCAAGCGCATGCCGAAGATCGGCGGCACGTTCCTCCAGGCGGAGAGCGAGATCGCCGCGATCAACATGGTCTACGGCTGCGCCTCGACGGGGCGGCGCGCGATGACGTCGTCGTCTTCGCCGGGCATCTCCCTGAAGGCCGAGGGCATCTCCTACCTCGCGGGCGCGGACCTGCCGGCGCTGATCGTGAACGTCCAGCGCGGCGGCCCCGGCCTCGGCGGCATCCAGCCGTCGCAGTCCGACTACTTCTTCATGACGCGCGGCCCGGGCCACGGCGACTTCCACATCATCGTCCTCGCCCCGGCGACCGTGCAGGAGATGGCCGACATGACGCGCCTCGCGTTCGAGCTCGGCGAGAAGTACCGCATGCCGGCGATGCTGCTGGCGGACGGCACGATGGGCCAGATGATGGAGCCGGTCGTCCTCCCGGAGGACACGGTCGACCCCGAGACGATCCCCGCGACGAAGCCGTGGGCCACGACGGGCACGGAGATGAAGCGCGAACACAACATCGTGAACTCCCTCTACCTCAAGCCGGACGAGCTGGAGAAGACGAACTTCGAGCGCTTCGCGCGCTACGCGAAGCTGGAGAAGGAGGAGTGCCGCTGGGAGGAGTACCTCATGGACGACGCGGAGGTCTGCGTCGTCTCGGTCGGCATCACCGCCCGCGTCGCGAAGAACGCGATCGTCGCGGCGCGCAAGGAGGGCATCAAGGTCGGCATGATCCGCCCGATCACCCTCTACCCGTTCCCGAAGGCGCCGCTTGCGCAGGCGGCGGCGAAGGTCAAGAGTTTCCTCACTGTCGAGCTCAACATGGGCCAGATGAACGAGGACGTGAAGCTTGCGATCAGCTGCGCGAAGCCCGTCAACATGTGCAACCGCGTCGGCGGCATGATTCCGAGCGCCGACGAGGTGCTGGCGGCAATCCGGAAGGAGGCGAAATAAGATGGCCATCGTGTTTCAGAAACCGAAGTCCCTCACGGACGTTCCGTACCACTACTGCCCGGGCTGCACGCACGGCATCGTGCACCGTCTCGTCGCCGAGGCGATCGACGCGCTCGGCATCGAGGGCAAGACGATCGGCATCGCGCCGGTCGGCTGCTCGGTGATGGCGTACGACTACTTCCGGTGCGACATGATCGAGGCGAGCCACGGCCGCGCGCCGGCGGTGGCGACGGGCGTCAAGCGCTCGCTCCCCGATCACGTCGTCTTCACCTACCAGGGCGACGGCGACCTCGCGTCCATCGGCCTGTGCGAGACGGTCTCGACCGCGTGCCGCGGCGAGAACGTGACGATCATCTTCATCAACAACGCGATCTACGGCATGACGGGCGGCCAGATGGCGCCGACGTCGCTCGTCGGGCAGGTCACGCAGACCTCGCCGTACGGGCGCGACCCGAAGACGCAGGGCATGCCGATCCGCATCTGCGAGCTGCTGGCGACGCTCGACGCGCCGGCCTACCTGGAGCGCGTCGCCGTCAACTCCGTCGCGCACGTGCGCCAGGCGAAGCGGGCGATCCAGAAGGCGTTCCAGACGCAGGTCGACGGCAAGGGCTTCTCGCTCGTCGAGGTCATCTCGACGTGCCCGACGAACTGGGGCCTCACGCCCGACAAGGCGTGCCAGTTCGTGGAGGAGAAGATGATTCCGTTCTATCCGCTCGGGTGCTTCAAGGACCGGACGGCCGAGGAGGCGAAGTAAAATGACATACGAAACGATCATGGCGGGGTTCGGCGGACAGGGGCTCCTGTTCTCCGGCAAGGTCTTGGCGCACGCGGCGCTCATCGAGCAGAAGGAGCTCTCGTGGCTCCCCTCGTACGGGCCGGAGATGCGCGGCGGCACGTGCAACTGCTCGGTCATCGTCTCGGACGACCCGGTCGGCTCGCCGATCATCGCGCACCCGAACGTGCTGATGGTGATGAACGAGCCGTCGCTCGACAAGTTCGAGGACACGGTCGCCCCCGGCGGCACGATCTTCGTCGACTCCTCGCTCATCGAGCGGAAGGTGCGGCGGACGGACGTCGAGGTCGTCTACATCCCGGCGACGCAGATGGCGAAGGACATGGAGGCCGTGTCGCTCGCGAACATGATCATCCTCGGCGCCATCGTCCAGAAGCTCGGCTGCGTGAAGCCCGAGACGCTGACGGCGGCGATCAAGGAGACGATCAGCGCGCGCAAGGCGAGCCTGCTGGAGCTCAACCTCAAGGCGGTCGCCCTCGGCGAGAAGTTCATCGCGGGCTGACGGCGCCGCTTCGCCGCGCATGAGGATCCTGTCGCGATACGTCCTGAGGGAGTTCCTGGTCCCGCTGCTCTACTGCCTGACCGGGTTCCTGATGATCTACGTCCTCTTCGATCTCTTCGGCTCGTTCTCGCGCATGGTCGAGTCGAAGATTTCGGTCCGGACGGCGGCCCTCTACTTCTGCGGCTACCTCTCGCCCTACTTCCACTACATCGTGCCGGCGGCGCTGATGCTGGCGACGCTCTACACGCTGTGGACGTTCTGCCGCCATTCCGAGCTCGTCGCGATGCGCGCGAGCGGCGTGAGCTTCCTCGTGATCGTGCGTCCGCTCCTCGTCGTGGCGGCGGCCATGAGTCTGCTTGTCGTCGGCGTGAACGAGTTCTTCGTGCCGCGCCGGGCCGCCTGGGCGGCGCTCATGAAGAACAACCAGTTCGACGCGAAGCGGTTCGCGCGGGAGGACAACGTCGTCTACCGCAACGCGCGGGCGTCGCGCACGTGGCAGATCGACAGCCTGGCGGACGCGGCCGGGGCCCATCTGCGGAACGTGCGCGTGACGGTGGACCGTCCGAACGGCGGGGCGCGCCTCCTCAACGTCACGGCCGAGCGCGCGGACTACCTGGACGGCGAATGGTGGTTCGCCAATCCGCGTGTCCAGCATTACGACGAGCTCGGCCAGGAGGTCGCGACGCCGACCCCTGAGCTGGACGCCCTGCCGCTGCGCAACTTCCCCGCGTTCGACGAGCGCCCGAACGACTTCCTGATCCAGAACCGCCCGTGGAAGTTCAACTCCGTTTTGGACCGTCTGCGCTACCTGCGCAGCCATCCTGATCTGGATGCCGCGCGTCGCCGCGACTACCTTTACGACGTCTGGGCGCAGGTCATGGCCCCGTTCGCCTGCCTCGTCATCACACTCTTCGCGATTCCCTTCGGCATCGCCACGGGCCGGCAGAGCGTCTTTCGCGGCGTCTTGAGCGCGCTCGGCATGTATTTCGCGTTCTACGGCCTGACGATCCTGATGATGGTGCTCGCGAAGAACGGCTGGTTCCCGGTCGTCCCGGCGGCCATCCTGCCGGATGTCGTCTTCCTCGTCCTCGGCATCTGCGCCTTCCGCAAGCAGCGGTAGGATGACCGTGCCGCTTCTGTCTCACCGCCTCGCGTCTGGCGGTCGCTTTGCAGATTCGGCGGAAAACTGCTATACTACGTCCCATGAAAAAGAACTCTCTCATCGCCCTTGCCCTCGGCGCGGTTGCCGCCGTCCTCTTCTTTGCCTCGCTCGCGGGCTACGCCTATCCCGGCGACAGCGCGCGGCTGATCGCGCTCTGGAAGGGGCTCGACGTGGGCGCGTGCGAATATCCGCTGATGGCGGCGTTCGCGAAGCTGCTCGGCGGCGGGAACCTGATCGCGCCGATCTGCGGTGCGCTCGCCGCGATGGCCCTCTACGGTCTCGTCTCGGCGTTCGTCGCCGCGCGCGTGCGGGCGGACGAGACGCTGCCGCAGAAGGACCTCCTCGCGACGCTCGCGGGCGCCGTCGCCGCCGTCGTCTTCGTCCTGACGCCGGCCGTGCGGAGCGCCGCGACGCATCTGGAGCCGCGCCTCTTCGACTTCCTCTGGGCGCTCGTGACGCTCCTCGTCGCCGTGCCGTTCTTCGGGTGGCGCAAGGGCGCGGTATGGGGGCTCGCGCCGCTGATGGGCGTTCTCTGCGGCCTCGCGTTCTGCGATTCGGCGCTTGTCTTCGCGTTTCTGCCGTTCTATCTCGCGACGCTGACGTGCGCGGCGCTGAAGCAGGGGCGCAAGCCGTATCTCGCGCTTTTCCTCTTCCTGTTCGTCGGCTTCCTGACGGCGCTTTTCGCGGCGGGCTGGTTCGGCCTCGCGCTGGGCGACCACCTCGGCGGCCTCGCGCGTGAGATGAAGGCGTGGTACAAGACGCCGGGCTGGCTCTTCGTCGCGCTCTTCGCGACGCTGCCGTTCGTGACGTCGCTCTTCTCCAGCCAAAAGGCGTTCAATGAGTCGCCGACCCTCGTGCCGTGGCTCTTCCACGCGGCGATGACCTTCGCGGCGATCCTCGCGGTGGCGACGCCGCTCGCGCCGAGCACGGTGATGGAGCCGTACGGCATCCTGCCGGTCGCGTCGAGCGCGTTTGCCGCGTGTGTCGCGGGCTACCTCGTCGCGTTCTGGTGGCTGTATCGGAGGCGCGTCGTCGCGCTCGTCGCGGGGGGCGTCCTCGCGTTCGTCCTCGTCGTCTCGTGTCTCTGGAACCTGTTCGCGTTCGACGGCGACCGGGGTGCGTTCGCCGACCGGATCGCGCGCAAGGTCGTGCAGGATCTCGGCGACCGCACGTGGTTCGTCTCGGACGGCGTGCTCGACAACCACCTGAAGCTCGTCGCGGCCGAGGCGGGGCGTCCGCTCCACGTCATCTCGCTCGCGCGCGACCAGGACGAGGACTACCTCGCGCGGCTCGGCGAGCTTGTCGCGCAGGAGGGCGTCGGCGGCGAGAAGAACGCCGAGCTGCGCACGACGCTCACGCTGGGCGTCCTGCCGTTCCTCCAGGACTGGTTCGCCGCCGATCCGTCCGTCGCGCAGAAGGTCGCGATCTGGGGCGCGCCCGACCTCTGGTACGCGGCGAACAAGACACCCGTGCCCGAGTTTCTGTTCTTCGGCGCGGACGAGGCGCACGTGCCGGACTGGACGGCGTGGAAGGAATACGACGCGATTCTCGAAGCCCCGAAGGGCTGGGGCAGCTACCACGCCGGCACGGTGCCGAACCCCGTCGACCGGCTGCGCTTCTCCCTGCGCCGCCACCTCGGCTTCGTCGCGAACAACCGCGGCGTCTGGCTTCAGGACAAGCACCGCGACGACGACGCCTGGAAGATGTACGAGCTCGTCCTGAACGAGATCGACCGCGACAACATCTGCGCCGTCTTCAACGAGGTCGCGATGATCGGCGCGAACCATCCGTCGGCCGTCGCGAAGAAGCGCGAGCTGGAGCGCACGCTGAAGGCCGCCGTGGACGACGCGAAGCGCCGCTACGTGCTCTGGCGCCTCGGCACCTACTACGGCTACATCCGCAATCCGGACGTGTTCGTCCGCCTCGGCCACGCCTGGGCGAAGTCGGGGCGTCCGGGCGACGCGCTCTCGCAGATCCGCCGCGCGATCGACTTCGTGCCGTCCGACAAGCGCTCGTCGCTCCTGAACATGATGGCCGCGCTCTACGCGAACGAGAACGACCAGAAGAAGTCGCGCCGCATCTACGAGGGCGTCCTGGAGAAGAACGCGCGCGACCACGATGCGCTGCTGGGCCTCATGCGGCTGGAGCTTCTTGACGGGAACGCCGCGAAGGCGCTCGAATACCTGGAGCGCGCGGCGGCCGTCGCGGGCGACGACAAGCGCGCGCAGCTGGAGTTCGCGATGGTGTCGATGATGAAGAACGACCTGACGGCGGCGGCGGAGCACGTGCAGAAGGCGATCGACAAGGACGGCAAGGACCTCCAGGCGTGGTCGCTGTTCGCGGCCGTCACGATGCAGCAGATCGACGCGGCGAAGGATCCGAAGGCGAAGGCCGCGCTGGAGAAGCGGCTGAACGACGTGATCCTGCCGACGATGGAGAAGCAGGCGACCGACCCCTACGACTACCACGTGCAGACGACGAAGGGCTTTGCGCTCCTGAAGAAGGGCGAGGCGGGCCGCAAGGCGGCGCGCGACGCCTTCGCCGCCGCCGCCAAGGCGCGTCCGGGCATCCCCGCGACGCAGGATCTCGTGCTCGGCCTCGACATCTCGCTCGACGACAAGGAGAACGCCGAGCAGCACGCGCGCGACGTCCTGCGCCGGAACCGCAACGCGCCGCTCGCGAACTACGTCATGGGCTCGCTCGCGTTCGGGCGCGGCAATCTCGCCGAGGCGGAGACGTTCCTGCGCAAGGCCGCGAACGCGCCGCAGCCCGTCGCGCTCGCGCTGAACGACCTCGCGGAAGTCCTGCGGCGGACGCAGCGGCTCGTGGAGGCCGAGACCTACGCGCGCAAGGCCGTCAAGGCCGCGCCGGGGCTGTATGTCGCGTGGGAGACGCTCGGCTCGATCCTGATGGACCAGAACCGCGACTTCGCCGAGGCCGAGTCGTGCATCCGCAAGGCGTGCGAGCTCTCGAAGGGGCCGAACGGACGCGAGGCGGACGTGCGCATGCTCGTCTCGCTCGTGCGCGTCCAGCTGAAGGCCGGCGACAAGCAGCACGCGAAGGTGACGATCCGCAAGGTTCAGTCGCGCCTCGGCGAGCTGTCCGACTTCGAGAAGCGCGAGTTCGAGGAAGTGAAGAAACTGGCGAAGTGAAGGAGGGGACGGAAGGGGAGAAGCCTGCGGCGCTGACAGACATGATGCCTGCGGCGCTGAACACGGAGGTGATGGAGATTGGGAGGCGCGGAGGCGTGTGTGAAGGATTGACTGACTAATGGAAGGTGAGGGGACGTGAACGGAGAGAAGAAGTTCGAGGGAGTCGAGAGGGAGCTGACCGAACGGATCATCGGCGCGGCGATTGAGGTTCATCGCGAGCTCGGTTGCGGGCTGAAGGAAGAGGCCTACGAGTCTGCGCTCTGCTGGGAACTGCAGCAGCGCGGCCTGAAGGTGGAACGCCAAGTTCCCTGCCCGGTCGTCTACAAGGGCATCGTGTTGTCGGATTCAGCCCCAACGAGCCCCAGAAGCAAACGCTTCTTCCCCCTCTCCGTGCCTCCCGACCTCCGACCCCTCCGTGTTGAGCACCGCAGGCATCGCCACACCCGTTCCTTGATTCGACGGTTCCAATGACTCTCACACTCCCACTCCTCGCTGTTGCGTTTCAGGTTCTGCCGTTCTACCAGCAGAAGCCGGAGCAGGACTTCTACGCGCTGCGGCCGTTCTGGTCGCACGAGGCCGAGACGACGGACGTCCTCTGGCCGCTCTTCACCTCCCACCGCGACTGGTGGCGATTCTGCTTCTTCACCCACTACCAGTCCAACGCCGACGGCGGCTACCAGTTCGACATTCTGCCGCTCTGGTGGAACGGCGTGGACGGAAGAAGGAAGAAGGAAGAAGAAAAAAGTGCGGAAGGGAAAAGTGTGGATGCTTCCTCTTATTGGGGGCTGTTCCCGATCTACGGGCGGCATCCGCACGTCCTGATGATGTACGACTGGGAGTTCGTCCTCTGGCCCGTCTGGATGCGCTACCGCATGCCGCGTCCGAAGGATCAGGCGTGGCTGACGACGAACGCCGTCCTGTTCCCGTTCTTCCACTGGCGGGACGACGGCTCGTGGGGCTTCTGGCCGTTCTACGTGACGAGCCACAACCGGGCGGACGACCATACGACTGTCCTCTGGCCGCTCTGGAACAGGAAGACCTCGTTCGCTGACCGTGACACGGGCGGTGCGGGGACGAGCTGGATGCTCTGGCCGCTTCTGGGGCGCGTCGACCGCGAGCGCGAGCAGCAATGGCTCTTCTTGCCGCCGTTCTTCTCGTTTGCCGAGACGTCGGATGGCTGGCGGGGGCGCTACCCATGGCCGCTCGTCGAGATCGAGCGCTTCACGAAGCGTACGCGCACGAGCGTCTTCCCGTTCTACGAGCACATCGACAACTTCCGCTACCTCGACGGAACGAAGGAGGACGAGATCACGCGCTTCGGCTGGCGGCTCGTGGAACTGCTGCCGGACGAGACGCGGGTCTTCCCATTCTGGGTGAGCCGGCCCGACGACACGTACTTCCGCCTGTGGCCGTTCTGGGAATCGTCCGTCGCGGCGGACGGCTCGCGGTACGGACGCTTCCTCTCGCTCTTCCCGATTCGCTGGGTGCCGGCGGTCGATCGCAACTGGTCGAAGTTCTGGACGTTCTACGAGCGCGTCACGACACCATGCGGCGAAACGGCACATGCGCTCCTCTGGGGACTCATCCGCTGGACGACGCACGAACAGGACGCACCGAAATGACGCATTCAAACGGAGTCTGGTAGAAATGGCGAGGGAGCAGACAAGCGGCGAGGAAATCGCCAACACGGTGACGCACGTCGTCGGGTCGCACCTCGGTGCGGCGATGCTGGCGCTTCTGGTGTGGCAGGGCGTCCAGAGTGGCGTCGCCGTGCCGTGGAAGGTGACGAGCGGCGCGATCTTCGGCGCCTGCATGATTCTTCTCTATGCGACGTCGTCGGCCTACCACGCCGTCTCGTACCGTCCGGCGAAGTCCGTCTTGCGCGTGCTTGACCACATCTCGATCTACTTCCTCATTGCGGGCAGCTACACGCCGTTCTGCCTCGTCACGCTGCGGCCGGAGCATCCGGCGCTCGCCTGGACGATCTTCGGCATCGAGTGGGGCGCGACGCTTGTGGGCGTCTTCGTCAAGGTGAAGACGGTCGGACGCTTCCGCTTCCTCTCGACGCTCGCCTACGTGGTCATGGGGTGGATGGCGCTCTTGGCCATCGTGCCGCTCGTGCGCGCGTTGCATGGCCTCGGCACGATGTGGCTGTCGCTGGGCGGCGGGCTCTACACGCTCGGTTGCGTCTTCTACCTGTGGAAGTCGCTGCCGTACGCGCACATGGTCTGGCACATCTTCGTCTTGGCCGGCACCATCTGCCATTTCTTCTGTCTGCTGTGGCACGTCATGCCGACAGGCTAAAAGACACGAACCGCATTGCCTTTTGAGGGCAGATTTTGGTAAAATACGCAGTCAATTATGGAAAGCACAGAACTTTGTCCCTGCAAGTCCGGCAAGACCTTCGGCGAATGCTGCGGGCCGATCATCTCTGGTGCGGCGAAAGCCGAAACGGCGGAGGCGCTGATGCGCGCCCGCTATTCCTCTTACGTGACGGGCGACGTCGATTTTCTCCGCACGAGCGCCACGAAGGCCGTGCAGGAGGAATTTGACGCGGAGACCTCGAAGGGCTGGTCGCGCGCGGCCGAATGGCATGGGCTTGAGATCATCCGCACGGAGGGCGGCCAGAAGGGCGATGCGGAGGGCGTCGTCGAGTTCCGTGCGCTCTACACGGCGAACGGCGAATTCTGCAACCACCACGAGGTCTCCCAGTTCGTGAAGGAGGCGGACGGCTGGAAGTTCGCGGACGGCGAGCTGATCGGCGAGAAGCCGATCGTGCGCGAAGAGCCGAAGGTCGGCCGCAACGACCCGTGCCCCTGCGGAAGCGGCAAGAAGTACAAGAAGTGCTGCGGAAAGGGAAAGTGAGCGCCAATCCCGAGTTTGACCGCTGGTACGCGGCGAAGAGCGCGCGGTTTCTGCTGGAGCCGTCGCACCGGCTGGAGACGTTCGGCAACACGCTCGTCAACTACCACCTCGTCTCGGAGCTGGCGGACTTCCCGGGGAAGATCCGCATCCGCGAGGGGCGGCTGGAGGCGCATCAGCCGCGCGTCATCCTGCCGCATTTCCAGGAGGCCGAGTTCGAGGGCTTCGGCGAGGCGGCGCAGGAATACTTCAACTTTCTCCGCAGCCACGAGGAGCATCTGCGGATCCTCCAGTACGGCTACCACCTGAAGTCCGACAACTTCTCCGAGCAGATCGTGACCGACCGGCTCTCGGCCGTCACGGCGCGCGTGAAGGAGTCGGTCATTGCGTCGGGCGACAAGTTCGCGGCGGTCATCCAGTGCGTGGACGAGCCGTGGGACGTCGCGCTCGTGGAGCTGTGGCTGCGCGAGATCAACCGCAGCGCGAAGGGCAACATCGCCGAGCTGCAGAAGAACGGAAAGCTTTTTTGATTCTTGATTATGGAACGTCAGACAAAAGTCATTGCGATCGCAAACCAGAAAGGCGGCGTCGGCAAGACGACGACCGTCGTCAACCTCGCGGCGGCGCTCTCGGCCCGCAAGCGCGCGGTGCTGGTGATCGACCTCGACCCGCAGGCGCACGCGACGCTCGGCCTCGGCCTCGAAAAGCAGCCGGGCGTCTCGATGTATCCGGTGCTCGTCGGCTCGAAGGACGTTGCGGACGTCATCCAGCCCACGAAGTGGAACAACCTGAACGTCATCCCGTCCGAAGTCGACCTCGCGGGCGCGGAAGTCGAGCTCGCGATGCGCGACGACCGGCTGGAGGTGATCCGCAAGGTGCTCGCGCCGGTGAAGGAGTCGGGCGCGTTCGACTACATCATCCTCGACTGCCCGCCGTCCCTGGGCCTCGTCATGACGTCCGCGCTCGCGGCGACGGACTCCGTCCTCATCCCGACGCAGGCGGAATACCTGGCGATGGACGGCCTCGCGCTCATCACAGGCTCGATCGAGAAGCTGCGCGCGGGGGTGAATCCCGCGCTGGAGCTCAACGGCATCGTCTTCACGATGGTCAACTCCGTCGCGCGGCTGACGACGGACGTGATCGAGGAGGTGCGCGGCCACTTCGGCGAGAAGGTCTACGAGACGGTGATCCCGCGCAACGTGCGCGTCTCGGAGGCGCCGTCGATGGGCACGCCGGTTGTCTTCCTCGACGCGCGCTCGAAGGGGGCCGAGGCGTACAAGGCGTTCGCATGGGAGTTCATGGCGAAGAACCCGACGCGCTTCGCCGCGCCGCCGCCTGTTCAGGCGCCGACGGCACCGATTGCGCCGCCCGCCGAGGCTTCCGCACCGGCGACCGAGGACGCGTCCGCACCCGTTGCCGAACCTGTTGTTGCTCCCGCTGAAGAAGTTGCGCCCAGCAACGTGGCCGACGAGACGGAAAGCGCCTAAGTGCTGAAACGGACGTCGAGCCGGTTTCTCTTTCTCGTGTTGGGGTTCTTCGCCCTCTACGCGCTCACGGCCCAACGTGGCTTCGGCTGGGGGGATTCGGCCGAGTTTCAGGACTGGGTCTTGAATCACGCTGAATGGGTTTGCGGCCCTCAATTCTCCAACGCACATCCGTTTTATGTGGCATTTTGCCGACTTGTCGCGAAGACGCCTTTTGCCGTGACGCTCGTCTCGGCATTCTTTGGCGCGCTCTCCGTCGCCGGCCTTTATCTTTGCACGCGGAAGGTGCTGCTGTCGGTGCTGTTTGGTTTGTCGCAGATGCTCTGGTGGCTTTCGACGGTCGCCGAAGTCCAGACAATGAACCTGGCGTTCACGGCTTTTGAGACGGCCTTGCTGCTGTCCCTTGCGGAAGCGGGGCCGACGTCAGACGCACACAAGGCTCATGCGAACGCACGGCGCCTTTCCCTTCTGGCGCTCATTTCCGGACTGCACCTCGGCATTCACAATTTCGCAATCCTCGCGTGGCCCGTTCTTGCTCTTCTGGCCATTGCGTTGGTTCGCCGTGGCGTTTGCCGCGTAGGCGGCGTCGTGTGCGCGGCGTTAGGGTGGCTGTTGGGAGCGTCTTTCTGGCTGTATCATCTTGTGACGCGCGGGCCGCGAGATGTCTTGGTTGGAGCCTACGGCGCAAAGGTCGCCGGGATTTTCCCGACGAACATGACGCAGACGGCGTTCAACTTTGCGTTGGCGGCGCTCTCGTTCGCGGTTCCGTTCATGTTGGCGTGGTGGAACCGTCGAACGTTGCGCGACACGCTTGTGCGTATGCGTCTGACGAAGGGCGCTGATGCTTTCTTGTTTTTGCTCTTTGTCATCAACTTCTTGTTTTTCGTGCGCTACTTTGTGCCAGACCAATCCCAGTTCCTGTTGCCGACGCTTTTCTCTGCCTATGTCCTTTTGCGACAGGTTAAACTTGGCCTGAGCCGAGCAACGGCGCTCGCCTTTCTGCAGGTGCTCCTGCCCGTGTTCTTTTACCTTGTCGCCTCGCAGTTGCCGACACCGCCTGAACGGCTGAACCGGCATCCTGGCCGCGACGATGCGCGCTACTTTATCCTGCCAGGCCGAATCTGAAGCCAACTGCCCTCCTTATCATGAGCAAGACTGAACTTTCCGTCGTCATTCCGACGAAGAACGAAGCGGCGAACATCGCCGCCTGCATCCGCGCGTTTGACGCGGTGCGCGACCGCGTCGAGGTGATCGTCGTCGACAACTTCTCGGACGACCGGACGCGGGAGATCGCGTCCGCCCTCGGCGCGACGGTGCTGACGAAGGGTCCCGAGCGCTCGGCGCAGCGCAATCTCGGCGCGCGGACGGCCCGGGCCGACTGGGTGATCGTCCTCGACGCGGACATGGTCGTGCCGCCGGAACTCCTCGCGGAGATCCTGTCGGCCGTCTCCCGTCCGGCGGGCGACGCCGCCGCGCCGCAGGCGTACTGGATCCCCGAGGTGCGGACGGGGACGGGACTGCGCACGCGGGCGCGCAATTTCGAGCGCGCGTTCTACGACGGCACGGCCATCGACGCGCTGCGCCTGTTCCGCAAGTCCGTCCTCGCGGCGACGGGCGGCTACGACGAGAATCTCGTCGCGGGTCCGGAGGACTGGGACCTCGACATCCGCGTCCTCGCGACGGGCGCGCGCTGCGCGGTGCTGGCGCATCACCTCGTCCACAACGAGCGCCGGCTGACCCTGTCGCGCCTGCTCGCGAAAAAGGCGTACTACTCGAGGTCGATGGCGGCGTACCGGGCGAAGTGGCCGGGGCATCCGGCGCTCAGGAGGCAGCTGGGCTTCGGCTACCGCTTCTTCGGCGTCTTCGTCGAGAACGGGAAATGGAAGCGGCTTCTGCGCCATCCGGTCCTGGCCACCGTCATGTACGCCGAACGCATTCTCGTCGGCATCACGTATCTGCTTCACCGATAGGAGAGAATCGACATGGACGAATACTTCTCGCACTATTACGAAACGCGCGCGGCTTCCGCCGCCTGTGCCTGTGGCGTCCTCTCCCTTGGCTATAACCGCTGTGCGGCCAAGCTCGACTATTCGGGGTTCCTGCGGCGGCATCCGTCACGGCACCGTTTTTCCGAAAAGAAGGGGCGGACGCTCGAAAGCCTCGTGCTCGTGCACATCGCGTCTGGCCACGGCCGCTTCTGCTCGGAGCCGACGGGCGAGATGCCGGTGCCCGCGAACTCGGTCTTCTTCGTCTTCCCCGGCGTCAATCACTTCTACCGCTATGACGACGAGACGGGCTGGAACGAGGCCTGGATGGAACTTGAGCCGACGACCATCCTGCCGCTGCTGGCGGAAGCCGGCATCACGCCCGACTCGCCGCTGCGGACGTTCTCGTCGGCCGCTGCCGTCGCGGAAGCCTTTCAGGACCTCTTCGATCTCGCGGCATCCGACCGTCGCGGCGCGCGCTGGCTCGTCGAGGCGGCCGCGCACCGCATCGTCGCCGAAACGCTGGCTCTCTGGCGGAAGGGCGACTCCGGCACGGTGTCCGCGCGGGCCGTCGAGAAGATGCGCCAGGCGCTTGTCTCCGACCTCACGGACGCCTGCCCGGTCGCCGAGGCCGCGCACCTTGCGGGCATGAGCGTCTCGCGTCTGCGGGAGCAGTTCAGGAAGGCGACCGGGCTCTCGCCGAAGAAGTTCCAGATGCGGGCGCGGCTCGTGCGCGCGGGGCGGCTCCTGCGCGAGACGAACCTACCCATTGCGCAGATCGCCGAGCAGACGGGCTTCAAGTCTCCGTTCGCCTTTTCCCATCGCTTCGCCAAGCTCCTCGGCTTCTCGCCGACCGAATACCGTCGGCGGAAGACGGGCGGGCGTTGCGCCCCGTAAGGCGGCTTTTTTGGTATAATCAGCGTCCAGAGGAACGCACAAAGGATGTTCACGTCAAAATCATTTCTTCTTCTGGCGGTAGCTGCGGCCATTTCGGCTTTCGCCGAGAAGCAGCCGTATTCGCGCTACCAGTCGATCGTCGACCGGCAGATGTTCGGCGCGCTGCCGGTCGGCTTCGATCCGACGAAACTGCCGAGCGAGGTGACGAAGTCGTCCCAGAAGGAGCTGACGAAGGAGCAGGAGCAGCTGAAGAGCGCCATCCGCTTCTCCGTCATCAACATGACGCCCGACGGGCAGGTCGCCGTCGGCTTCACGGACAGCTCGGACGGCAAGAATCCCCGCCACTACTACCTGAAGGTCGGCGAGTCGCGCGGCGGCTGGCTCGTGAAGGAGGCCGACCCCGAGACGGCGACGATGACGATTGCGAAGGGCGAGATCGAGGTGACGCTGACGATTGGCGGCGACTCCGCCAAGGACGCCACCGCGACTGCCAAGGCCGCTGGCGCGGCGGCGGCGAACGACGGCATCATGCTCCTGAACGCGCCCGCCGCGCGGTCGCCGCTGCTCAGTCGTACGCTGGGCGGTCGTCGCCGCGCGAAGCTCGCCGCCGAGCAGGCGCAGGAGGAGGCGCGGCGCCAGCAGCGGGAGGAGGAGCGCCAGGCGCGCGAAGCCGAGCGCGAGGAGCAGAAGCGACAGCTTCAGGAGATGCGCGACGACCTCAAGGCACAGCTTGAGTCCGTCCGCAAGGACATGATCGAAAAGGCCAAGGCCGAAAACGCAGCCGCCGAACAACGGGGCGGACAGGAGCAGGTTGAACATGAGAACAACGACACTGAGTGAGTTTCAGGAATCCATCCGCCGGACCGGCGGCTACCAGACGGCGCCCGACTGCCGCGCCGTCGCGCGCGCGAAGCCGTCCGCCTGGACGACCCTGCGCTACACGTGGGGCGTGACGCGCGTCTTCCCGTGCTGCGCCGTCACGGAGCCGTTCGGCAAGCTGACGACGGAACGCTGGGCCGGCTTCTGCTTCTCGGTCGTGACGACGGCCGAGCGCCTCGGCATGAACGTGCAGATCGAGGGCTTCGCGGATCGCCTCGCGCACAAGGGCCCCGTCCTCTACGTCTGCAACCACCTGTCGATGACCGAGACGATTCTCCTGCCGCCGCTGCTGCTGGCGATCTCGCCGTTCAGCTACGTCGCGAAGGCGTCGCTCGCGCACCTGCCGTTCCTCGAGAAGGCGGCGGAGCACATGCGGATGGTGCCGATCAGCCGCGTGTCGCCGCGCGAGGATCTCGTGAACATCCTGCGCGTCGGCACGGAGCGCATCCAGGGCGGCGACAGCTTCCTCATCTTCCCGCAGGGGACGCGCTGCGAGGTCTTCAGCCGCAAGAAGTACTCGTCGATCGGCGCGAAGCTCGCCGAGCGCGCGGGCTGCCCGGTCGTGCCGATCGTCGTGGACACGCGCTGTCAGCCGACGCGCAAGAGCGGCCTCCTGCGCAAGGTCTTCAAGGACTTCGGCCCCGTCGACACGAGCTACGACATCAAGGTCGCCTGCGGGCCGGTCATCCCGTGCGGACGCTCGCGCGAGATGCACGAGGCGTCTTTCGACTGGATGGCGACGAAGCTCGAAAGCTGGGGGCTGCCGACGGATCGCGAACGCTGAGGGCTCCTGACGCCTCGGCGGGTGGGCCTACCCATTTCGCGGGGGATTTGGTATACTTACCGACCATGAAAATGACGTATAGGCCGCTTGAAGACTACTGCGGCGAATATCTGCGCTATCTGGGCGTCGCGAAGACGGCGCGCCGGAGCTATGCCGAGAGCGTGCGCCTCCTGAAGGCGCGCGGCTTTCGCGAGATCGATTCCTTCAAGACCCTCAAGGCCGGCGACAAGGTTTACCGCGGCTACGAGGATCGCACGGTCATGGCGGCCGTCATCGGCAAGAAGAAGATCGCGGCGGCCGGCCTCAAGGTCGTCGGCGGCCACACCGACGCGCCGCGCCTTGACCTGAAGCCGCGTCCGCTCTACGAGAAGGGCGGCTGCGTCTACTTCGACTGCCACATCTACGGCGGCATCAAGAAGTACCAGTGGCTCACGCTGCCGCTCGCCCTCTACGGGCGCATCGTCCGCAAGGACGGCTCGTTCGTCGACGTCGCCGTCGGCGACAATCCGGGCGACCCCGTCTTCATGATTTCCGACATCCTGCCGCACCTCGGCAAGGATCAGGCGAAGAAGACGCGCGACGAGTTCTTCGAGGCCGAGGATCTCGACCCCGTGTGCTGGACGACGGGGGAGAAGGATGATGGGAAGAAGGAAGAAGGAAAAGGGAAGAAGGAAAAAGACGAGGAGCCCAAGAAGCGGGATCTTCTCGTCAAGTACCTGAAGAAGACGTACAAGGTCGACGAGGAGGACTTGCTCTCCGCCGAGCTGGAGATCGTCCCGGCCGGGATGCCGCGCGAAGTCGGCTTCGACCGCGCGCTCCTCACGGGCTATGGCCACGACGACCGCGTCTGTTCGTTCGCGGGGCTTCAGGCGCTCCTCGACGCAGCGGACGACGTGCCGGACGTGACGGCCTCGATTCTCATGTGCGACAAGGAGGAGATCGGCTCGATGGGCTCGACGGGCATGCAGAGCTCGTTCTTCGAGAACACGGTCGCCGAACTCATCGAGCGGCAGGAGAAGGATGCGCGCGACATCCTCGTGCGGCGCGCGCTGGAGAAGTCGACGATGCTCTCGGCGGACGTCACGGCGGCGGCCGACCCGCACTTCCCGGACGTCGACTCGACCGGCAACGAGGCGCGCCTCCACAAGGGCGTCGCCGCGTCGAAGTACACGGGCGGCACCTCGAAGGGCGGCGCGAGCGACTGCGGCCCGGAGTTCATCGCGAAGATCCGCGACATCATGGCCAAGGGCGACGTCCAGTGGCAGATGGCGGAGCTCGGCAAGATGGAGAAGGGCGGCGGCGGCACGATTTCGCAGTACATGGCGCGCTTCGGCATGAAGGTGCTCGACATGGGCACGCCCATGTGGAACATGCACGCGCCGTGGGAGATCGTCTCGAAGAGCGACTGCTACCAGACCTATCGGGCGTACAGCGCGTATTTGAGAAGTTGAGAGGTTAGATGTGCTGACTGACAATTTTCTGTACACAAAAAAACAGACCACAAAAACAAAGGAAAACGACAAATGAAGAAACTGATTCCGATTCTTTCCGCCGCGCTGCTGGCGGGCTGCATGACCGACAAGACGACGTGCGGAGCCGCCAAGGTGAAGTGCGACCCCGTGATGGGCAACTGGAGCGCCGACCTCCCCTACGACACGATGCCGGCGGGCAGCTTCATCTTCTCGCGTGACGCGAACGGCGCGCCGCAGGCGTTCGTCCTCTACCGCTGGGGCTCGCCGGAATGGGTCAAGGACCTCAAGGTCTGCGGCAACTGGTTCTCGTTCACGCATCCGTACGGCTATCGCTACGAGGGCAGCGTCGTGGGCGACCGGATGGTTGCGCGCCTCGCGCCGTGCGACCGCACGACGGGCGAGCCGAAGGGCGCGTGGCAACCGTTCTACGGCTGGCGCAACCCGGCGATCTGCGACAAGGTGCGCACCGAGGACGCCAAGTTCGGCGAGAAGATCGACCTGCTGAAAGACGGGCTGGACGGCTGGGTGTCGATGAACCCGAAGGCGAAGTTCGGCTGGTCGTTCAAGGACGGCATCCTTTCCAATTCGCTCGGCCTCAAGGCGGACGGCTCTTGGGCTGGCGGCGGCGCGAACATCATGTCGAAGCGGGCGGACTTCTTCGACTTCAACCTCGAATACGACGTGCGCGTGCCGAAGAACTCGAACTCCGGCGTGTACCTGCGCGGCCGATTCGAGTGCCAGGTCGTGGACAGCTACGGCAAGCCGGTCGACCGCCACAACATGGCCGCCTACTACGGGCGCGTCACGCCGTCCGTCGCCGCCGAAAAGCCGGCGGGCGAGTGGCAGCACGTCTCCGTCACGATCTACAAGGGCCACATCACGACCTACCTGAACGGCGTGAAGATCATCGACAACGCGAAGCTTGAGGGCGTGACGGGCGGCGCGATTGACGCCGACCTCAACAAGGTCGGCCCGATCTACCTCCAGGGCGACCACTCCGACGCGGACTACAAGAACATGATCCTGCGTCCGGCACTCTGATGCGCAACAGGGAAGGAGCGCGACAATGCTGCTGAGTTCACTGGTTGTCTTTGCGGCGCTTTACGGCGACACGCCGGACGCCAAACACGCCTGGGCGGTTCACGACTGGAACCGCCCGAAGCCGACGAAGGTCGAGCCGGCGAAGGAGATCGGCCTGCCGCCGTCTGACGCGGTCGTCCTCTTCGACGGCACGAAGGCGTCGTTCGAGAAGAACTGGCGCGATGCGAAGGGCGAGCCTTCCGGCTGGTCCTATTCGGACGAGGGCTACTTCTACAGCGTACCCGGCTGGAAGAACGGCGGCTCGATCTTCTCGCGCGCGGAGTTCGGCGACTGCCAGCTCCACATCGAGTACCGCCACGACCCGAACCAGATCTTCACGGACAAGGGGCCGCAGATGCGCGGCAACTCCGGCGTCTTCCTGATGAACAACTACGAGATTCAGGTGCTGGAGTCGTACTACACGTCGCGTGAGCTGGACGGCAAGGACGGGTTCGTCGACAACTACGCCGACGGGCAGGCGGGCTCCGTCTACGCCGAGAATCCGCCGCTCGTCAACCCGGCGCGCAAGCCGGGCGAATGGCAGGTCTACGACATCGTCTTCCACCAGCCGGTCTGGGACGGGCTTCGTCTCGTCCATCCCGGCAGCGTGTCGGTCTTCTTCAACGGCGTCCTCGTGCAGGACCACTGGGAGATGGAGGGCCTGACGACGCATTGCCATCGCCGTCCGCTCGCGCCGCACAAGACCGTGGGGCCGCTCCAGCTGCAGGATCACGGCTGCGTCGTCCAGTTCCGCAACATCTGGTACCGTCCGCTCGCCTCGCGCTGGGCCAACAAGACGCACAGCGTCCTGTCCGGCGACGAGAACGAGGTGATGAAGCTCCGTCGCGAGACGGCGGCGAAGCTTTTCGCGAAGATCGCGGATCCGAAGGCGGCGACGGCGGAAAACGTCCGGGCGCTGGCCGAGGTGATCGCATACGCGAACGAGGCCCCGTACCGGGCGGCGTTCGACGCGGCGCTGGCGGCGTATCGGGCGAAGCCCGGTGACGCGAAGGAAGTCGCGGACGTCAACCGTGACCTCGACGTTCTCGTCCGCAACCGCGTCATTGACGGAAAGCTGAAGATTTCACAGTAAACGGGCCGCAAGGCCAATCAAAAAACAAGGAGAAAACATGATCCAAATCAACTCATCCAGAAGAAACTTCCTGCGCGGCCTCGGCGGCGCCGGGCTGTTCGCGATCGGCGGCTGCAAGTGCCCGTTCGGTTGCCAGAAGGTCAAGCTTGCCGCCGTCGGCGTGATGGGCAAGGGCTTCAGCGACTGGACGCCGATGCTCAAGTCGGGCCTCGTCGAGATGGTCGCGTTCTGCGACGCCGACTACACGGTGCGCGAGAGGGCCGCACAGCAGCTGGCAAAGGAAGGCATCGACTTCGACATGTATTCGGTTCCGTTCTACACCGACTACCGCAAGCTCCTCGACGACGCGGGCGTCCTCGGCATCGAGGCGATGACGATCTCGACGCCGGACCACGTGCACGCCCCGGTCGCGATCGGCGCGATGAAGCAGGGCATCCACGTCTACGTCCAGAAGCCGCTCGTCCGCACGCTGTGGGAGCTCGACTACTTCGAGAAGACGGCGAAGGACAACGGCGTCATCGTCCAGATGGGCAACCAGGGCTCGTCGCTCGACTCGATGCGCCGCTGCACGGAAGTCATCCAGAGCGGCATCCTCGGCGACGTCAAGGAAGTCCACGTGTGGACGAACCGCGCCGTGTGGCCGCAGGGCAAGGGCGTGGCGGACTACGTGACGAGCCGTGGCGCGAAGGGCGATCCCGTCCGCAACGGCCTCAACTGGGACGCCTGGCTCGCGACGGCGAAGAAGCGTCCGTTCCTCGACAAGTACCCGGCCGACGCGAAGGTGTACGACCCGTGGAAGATCGGCTCGAACGTCTACCATGCGTTCACGTGGCGCGGGTTCCATGACTTCGGCGCGGGCGCGTTCGGCGACATGGCGTGCCACACGATGAACCTGCCGTTCCGCGGCCTTGAGCTTGCGGGCGTCTCCGACGCCGAATGCGTGAAGATCGAGGAGCTCAACGACATCGCCTATCCGTCGAAGTCGATCGTGAAGCTCACCTACAAGGCGCGCGAGTCGAAGGTGCGTCCCGGCGTCACGCTGCCGGCGGTCACGCTCTTCTGGTACGACGGCTACGACATGGACAAGCCGGGCAAGAGCGCGATGAAGCCGAACGCGGAGATCATGCCCAAGGTCATCAAGACCTTCGGCGAGATCCCGAACACGGGCTGCTACATCATCGGCTCGAAGGGCGCGGTGCTCATGCAGGACGACTACGGCGGGAAGTGCGCGCTCGCGCTGAACGACGACGAGAAGTTCGTCGACATCTTCTCGCACGAGAAGGCCAAGGCCGTCGCGCGCAAGATCCCGTTCTGCGTCGGCTCGGCGCCGGTCGCGGGCGGCAAGTCGACCGTCGAGATGAAGGGCTTCGCGGAAGGCCACTACCACGAGTTCGTGAACGCCATTCGCGGCGAGGGCCCCTGGTACGAGCAGACGCACTCGCGCTGCTTCGCCGACATCGAGTACTGCATTCCGCAGATGGAGGGCATCCTCGTCGGCTGCATCGCGCAGCAGGTCTCGGGCAGGCTCGCCTGGGACTCGGCGACGCAGAGCTTCGACAACGCCGCCGCGAACGCGCTCGTCAAGCCCTACATCCGCAAGGGGTGGGAGTTCTAATAAACAAATCGAAAGGAAAAACGAAAATGAACGTTTCACGTAGACAGTTCTTCGGATTCCTCGGAACGGGCGCCGCCGCGGCGGCGCTCCCGGGGTGCATCTGCCCGCCGCCGGCGAAGTGCGGCCCGAAGCCGCAGAAAATCGCGCTGCAGCTCTACTCGCTGCACAAGTACATCGGCGGCATCAAGGACAAGGAAGGCAAGGTCACGCTGGCGGGCGTCGGCCTCGACAAGGCGCTGGAAAACGTTGCGGCCATCGGCTTCAAGGGCGTCGAGTTCGCCGGCTACTACCAGTACGGCAATGACCCGAAGGGCCTTCGCAAGGCGCTCGCGAATGCGGGCCTCGTGGCGTGCGGCACGCACGTGAACACGAACGCCTACGGCCTCGACACGAAGAAGTGGACGTATGACCCCGAGGTGCTGAAGAAGACGTGCGACTTCAACATGTCGTACGGCAACAACCTCGTCATCTGCCCCGGCGGCGGCAACTTCCCGCCCGGCTGCAGCTGGTCGATGGGCCAGGGCGGCGAGCCCTGCCGGCCCTCGCAGGCGATCGACGACTTCACGAAGAAGCTCGCCGAGCACTACAACAAGGTCGCGGCGGACGCGGCGAAGCTCGGCTGCCGCGTCGGCCTCCACAACCACACGTGGGAGCATGGCGTCATCATGCAGGACGGGACGTCCTTCTGGGACTACTTCTTCTCGAACACCTGCGCGAACGTCTGCATCGAGCAGGACGTCGGCTGGTCGACCTGCGCGGGCGTCGATCCGTGCGAGACCTACGAGAAGTACCCGCACCGCTCGCCGACCCTCCACGCCAAGGAGAACGGCATGGGCAAGGACGTCAAGGAGTTCGACGCGATCCTCGGCCAGCCCGGCAAGCCGGGCGCGAAGCCAGTCGAGTGGGACCGCATCATCGCCGCGACGGCGAAGGACGGCGTCGAGTGGTTCGTCGTCGAGTGCGAGCGCCACTTCGAGGACCTCTCGGCCGTCCTCCCGTCGTACAACTTCCTCAAGGCGAAGGGCCTCCGATAGATGATCGAGACGCTCGCGGCTCATCTCGACGCCTTCGCGGCCCTTGCGCCGACGTGGGGACTTCTTCTCGTCTTCGTCTTCATGACGATCGAGTCGTCGTTCATCCCGTTTCCATCGGAGGTCGTGATGATTCCCGCGGGCTTTCTCGCCGCGCGCGGCGAGCTGGGGTGCGGAACCCCGCTCGCCGCCGTCACGCTGGCGTTCCTCGTCGGCGTCCTCGGCTCCCTCGCGGGAGCCTACGTGAACTACTTTCTCGCCCTCTGGGTCGGCAAGCCGTTTCTCGAAAAGTACGGGAAATGGTTCTTCCTGAAGCCGGCCGCCCTTGACCGGGCCTGCGAGGTCTTCAACCGCTACGGCGCGGCGACGACGTTCGTCTGCCGCATGATTCCCGCGATTCGCCAGCTGATCTCCATTCCCGCCGGCATCGCGCGAATGCCGCTTGGCTCCTTTACGCTTTTCACCGCGCTCGGCGCGGGAGTCTGGACGGCGATCCTGACGTTCGTCGGCTGGGCCATCGGCCGCTCGACGGCCCACATCACCTATCTCGAACTCTGCCTGAAGGGCAAGGAGATGGCGTCCGCCAACCTCCCGCTCGTCCTCGGCGGCGCGGTTGCGCTTGTCGCCCTCTATGCGCTGCTCTCGAAACTTGTCATGAAAGGAAACACGAAATGATCTCGACTCTCTTCCTCGCGGCTGCCGCCGTCCTCACGCAGGGCGAACTCACCGTGCGCCCGAACGACTGCCCCAAGTGCCCGTTCCGCATGCGCATCGCGCCGGACGCCAAGACGGCGTTCGTCAACACCGCCAAGGTGTCCGAGAAGGACTTTCCGAAAATGGCCAAGCGCGCGTTCGACCTCATGACGAAAGCGGCGGACGCGAAGAAGGGCGGCGACCAGCGTCCGCTCATGGGCTGGTCGAGCTGGAACACCTTCGCCGTCGACATCTCCGAGTCGATCATCAGCTCGGTCGCCGAGGCGATGGCGACGAACGGCCTCAAGGCCGCCGGCTACACCTACGTCAACATCGACGACGGCTTCTTCGGCGGACGCGACAAGGACGGCAAGCTGCTCATCCACCCGACGCGCTTCCCGAACGGCCTGAAGCCCGTCGTCGAGCGCATCCACGCGCTCGGCCTGAAGGCCGGCATCTACTCCGACGCGGGCTCCGACACCTGCGGCAGCATGTGGTCGAACGACCCGCTCGGCAAGGGCTCCGGCCTCTACGGACATGACCTGGAGGACTGCCGCTTCTTCTTCGGCGAGATGGACTTCGACTTCATCAAGATCGACTACTGCGGCGGCCTGAAGCTCAAGCTCGACGAGCAGGAGCGCTACACGGCGATCCGCCGCGCAATCGACGTCTCCGGCAAGAAGGGCGTGCGGATGAACATCTGCCGCTGGACGTTCCCCGGCGAATGGGCGGCGGGCGTCGCCGAGTCCTGGCGCACGACGCGCGACATCCGCGCGAACTGGAAGAGCGTGAAGGACATCATCGACGAGAACATCCCGCTCACGGACTACACGAGCCTCGGCCACTACAACGACATGGACATGCTGGAGGTCGGGCAGATCGTCGGACAGATGAAGACGGCTTTTGGCAAGCACGGTGACACGGGCCTCACGCGCCTGGAGGAGCAGACGCACTTCGGACTCTGGTGCATGCTCTCCTCGCCGCTTCTTCTGGGCTGCGACGTCCGTACGATGGACGACATCACGCGCGAACTCGTGACGAACCCGTTCCTCCTCGGCATGAACCAGAACGACCTGGGCGTGCCCGTGAAGACGGTGCTGCGCCTCGGCGACGCCTACACGCTCGTCAAGGACTGCGATTCGGTCGGCGGCACGGCGCGTTACCTGACGCTCTACAACGGCGGCGAGAAGGATCACGAGTTCAAGGTCGAGCTGTTCAAGCTGGATCTTGACGGAAAGGTCGCGTTCTTCGACCTCGCCGAGCGGGCCGACCTCGGCGAGATCGAGCGCGAGGTCTCCTTCACCGTCCCGGCGCACGGCGCGCGCTTCTTCCGCCTCGACGCCGAGCGCCGCCGCTAAAATGCTGCTCACGGTCGAGAACCTGCGCATCGCCTTTCGGCTTGAAGGGCGACTCGCGGTTCCCGTGCGCGGCGTCTCGTTCGAGATTCCCAGAAACGCGCGCGTCGCGCTCGTCGGCGAATCGGGCTGCGGCAAGTCGCTGACGGCTCTCGCCTTGGGCGGACTCGTCGACCGGGCGGAGATTTCGGGGCGCATCATCGGCTCGCCCCGGCTCGCCTACGTCTTCCAGAATCCGATGCAGAGCCTCAACCCGGTCATGAAGGTCGGCCGTCAGATCGAAGAGGCTCGTCCACGCGCAGCCTCATCACACGCCCTCTCAACCGCCCAGCTGCTCGCATCCGTCGACCTGCCGGCCGAGACGGCGCGCAAGTATCCCTGCGAACTGTCGGGCGGACAGCAGCAGCGCGTGATGATCGCGATGGCCCTTGCGCAGGAGCCGGATCTGCTGATAGCGGACGAGCCGACGACGGCCCTCGACGTGACGACGCAGCGCGACGTTCTCGACCTGATCGCGCGCGTTGCGGATGCGCGGATGATGTCCGTTCTCCTGATTACGCACAACCTCGGACTTGTCGCGCGCTATGCGTCGTTCGTGCACGTGATGTATGCGGGCGAGATCGTCGAAAGGGGGCCTGTCCCCACGGTTCTGGCGCATCCGCGCCATCCCTACACGCAGGGGCTCCTGGCGGCGGTGCCGCGCCTCGATGCGCCGAAGGACGCGCCGCTCGCCGACATTCCGGGGACAGTCCCCCCGCCGTGGGCGTGGCCGACGGGCTGCGCATTCCATCCGCGCTGTCCGCGCGCCCGTCCCGAATGCGCGTGCGAAGACTATGCGCCGTGTTTGGCTTGAATGCGTTCGTTCAATCGGGGATGCCCCAATTGACGCGGCTGTCGCCGCTGGGAACGGAAATCGTGTGCGCCGTTGGCGTTGACGTCGGCGTTGACGGCCTTGTAGCGCTCGGCGTCTTGCGCGGCTGGACCTTTCGGACGGCGGGGCGCGGCGCTTCGTCTTCGTCGTCAAAGTAATTGATCGGCGCAAGATCGTCGGCGTCGTCCGTTTGCTTCAGATCATCCAGGTCATCCAGAATCTGGTCGACGACGTCGCGTGTGGGCTGAGAAGGGGCCTTGCGTGAGGCGCGAGACCTCACGGGCTCTTTCGTCTCATAGAGTTCCGGATAGTGCTTGCGCCGATAGGCCTCCAATTCCTCCTGACGGCGGCGTTCCTGTTCGGCGGCGGCTTTTTTCTTCTCCTCGTCCAGCAACGTCCGCAGGCGCTTGATTTCAAGTTCCTCGGCGGAAGGCGGCTTGGGCTTTGCCGCTTCGGCGGTGTTGGCCGCCTGACGGGCTTTCTCCTCCGCTTCGGCAATGGCTTTTTCGGCCTTGCTTTGGGTTTCCGAAAGCTTCCGCTGCATTTCCTCCAGCTTGGTCGTCAGCGTCAGGATCGCCGTGCTGTCCGGAGGCGGCTGGACGACGACGGCCGATCCGGTCGAGCGGTCTTTCATCGCGAATTCGATAAGCCGGTCGTTGAGCTGCTGGTTTCGGTTGGTGACGTTCATCAGGAGAACGACGAAGATGGCGATGACGACGAACATCAGCGCGCCGAAGAAGACGCCCAGTGCGAGCAGCCGCTTGCGCGCCTTGGCCTGTTCGGCGTCGATGTACTGCTGAAACGCCTTGAGGACGGGAAAGTCGTCCAGCGCATCGCCGGAGTCGTAGACGCTCACGGCGCGATTGTTAAATTCAGGATTGATCGGATTGTTCATTTTGTCTCGTTTCTCAAAGTGCGCATAACCGGCGTTATGTAAACTACGATTATTTTCCCTCAAAGACGTACCAGTTCAGGATCTTGGTGTCCTTCAGCTTCAGCATCTCCGTGTAGATGCGTCCGAGTTTCGTGTCCTTGTCAGCGAAAATGAAGCACGTGTCCGTGATCGGATGCTGCCGTGCCTCGGCAAATGGAATGGCGCGTGGCGTCAACTTCGGATCGTTGCCCTCGACCGACCAGTCCTCCTCGATGAAGACGAGTTCGCTGTCCGTCGGACGGAGCGTCAGCTCAAACGGCTGCGTGAGCCGTTGCTGACGGTCGCGCCAGCTGACGGACGGCAAAAACGCCCGGAAGAACAGCTGCCCGTCCGCCCGCCCGTTGAGCTTGACCTTGGGCGAATCGACAAGCGCCAGCGCCTGGGCGATTTGCGTGGCCTCGGCGACTGTCAGTGCCGGATCGAATGCCGCCCGAACCTCGACTTCACCCGTTTCGGCTGCCGCCTTGATCCGCCGAAGGACCTGCGCAGCCGAACCGGGCGCAAACGTCACGTCGAGATGCGTGGGCATCGTCTTCTCGTCCCAGGACAGGACAAACTTCTTCCGCTCGCCCTTTTTCAGCGTCAGGCGCGCCTTGTGCGCGCCGTAGACGTCGCCTTGGCCGTAGACACCGTTGAAGACGACGGGGGCCTGTGCCAGCGAATAGAGCGCGCAGAAGGCGAGCGGCATGTCGTCATTCGCAACGACAGCCCCCTTCTCGTTCCGCGTGCCGCCCGTGTAGATGAACGGGGCCGGCGAAAGACCTTCGGGCCAGGTCGTCTCGATGAACGCATCAAGCGCGGGCTCGAACGTGACACGACAGCCGACAGGCCAGAGCGTACAGGCCGCGACGGAGGTGGCACGGCCTTTCGGAAGCCCGGCCTTTTCGAGCCGCGCGCACAGTTCGCCAACCGTCTCGTCCAGGAGAAACATCGTCTCGTAGTCGCGATCCGTGTCCTTTCCGGCGAAAAGGAACTCAATCGGAGTCCCCTTCTCCACGCCCGTGGCGGTCGCGGTGAAGGAAATCGAAGCTGCTAACAGAATTGAAATCATCTTGTTCGCGATTATATCAAAGGTGCCGTGCGTTCGTCAATCGTCCTGCGGACATGAAGACCTCACGCCGGGAAGGTGATGCGGTCCAGCAGGAACGAAAGCACCATGTCGTCGCCCATGTTGGCGCGGTCGCTCTGGCGGTAGGCGTCCTCGATCGCCTCGACGTTGCGGAACGCGAGGTGGCGCGGCAGCTTGCCCCCGACCATCATCTGCCGGGCGAAGCTCATGAGCGTCCGATAAAACGCCTTGCGCACAAGCGGCACGTCCGCATCATCGGCCTCGTCCTTCAGGTCCTTCAGTTTCGCGGCGAGCGCGGCGGCGTCCTTTGCGGCAAAGGTGTCCGCGACCTGATCGTAGTCGTCGCCCGTGAGGAGGCCCGCCGGAAGCGGCAGGTCGATGCGCTGGGAGCGCGAGACGATGGTCGGCAGGATGCCGTCCGACTGGTCGGTCAGTAGCAGGTACATCGTCTGCGGCGGCGGCTCCTCCAGCGACTTCAGGAAGGCGTTCGCGGACTCGACGCGCAGGCGGTCCGCGCCGACGATGACGCCGACCTTCCAGCCGCCCGAAAAGGCGGTCGTGGACATCGGCTCGACAATCCGCTCGCGCATCGCGTCCACGGAAATGATGCGGGCCTTGCCCTCAGGCGCGAGCGTCACGATGTCGGGATGCGAACCGCTTTCGACCTGCGCCGTCTCGTGCGGGAAAAGCTTGAGCAGAATGCGGTGGACGAGATCCGCGCCGTTGCCGCGCACGTCGCCGACGATCAGGTAGCCGTGCGCGGCGTGGCCCGTGTCGATCGCCCGCGCGATCAGCGAAAACGCTTCAGCGACATCCATACCTTCTCCCAGACTTCATCGGGCGTGCCGTTCGCGTCCAACGTGAGGATGCGGCCCGGCTCGGCTTTCGCGAGCTCCGCAAAGCCCTTCCGCAGACGCGCGTGGAATTCGTCGCCCGCGCGCTCGATGCGGTCGGCCGTCGTGTGCGTCGCCGCCTCGCGTCCGCGCAGGCGCGCCGCCGCCGTGGCAGGCGCAACGTCCAGCAGGAGCGTGAGGTCGGGCCGCAGCCCTTCGCAGGCGAAGTCGTTGGCGGACGCGATGAACGCGAGCGAAAGGCCGCGTCCGTAGCCCTGGTAGGCGAGCGTCGAGTCGCTGAAGCGGTCGGAGACGACCCACTTGCCCGCCGCAAGGGCGGGACGAATCACGTTGCGGACGAGCTGGGCGCGCGCCGCGAGAAAGAGGAGCAGTTCGCTCCGATCGCACGGCGGATCAATCGGCTGATCCTTGATGAGGCGGCGAACCTCCTCGGAAAGCGGCGTGCCGCCGGGCTCGCGCGTGAGGACGACTTCGATGCCCTCGGCCTCCAAGGCTTCCTTCAGGCGGCGAACCTGGGTGGACTTGCCGCACCCCTCGCCGCCCTCGAACGTGATGAAACGCCCGCGAACCCCCTTCTGTCCCCGATCTTCGGTCGTGCCAGACTCTGCTAACTCAACTGTCATGCGCGAATTATACCACAAATTTCGCTAATCCAGCACCTTGTACGTCGGGCCGGCGCCGGAATAGGAGTCGAGGCCGGCCGAGGCGCCGCCATCCGAATCATCGGCCGCCGCGCGGACGGCCTTGACCTTCGGACGCTCCCCGAAAAGCGCCGTGCCAAGCCGGAGCCACGTCGCCCCCTCCTCGACGGCGACCTCGTAGTCGCCGCTCATGCCCATCGAGAGGCGCGGCAGGACGAGCCCGAACTTCTTCTCTGTCGTGTCGCGCAGCTCGCGCAGACGGCGGAAATAGGGCCGCGCGTCCTCCGGGTTCTCCGAGAACGGCGCCATCGTCATGAAGCCCTCGAACGTGAGGCGCGGACACGCCTCCATCAGCCGCCGCACCGCCGCGTCCACTTCGCCAAGCGGCATCCCCGTTTTCGACTTCTCGCCCGAGACGTTGACCTCCAGCAGGATGTGCGGCGACGCGCCGGTCTCCTCGGCGACGGACTGGAGCCGGTCCAAGAGCTTCGTCGAGTCGACCGAGTGGATGAAGTCGAAGAGTTCCAGCGCGTGGCGCACCTTGTTGCCCTGAAGGTGGCCGATCAGATGCCAGCTCGGCCCCGCGACGGATGCCGGCTTCTTCCACGCGGCCTCCTGCACCTTGTTCTCGCCGACGATCGTGAGGCCCGCGTCCCACGCCTCCTGCACGACCTCCGCGCCGTGCGTCTTCGTCACGGCGACGATCTCGACCTCGGCGGGATCGCGTCCCGCCCGCGCACACGCGGCGGCGATCTTGCCGCGCACTTCCGCCAGAATCTCGTTCAAGTCACGCATCGGACATCTCTCTCTTTTCGGGTCATGGGGCCAACGCCCCGTTTTCGTTCGGGTGCGTATTATACCACAACCACCCGCCGACAGAACGTCTGCACGCGGCCGCCCTTTTGAGTGTCAGGGCATCAGTCGCAACGGGGTTCAGCGTTCGCGGGTCGTGCGGAGGACGACGGGACCGAGGAGGCCGGAGGGCAGGAGCTTGTCATCCCTGTTCCAGTGCTTCCACGTCGTGAACGTGTGGCGCCCGGTCGGGCTCCGCCTCCCCTCCTTCACCCACTGCGGCAGCTCGACGATGGCCTCGCGGAAGTCGGCCTTCTTCCACGCGCAGTCCTCGGCGTAGAGCCGGTCGTCGCCGATCAGGCGGTTCGGCCAGCGGTTCGTCACGCGGATGCGCAGGTCGAGCGTCGCGCCCTTCCGCGCGGCGTCCGTGACGTCCACGCGGAAGGGCGGCTTCCAGAGGACGGGGAAGTCCCTGCCGTTCACGCGCACCTCGGCGAAGTCCTTCACGTCGCCGAGGTCGAGGATCAGCCGCTCGCCCGGCTGGGGCTTCGCGGCCTTGACCCTCTTCGCGTAGGTCGCCGTGCCGCTGAAGTACCTGATGCCGTCCTCGGGCCGCTCCGTCCACGAGACGAGGTTCGTGAAGACGGCCCTCTCGGGCGCGTCCCATCCCTTCGGGAACGCGACCGTCCACGGCCCCTCGACGTTCTGCGCGCGGACGGTCTCCGCCCTCGGCAGGTCCGCGCGGGCGCTGCGCGTCGCCGCCGTCGGGCGGCGGAACATGACGAAGACCGAGCCGGACGGGTCGAAGCGGAGGCGCACGTGGGTGCGCCCGTCCGCGATGCGCCAGGCGGGCGCGTCGCGGACCGTGCCGCGCTCGGCGTCCCACAGCTCGGGCACGCGTCCCGCCTGGCGGAAGCTGACCTCGACCTCCGTCTCCTGCGGGTTCGGCATCGCGACGAAGTAGCCCTCGCCCCGCTTCCCGTAGTCGCGGTGGATGTAGGCGACGTCGCCGCCGCCGAGGTCGCGGCCCCTCTTGCCCGTCCACGCGAAGTCGGGCGCGACGCCGCGCCGCGCGAGGGCCTCGTCGGGCGTGCACGCGAGGACGTTCGGCCGCGCCCAGACCTTCGCCGCGAGGGCCTGCAGCTCGCCGTCCGCCGCCGGGTAGCCCGCGAGGCCCGGCGTCCGCGCCGGGCGGACGGCGCCGACGACCGTCGCCCCCGCCTCCGCGAGCGCGTCGACCTTGCGGAGGACGTCGAGGCCCATCGTCTCGCTTGCCGGCAGGATCAGGATCTCGTAGGCGACGCCGCCCGGCGCGACGACGCGTCCGCGCGCGTCCACCGTGAGGCGCATCAGCGCGTCGCGCGCGCAGATGTCCCAATTGTAGCCGTAGGGCAGGGTCGCGGGGCGCCCCGTCGCGCCGTCGGTGTTGCCGCCGTCGTTCGGCGCGCCCTCGCCGCAGTAGAAGAGGCCCTCGGCGACGGGACTGCCCTCCTGCAGGAGGAACTGGCAGCGCGACTGGTAGGAGATCCAGTCCTTCGCGAGCGGCCACCACGTCTGCGTGCGGTCGAAATGCATGCCCCACTTGCCCATCGTCATGCCGGGCAGGTACTTGCCGGCGGGCCACGGCTGGTGGGTGAAGCGGTGGTAGACGATGCGGTTGACGCCCTCCGTGAAGACGCGGTCGCCCTGCGCCTTGAGGCCGTAGGGCGTCTTCTGCCAGCGGCCGACACCCTCTGCCGGATTGCCAGTAAAAGCCTCCATCGCCACAATGCGCCGCCCCCAGACGTGCGCGAGGGAAGCGGGGAAGCGCGCGTTGCCGACGGTCGAGACGCCAACGCCCGGCTTGCTCCAGAACTCGCCCATCGGGATGTCGGCGGGGGTGCCGTACTGGAGGTTGTCCGCCGGGCAGCTGCCGTAGGGCTCCAGCGAGAGCTTCAGCCCGCGCGCATGGCACTTCTTCGCGAGCGCGCCCGCGTAGTTCTCGGCGAAGAGGTCGGCGACGGTGCGGCGGAAGTCGGCGAGAAAGCGCTCCGTCTCGTCCGCCGAGCCGACGACGTGCCCGGTGAAGACGGGGTAGTAGGGGGCCATCGCGTAGCCGCGCCGCCGCGCGAATTCGCGCTCGAAGCCCTGCGTCCAGTTCTGCGAGCCGACCTCGTAGCTGTCGACGAGGATGCTGTTGAGGCCGTGCGCGACGTCGCCCGCGAGCGGGCCGAGGAAGTCGCAGAGCTTCGCGACGTAGGCGTCGAAGTGGAAGTCGAGCGCGCGCGCCGAGAGCTTGTCGACCTCCAGCCCAATGCCGCGTTCGGACGCCGGATGGTTGCATCGCCCGTTCGCCGCGTAGCCGAGGCGGACGATCGACCAATCGCCGGCAGGAACATCCCACGTCAACGCCCCATTCTTCGACAACCGGTCCGTGAGGTCAATGACGGACGCTTTCGCGATGACTTGCTCCGCCTCGGTCTTCGCGCGTTCGACCGTGATGGGGGCGCGGATGCGAAAGGTCTTCGCCGCAAGGTCACCAACAGCCATTCGCCGCTCGACGGCGAAGTCGTCCAGCCGCACGTGGAGCGACTCCGCGAAGTCGGACACAAAACGGAACGCCCGCGCCGTGACGGGCTGTGCGAACGGGAAGAAGCGCCGCCCCGTGTCCGACTGGCCGGATGTGCTCAACACGATCTCGCGCGTGACGAGCGGACGAAACGCCGATCCGTCGTCCGAGATCTCGACACCGAGCCGTCCCGCCCCCTTCCAGAGACGTGGATGGACAAACCGACACGAGAAGCCGCCGACCGTGACAGATGCAGGGAACGTAATCAAGACTTCCTTTCCGTTGCTCGTCATCCGCGCCCCGGCGTCCGTCATGTGCCACGTGTCGGCGGGCGGCACGGGGTAGGCGAAGACGGCGATGTCGTCGTAGAAGCCGTGCGGGTTCGGTGGCGCGGGAAGCCGCCCCGCGAATCGCCCGGGGCCCTTCACCTTGGTCTCGGTCAGCGCCAGGAACTTCATGCCGTTCTCCGGCAGATTCCACGGCCCGCCCGAATTGGCCCAGCCGCTGCAGTTCGGCAGGCACAGCTCAAGGCCGAGCCGCCGAGCCTCTTTCGCCGCGTGGCGGATCGCGTCGAACCAGGCGGGCGTGTTGAATGCGACCGGGCCGGGCGGGATGTCGCAGCCCGCGTCGAAGATCTGCGCGCCGCCGAGGCCGACCTGCGCCATCGCCTCCAGATCGGCGGTGATGCCCTCCTTCGTGACGTTGCCGTTCATCCAGTGCCACCACGTCTGCGGCTTGGCGTCGTGCGGCGGATCGCGAAAGCCCGCCTCCAGCGTGTCTATGCGCGAAAAAACGTTTTCGCCGACCTTGACGGCGAATGCACGCCCATCGACGAGAAGCGAAAACGGACGGTTCGAGATGACCTTGACCGCATCCGTCGTCGCAATCACCGAGCAGGTCACGCGACCGAATCGGTAGTTCTCAACGCCCATGCGTCCCTCGACAGTGCGGGGAAAGTCGCAGCGTAGCGTGTTCTCGAACGCATTGGCCTCCTTGATGCCGATCACGTCCTCCAGGAAAATCGAGATTGGCCCCAACGCCGACCAGCCGCAGAAATCGTATCGCACGAATTCGCCGCGCTTGTTGGTCGCCGGTTTCGGCTCCGTCGGCGAATAGCATTCCCAGATCGTGTGTGGCGAGAATTCACGATAGGTCCGGTACATGTGGTCCACAAGCCGCGTCGCGACGTCGCGCGCCCGCCCGAAATCGCCGTAGGCATCGAGCGCCTTGATCGCCATGTAGGCCGTCGGCAACCAGACCGACCCGCGCCAGTAGCCGCCCGTCGCGATGAAATCCCGGTCGTGACGCGCCAGCGAGGGCAGGGGAACGCGTCCGCCGAACCAGCGGGCGTCCGCGAGCTTGTCGGCCAGGCGACGCCCCATTGCGTCCGTCGGCATTTCCGCCAGCATCGGCCAATACGAGGCCAAAGTCGGAACCTTTGTCTTCGCAAGGTTCGACGACAGGATGTCGTAGTAAAAGCCGTCCGATTCGTCCCAATACAGGCGATTGACCTTCTCCCGAACCGCCGCGTAGCGCGTCTGCCATGTCCGCGCCTCGTCCTCTCGCCCGAGCAGCGTGGCGATGCGCGACAGGTAGAGGGCGGAAAGCCCCTGCTGCGCGAGCGCATCCACCCAGAGGAGGTCCGGATTCTCCGGGCAAAGCCCCATCGGCCCCGCATCCTTCTCGCCCTTCCGTCCGCGCGGCGTGTTGTCCATGCCGCTCGGACACCCGCCCCAGCGGTAGCCGTCTGCCGCACGCTTGAGCGCGACCCGGGAGTTCGCGCCATAAGGCTTTGGCTTCGCGGGGTCAAACGCGTCGAAGAGTTCATACCACCGCTGAAGCCAACGCTTCTCGCCATACACGCGTTCCAAACGGGCGCGATCCCCCGTCTGGAGCGCATAGACGTATTCCGTCCAGGCAAAAAGCGGCGGATTGTCCGGATGATGGATGCGGAAGTCGAGCATCTTGCCGCAGTCGGCGCCACACCAGACGTTTCCCTTCACCTTCGGCAACGGTGCATTCGTCGCCGCCAACATGACGCCGTAGAAGTTCTCCAGCGACTCGATGCCGGGGAATTCGTCCGGGCAGTACTTGCAGAAATGCGCCATGAGGCACGTATCCCAGATCCAGATCAGGCTGGAGGCATGCGCCTCGTCCATGTACCGCGAGGCCGGCAATCCCGGAATCTCGTCGATGCGCGCGTGCGCCAGTTCCCACGCCGTGTCGTAGAGGCCGATCCATTCGGGCTTCGCGTCGTAGACCGGACGCGGCAGCCGCGCGCGCCAGTCCGGAAACTTCGTCGCCTCGCCCTGCACCGAGACGGGAAACACTGCCGTCGCCGCCGAGGCCAGCAACAGGGTCAAAATCTCAAAACGCATTTGCACCTCCTTACCGGGCCCCCTGAAAACTGACGCCCGTCTCCTTGGGCCACGGCTTCGGCAATTCGGAAAAAACGGTCTTCTCGCCCTGCATCGGCTGGACAAAGCTCATGAAGCCCTCTGACTTTCCGCCATAATACTTGGCGGAATGCCAGCCGTAGAAGTCGGCGGACGCCTTGCGGCGACGCTCCATGCCGCCGTCGCGGTACTGGCATTCGTAGAGACGCAGGGACTGCCAGACTTTCTCCTCGACGGACGAGAAGTCCACGAACACGTCCGGCACGAAGCGCTTGGCCTGATAGGTCTCCTCAAAGAAGTAAATCTCCGGCTTGATTCCCGAAAGGAAAATCGCGCGCAAGGCCGCCGCGCCCGCCATCACATGGTCCGTATGCACGTCAACCGGCCAGTGCGCAAACACGGCGCGGGGCTGGATCTCCTTCAGCAGGGACGCCAACCGTTCGCACGACTCGCGGTTCGCATAGGCCTCGCCGTCAATCTCGTCAAGCCAATGCAGCTTCGCGCCGATCGAGTCGCAGACGGCCTGTTCCTCCTGCGTGCGCTTTTCCTTTGTCCAGCCGTTTCGGAACTTCTCTTCACCGCAGCCGCGTTCGCCGTGCGTGTAGTCGATGACATGGAGTTCAAAGACGTCGCGCGCGAGATGCGCGAATCCGAGACAGGCGATCAGGTCGTCCGGATGCGCGGGAACGATGACCACGCGCTCCTTTGCGAATGCCGACGCGGACAGCGTCAAGGCCACGCCCACAATTCCTGAGATTTTCTTCATCTTCTGCATTTTATTCTCCTTAGTCTTTCCTGAAGCCCTTGATGTTCTCCGCATGGTCTGGGCCACCCGTCCATCGGCGAACCTCCACGTTCGTGACCGTCACGCCTTCGACCGGCAGCGCGGGATCACCCTTGAGCGAGTAGGCGCAGGCGGCTTCCGCGGCCACGATGTCCTTTGCCGTCACGTTGCGGATGCGCGTGCGGACGACCTCGCAGTTCGGTCGCGGCGCCGAATAGTAGGTATTGGCATCAATCTGGACCGGCGCACCGTCCAGGCAGGCTGCCCAAACGCGCTCGAAGCGGATGTCCTCAACGAAGCCGCCACGCTCCTTGTTCGTCTTGATCAGCAGACCGTTGGACGTCGCACCGGTCATTCGACAGTCGTGCAGCCAGACGTTGCGAATGCCGGCCGAAACCTCGCTGCCGAGCGCCAGGAGCGCGTGTCCGGCCTTGATCTCGCAATTCCGTATCTCGATGTTCTCCGAAGCGATCCCGACGCGTCGCCCGTCGGCATTCTTGCCGGCCTTTACGCAGATCGCGTCATCGCCCTGGCAAAATGTGCATCCTTCGACCAGCGCGTTCTTCGTCATCTCCAAATCAAGGCCGTCCGAGTTGTGCAGGTGCGCACAGACGTCCACATTTCGCACGACGACGCCGTCGCAGACATAGGTGTGGATGCACCAGAACGGCGAGTCGCGGATGCGCACACCCTCGATTCGTACGTTCCGGCAGCGGTTGAAGTGAAGGAACTGCGGGCGCAGACGGCAGCCGGGAACCTTCGTCATGTCGCGCGCCTCGACCGGACGGCCGCCCGTCGACCAGTCGTAGACGAGGTCGTCGAGAGCCTTGCGGCTGGCTCCGTTGTGCCAGTTCCAGGCGCACCAGAAGGCGTGTTCGGCCCGTAGCGTGCCTGTTCCCGTGACGGCGACGTTCGTCGCGCCGAAAGCGTAGACAAGCGGCGAGTAGTTCAAGCACTCGACGCCCTCGTAGGCGACACGCACCGACGGAAGGTAGTCCTTCGGATTGTCCGAGAAGAGAAGTTCAGCCCCTTCTTCAAGGTGCAGCTCACAGTCGCTCGCGAGGTGTACGGGGCCCTTTGACCGCCACACGCCCTTCGGCACGACGACACGTCCGCCGCCCGCCGCACGACACGCCGCAACAGCATCCGAAACCGACGGGTAGTCCCGCAAATCGAATGTCCGAGACGTCAATTCCGCAGACGAAGCCGCAGATGCGCCAAGCAGGAGCGCCGCCACAAGTCCAAGCGCTCTCACTTCATGCCTCCTTCCGGCGTCCAGACGGACGGCTTGGCCATCGACCAGTCCTGCTTCCAGCCTTTCGGCGGCGGCAGTTCGCTGAAGATGCAGCGCGAACCCTGCGGCTTCCCGTCCCATTGCGCGAAGCGCTCCACGCATTTGCTGCGCGCCGAACCGAGGACATTGAACGTCGCGCAACGCTGGGCACGCATTTCGGCGTCGAACATCTCCAGCGCACACATGCGGTCGCCCTTGTTCTGGCTGACGTGCTGGCGGATGAATGCTCGTTTCTGTTCCATGACCTCCGTGACATCGACCGTGTACGCCGGCATGAACGTGCGTGAGTCATACGACTGCTCCATGAAATAGAACTCGATGACTTCACGCATGCCGACAAGGCCAATCGCCTTCTGGATGCAGGCGCTGCTCATGGCATGATCTTGGTGGAAGTCGAGCGGCCACATGGCGACGATCGCACGAGGCTTCAGCTCCAGCAACAGGTCCGCAACCCGACGGCAGACATCGCGGTTGGGGTAGGCGTCGCCGTCGACCTCGTCGAACCAGTGCACCGTCGCACCGACCATTGCGGCGGCGGCCTCTTCCTCTTTCGTCCGCGTCGCCTTCGTGGAGCCGTCGCGATAGCCCTTCTCGCCAAGGCCGCGCTCGCCGTGCGTCAGCACGCCGACGTGCAGCTCGAAACGGTCCTTCATCAGGAACATCGTGCCCGCGCAGGCGATCGTGTCGTCCGGGTGCGCGACGAAGAACAGCACCTTCTCCTTCGCCTCCGTCAGGAGGGCCAAGGACAGGGACAGCAGCAGAATCAACGGTTTTTTCATTTTCTCTTTCATTCCTTTCGTATGAAGAAATCACGGTGACGGCGCCTACCAGCAGAAATACCGATAGGGATCGTCCTCGAGGACGGGCGCGTCGGCGTAGTGCGCCCGGTGGTTGCGCGAGCCGGCGTCCATCGCGCCGAGGATTCGGCAGAAGAGCTGCCATGTCCGGCGCTTCGTCGTGCGCAGGTAGGGCTTCGCGAAATCGTCGATCTTCCACGGCGCCAGCTGCATGAACACGTAATGGCCCTTCCCGTGCCGGATGACGCGCAGGGCCGCCGTGCCTTCTCCGACGCCCGGTCCGATCGCCGCGAAGCTCATCGCCCCGTGCCAGGCCAGCTCGGCGTTCGAGACCCCGTTCAGCTCTTTCGGGAACTTCTCCATGCGCGTGAAGTGCGCACCGTTCGTGGTCACGACTTCGAGCGGGACCGGACTCCACCGGCGCGTCTCCTCCGCCGTGAGCCCGACGCAGAGCACGCGAAGTCCCTCACGGGCCACGCGGTCGTCGAACCCGTCCGGCTTCTCCGCGCCGGACGTGACGAGGTGCACGCGCCGTCCCGGATGCGACACCGCCTCCAGGACGCCCCAGTTCCCGTTGTGCAACGCCGTCCACGCATCCTTGCCATGCGGCTTCACCCAGACCGAATCCGGCAGCTCCTTCTCCTCGACCAGCCGCCGCACGAGGCGGCGTACCAGCTCGTCCGCCGCCGGCTCCGGTGTCGTGCGCCCCGTGACGTCGAACTGACAGAGCGTAACGCGGCCGAACTCCACGCGCCAGTCGATGAGCGGCGCGTACTGAAGGCCCCAGCCGCCGTCCGCAAGCGGACGGAAGTCGCCGCATGTCGGCTTTTCCGGCAGCACTGTCGCCACCGCGCCCCGCAGCCCCGCCCGATACGGACGCGCCACGGTGTAGCCGGCCCATGTCGTTTCGGGATAGCGCGCGATCTGCCCCGGCCCGGCTTCCGCCGCCGACACGGCCGGCGGAATCAGCGTGGACGCGCCGGCCCAGTCTCGCAAAAGCCCCTCCGTCAGATTTCCGAGGGAAGCGTCCGCGAAACGCGGGAAGGCGTTCCGCAGCCCGTATTCCTGTACGCGGAAACCGATGGACTCCAGCGTATCCTTCGTCTGCTCGAACACGAGCAGACGCGCCCGCGACCACTGCTCGTACAGGACGGCGTCCAACAGCTCGCGCGTCAGCGATTCGCGCCCGACCACGAGATCATGCGTCACGCACGCCGCCGTTCGCGCCTCCTGCACCGTCCGTATGCGCCGATAGGGGACGCCCAGCCGATCGAAGTTCGCCGCCGTCAGGCCCTTCGGGTCGTAGAGTGCAACCGCCTTTGGAAACCGACCGGTGGCGGCGGCCAACGCCGTAATCTCGAAACTGTCCGTCGACGACCAGCCCGGTGCCGCGAACGTGGCCTTGAGCGTGTAGTCACCCACACTTGGCACCGTCAGCTCGACAGGCACCTCGCCACGCAGACCCGGCGCCACACGGATGCGCCCGGCCTGATGCGTCACCGTCTGTCCGCTCTCCGCGACAAGATTCACGCGCCATGCGTAGTCCGTTGCCTCGAAGCGATCGTTGACGATCACCAACCGCTTGCGGAACTTCTCGCCCGGCCGGACATGGTGCGCCTTGTCGGTGAAGACCTCGTCCCCGCCGATGAACGCGCAATCGTCCTGATTCCAACGGCGGATCACGTCGGCAATCGGCTGACGGCGCCACTTCTCGCGATCGCCGGCGTCGATGAAATACTGGTCGTACGCACCCAGTCGATCCGGTACGACACCGGGCCGCTTGAGACTCCGATAACGGTTCGGGTTCTCGCGCGGACGCGCGGGACGCGCCAGCCGGAACATCGCGCGCTTCTGATCCCACAGCAATGCGCCCGTCAGGCCCCAGGCCCGCATCGAACGCCAATTGTCAGCCATGTAGTAGCACAGCACCTCCTGATAGCCGCAATCCAGCTCCATGACTTTCTCGTGCATCTCCCGCATCCAGCTCCACGGACGGCCCTTCGCCCACAGCGCCTCCTCGGCGGCGAGAACGGCACGCGTCGCGGGCGCGTCGGAAAACATCGCATCGCCGAGGAAGGAACTGGCCGCCTCGGCCGCGACAATCGACTGGTAGACGCGCGCATCCCAGATGAACTGCGGCCCCCGGTAGCTCGACCAGTTAGCGATGTGCGGCATGCCGTATTCGACCAGGATCCACGGCTTCGTCCCGCGCGTCGACCACGCGCCGAACCAGTCGCTCCGCTCCTGTCGCGGCACCCAGTCGAGATACGTGTTGGTCGTGATGATGTCGTCGAGATCGCCGCCGGCATGGTGATAGCAGGGGCGCGTCGAATCGAGCCGCCGGACAATCTCGTAGCCCGCATGCGCGACCCGCCGCTTGGGCGTGTCGTCCACCGTCTTGGGCAGACGCTTGCCGTCCACGTTCGCCAAGGGATCGAAGTCGCCGAGATACCCGGCCATGTTGTGGTTGATGGCGTAGGCGACCACGCTCGGATGGTTCCGATGCGCCTTTACGAAATGTCGCGCCACGCGCGTGTAGGTCGCGCGTCCCGTCTCGTTCGTCAGAAACGATTCGACACCGCCATAGTCCTTGACGTGCGGCAACGTGTGGACGTAGGCGATGCCAAACTCGTCACAGGCCTGCAAGATCGCCTCATTGTAGGTATACGACCCCGGAACCGACCCGTACTGATCCGTGATGCAATTGTAGCCTTCTTCCTTCAGGCGCCGGCACGTCTCGCGGCACACGTCCAGGTTCGACAGGTCGGGCCCCATGCTGGCAATCGGCACAAGCAGCATGCGCAGGTGAATCGGCACGCCATTCATCAGCAGCTTGTTTCCCGCAAGGGCCATCTCGCGAAAGCCGAACGTGAACGGATGCGCCACGTCCAGCAACTTGCCCGAAGCCGTCGACAGGGACAGCGTGCAGCTGTACAGGTTGGTCGCGGCTCGAAAGTTCCACTGCCGCGCGTCCTTCCACGCGGTCGAGAAGGACACGACGCCTTCGGCATCCGGACGGATGACGCCCGACTCGAAACGTTTCCGCGCGCCGCACCCCGTCACCTCGGCCTTGAGACGGACGCCCTCCGACGGCAGGCGCACGCTCTCGGCCTTGAACGTGACGCGCCCTTCCGCCACCGAGCATTCCACCCACGGGTCGACCAGACGGCTGTGCGGCGGCAGAATGTCCAGAAAGACATCGCCCGTCAGGCCGCCGCCGCGAAACGGGCGGCGGGCGACTTTCGCCGCCGCGCGAAAGCCGGCGTTGTAGTCGAGCGTCTCCCTGTTGAGATGCGCCCCCACGACCTCGATTTCCAAGACCTGCCGCGCGCCGGGGCGGACGGCTTCAGTCAGGTCGAACTCTGCCGACGGGAAATCGCCCTCGCCCATGAGACGCCCGTCCAGCCGCACCCACGCATGCGTGCAGAACAGGTCGAGACGCAGACGAACGCGCCGCCCCGCCGTCTCTTTCGGCATCACGAAAGCGCGACGATAAACGCGATGCGGATTGACGCCCGTCATGGCCAGGGGAACCTTCAGCCATGTCCACGCATTCGTCGCGCCGACCGCGTGCGACTGCCAAAGGCCATTCAGGGAATAGCGCACGCGCGTCGGCGTCCGGCTCGTCCAGGCGTCCGTCAGCGACATGACGTCCTCGGGGCTGCCGCCCACGCCGTCCGGCAACGGCGCGACGGGGCCGTCCGAAAGAACCGCCCCCAGCAGGAGCCCTCCGAGCAGAGCCGCACTCATTCGATCACCACGGCATCCGCACAGGCATCGTGCGGAGACACCGCCCTGAAGTCAATCTCAAAGCCACCGGGAACGCGCGTCACGGGCAAGGTCTTGCCCGTCTTGACGTGCGTGACTTTCGCCACCTTGCCGAGCGCCGGATCGGCGGGGAGAATCGCTGTGGATGCGGCGGATTCCTTTTCGTCCCACAGGCGAATCGCATACGTGCGGTCGCCCGACTTGGACTGCGTAAACGCCCAGCGGTCACGGAAGAACGGCGCGCGCGGACGTGTCACATAGACGGCCGAACCGTGCGCCTTGAGCCACTCGCCGACCTTGCGCATGCACGCGACAGCCGGGACGGGCAACCGCCCGTCCGGCATCGGCCCGACGCCCAGCGCCAAGTTACCGCCCTTGGCCACGACCTCCAGTAGCAGGTGGATGACCTCACGCGGCGTCTTGTAGGTATCGTCGTAATGATAGCCCCAGTATTTGCCGAGCTTGTAGCACGATTCCCAGACCTTGTTCGTGACGGCGGTCGGCGGCAGTTTCACTTCCTGCACGTCGATGTCGCAGTAGGGGCTCTTGCTGTCGAGCCCCACGGCCAGCAGGCCCGGCGTCCGGACGCGGCAGACGTCCAGAATGCCTTCGATGTCGATGTCCTGTCCGTTCTTCGGATTCACCCACCCCGAATCAAGCCAGAACATGTCCAACGGCCCATAGTTCTCGGCCAGTTCAAGTAGCTGTCCCCGGACGTATTTCCGAAACGCCCGCCACTTGGCCGGATTCTTCTTCGTGTCGTAGGTCGGATGTCGCGAGGTCTTGAACCCGATGCCGTGATTCTCCCAATAGCTCTCAACGTGCCAGTCGGCTTGCGAGAAATACGCGCTGATGCCAAGCCCGCGCGCCCGACTGGCGTCGAAGAAACGCTTCACGATATCCGCATTCGGGTTCTTGGCATACGGACAGGACGGATCCGTGACCTTGTAGTTCGTGTATTTCGAGTCATACAGGCAGAACCCGTCATGGTGCTTCGTTGTCAGGAGCACATACTTGAAGCCGCCCTTCACGGCCTCGTCCGCCCACTCGTCGGCATTGAACCGCGTCGGGTTGAACCCACGGCTCAGGTCGAAGTAGAAGCGGCGGTAGTCGTCGCCCTGCAGCTGCGGCGTCTCGAAGCGAGACCACTTCGAATCTGCGTCCGAAAGTCCCCACGACTCGACGATGCCCGCCGTCGCGTAGATGCCGAAGTGCAGAAAGAGGGCGAACTTCTGATCCTTGAACCACTCCAGCCGATCCGAGAGAACCTGTGTTCGCGCCTCGACGGACACGGCCGACGCCCCCACGAGCGTCATCAGCAGAACGGTTTGTGTCGACAGTTTCTTAGCGAACATAGAAAACGAATCCTTTCTTCTGAATTCCCAGGTAAACCTTGTTGCCGTCCCGCATGAACGTGTAGATGCGGGCGTCTTGCCACGAACCGGTCGTTTCGTAGATCCAGTTCGCGGACGCGGCGTTCACGAGGTCGTCCGCCTCGAAGAGCAAGTAGGTGCCGGGCGCCGGTTTCTTCTTCGAGCGAATGTCGACCGCCAACGTCAGCGTGTCCGCCAACGTCACGCGCCCCTTCACGCGAACCGGCTCAATCGTGCCGTCCGCCGCTATCGTGGCATCGAGGCGTGCGAGGCCCTCCACATCGCCCACATCGACCGTGCCGCCGCCCGTCAGCGTCGGCACGACAAACCGCTGCATCGCACCACCGACCCGAAGCGAGGCGCCGTCGGCCACCGCGAGCGGGAGCCGCGTGCCGAAGTCGCCGCCGTCGCCAAGGCCCTTCCATTTCTTCAGAAGATGCCTGTTGATGGCCGTCGCCGTGGCGGTGTCGTTGGTGCCGTCCGTGTAGATGACCAGTTCACACAGTTTCAGGCCGCCGACGCCGCAGTTGCGGTCAATGGCGATGTTCCAGGCCTTGACAGCCTCCGGGAACGCGACGGAATAGACGACGAATTGCGTCGTCGCGTCCGTGCCGTCTGGACGGTAGGCATTCGCCGTATACCAAGCCGAGCCGTCCGACATCTTCGGTGCCGAAGCGGCCGTCGTGCAACCGGAGAAGTAGCCGCCAAAATCCTTGCCGCTCGGCACCAGTGCCGCAGCTCCCGGTCCGCTTTCTCCGCCTAGCGGCGTGCTGTTCTTGCCGGAGAACTGGAAGACCGCATGGAACTCCCGCACAGGAATCTGCGCACGCGCGCCGGTAGCCTCGTACAGGTACATGCCGGACGAGCCCGCGTTGTCCAAGTTGTTCTGATGGATGCCGAAATCAACGTAGGGCAAGCCCGCCGACAGTCCGTCCGAACCGTCGGAAACGGCATACTGGGCGTTCGTCATCCCGCCGCGATACCAAATGTTGTCGCCCGCCGCGATGAACGGCGTCGCCGCATACTTCCCGTTGTCCCGGCAGTCATACCAGCGCGCAATCCGTCCGTCGCGCGCCTGTCCCTCGCGCCAGGCAAACGATGACGCCCGGCTGGCGTCCAGGTGAAAGGTCGCCGAATCGAACGCCGTCGGCGTCAGGCCGCCCGCCAAATCAAGCGTGCCACCCGAAACGACAAGCCCCGTCACGGCGCCTCGGATCGGCGTCTCGACAGTGACCTTGCCGGTGCCGGTCTTCGTGAGCGTCCCGCCAGCTGGCAGCACGACTTCGCCAATCGTCGTGTCGGCATCGGCGACAAGCCTTGGCGTCACATTGTCAGTTGAGAATTCCATGCGGAAAATTCTCGCCGGAGACCGCGCAAACGGTGCATCGACGCCCTTCCACTTCTTCATCAGGTAGGCGATCGTCTGCTGGCGTTCGGCGTCCGACAGAACCCGGTCGTAGAGCAGGACTTCGCCCAGCTGCGTGTCGCCGTATTCGTAGCCACGGTCAGTGGCCAGCCAGTGCGCACCCACGGCATCGGCGGACGAAAAACTGGCTATATAATAGGCGTTCGTGTCAATGTCGAACCGCGCAAGGGGGTCGACGGCCTCGCCGTCCATCGTCCAGATGCCAGCCGCCGCCTTGCCGTAGGCATATGACAGGTGAAGCAGACGGGAAACGTCTTTCGCCTCACGGTTGAGAACCTGCGACTGGCAACCGAAGAGATTGGGACGATAGTTCGTGTCGTTCGTAATCCGCACCAGCTGGACGGCCTCGCGCACCGGATAGTCGCCCCCGGCAAGGTTCATGACCTTCATCCACGAAGCCGTGCCGCCTTTACCGCCCGGCCCCGTTCCGAAATCCAAGACCCTCCGGCCGTTGACGGCGTTCGCCACCAGCGTCGGATGACCGACCTGAACCTCCGCACGAGCGCTCACGTCCGCGCGGCAGTCTTTCCAAGCCACAATCGCGCCGTTCTCGGACACAATGCTGTCGTTCACCGTCGCATCACCCCAGAAGATCGCCCCTTCCGCCGGGCCGTCTGACGCCACCGCCGTCGCCTTCTCGTCGAACGCCACCGCGCCGCCATGAATCTCCAGCGACGGCGATTCGGGCTGGAATCGGCCGACTTTCAGCGTGCCGTCGCCTTTCTTGACGAACTTCGTGCCGCCGACCGCCAGATGGCGGACCTTCGCCGTGCGTCCGTCCGGCACGGACACGGCCACCGTCTCGTCCGAAGTCGCCAGCACGTTCACGTCGCTCCCGGTCATGTGTCCGGAATCGCCCCATTTTCGCCGCAGGTAGCGCAGCGTCGCCGTGCGTTCGGCATGGGTCAGACGGTTGGTGTAGAAGACGGCCTCGGCGAGACGCACGCCGCCGATGCGACTGTCACGGTCGAGCGCGAATGTCGACGGCTTCAGGCCCTCGTCCGTCAGGACATATTCCAGAATGTGGAAACGTCCGAACGGGACAGTCTGCCCGTATTCGGCTTCAGCGCCGTCCAGACGGAGGATTCCGTTGCGCACCTTCGCATCCGTCCAATCGCAGGCCACGGCGTTGTTCGCCCCGCGATGGAACTGATAGGCGCTCGTCTGCCCGACCGGAAATGCGCGCGCAACTTGCGTGTCCGCGAAGACGAGAATCACGTTCCGAACCTTCTCCCCCAGATCGTAGGTCATCCCCCCGCTCGGCCCCAGGCTGCTGTCCGCCGGATAGGTGCTGTCCCAGCTGTAAGCGCCGAAGTCGACGACTGGAAGGCCCCCCAGAGCCTTGAACGAAAGGAAAGGGCGATAAACGCCGTCCGCACCGCCGAAAGCCGTCGCGACGATTGCCTCGTACCCGTCGCGGGCATCGCGCCAGGCCGAAACGTACGTGCGCCCGTCAGCCCCCTCTGCCAAGTCCATGCGGTTTGTGCGCGCCGCATCGACCCAAAAGACGGGATCGCCGCCGGGCGCATCCGAAACATCCGGCACCCCCTCCAGTTCCAGAACGCCAGCGTTGACGTCGATCCGCTGCGCATCCGCGTTGAGCGCGCCCCGCACGAGCAAAGAACCCGCACCTTCCTTGACCAGATAGCCGGACCCGCCCACCACGGCATCTATCGCGGCAGAAACGCCTGTCGGCACATTCACCGTCGGACGGTTCGCGGCATCGACCGCCGAAAGGCGCGGCGACGTCGCGACGCCGGAGAAAAAGAGGCTCCACTTCAAGGCATTGCCCATCCACACGCCATCGAATCCGGACGTGTCGCCGACCGTCACCGCGCGCGGCGTGACGGAAGCCCCCGTGCGGTCATAGGTGGCGATTCGATGCAACCACGTGCCCGCAACAGAGCCGATCGCGAATGCGCTCTCCGCCGGCAGTCGGACGGTCTGGACGGCAGAACCGTTGCCAGTGGCGACGGGTTCGTCCGGCAGAATCGCCGCGTCCGACGCGCCCGACGGATAACCGCCCGCCCCCTGCCAGTTCGAGACAGTCGCCCAGTCCTGCGACCCGCTGTTCACGTTCGTCCAACGGACTTCATCCGCCACGGCCCGCGTACACAGGAACGCCGACAAGACCGCCAAGCATCTAATCGTTCGTTTGTAGAGTAGAGACCCACGCCTCGGCTTCGCCGATGCGACTTCCCCCTCATCAAACCGGACGTGCGGATTTCCCG
>CAKTZA010000010.1 GCA_934635045.1 uncultured Kiritimatiellota bacterium | reverse complement strand
CGCGGCATGAGCCTTGCGTCCTTTGCGTTCTCTGCGGCTAAAACCCTTTGACTCTGCATAAATATCTCGTTGCACCCGTTGGCGGTCTGAACGAGGGGGGCTTCCAAAAGCAATGGACTGCAAGATGGGCGGAATGACGAAAAAATCACCACGGATCCCATTCGGTCAAGCCACATCAGTGTAACCTATGGTACAACATGCACTGCAAAATCACTTAACAAGTTAAGGAACATTGCAGATGGATAAATTGGCTGTTAACCCACTTCACTATCTTTCACTATCGCCCCCTTTCTGCGAGGCATTATGATCAAGAGCTCTAAGACCATTCACCTCTACCACCGCATTTATATAAATACAGAATATCAGGTCTCCGGTATATTTCGCAAAGGCGTCTGACACTTTTTTATTCCAAGAGGCCGCAAAACATCCGCCGTCGACAAACCCTTGGCAATTAGTGCTTTCAGCTCGGCTTCGGCTATCCCCAATCGCTGAGCCCATTCCGGCAACGTCAATGTCTCTCCTTTCACATCATATCGTTCCATCGTGGCATAGCGCCTCAATTCCCGCAACACGAATAGCCCTGTTGGTGGTTGCATGATATCATGGCGAGAGTTATATAAAACGTCTTGATAATATTTCTCGCAGACACTAACACCAGCCCCCTCCTTCAAACTTCTTTTTGCAAGAGCCTCACATTCTTTTTTTATCTCAGTGCCATTCTCGGCTATGAGTTCATCGACTTCACGACCACGTACCCTGCAACACAGCCCCCAGAAATACTCCAAATCTTTATCATCCGGCAACTCATCCGCTCTGGCTATCAGATCTTCAATGTCCACATCATCCTCCTCTGCATAAGAATTAAAAGCAGATTCTTGTAAAAGCGGAAGATTATCTGCCGCCAAGACTGTTTGAATGATATGATCTGCAACCAGGTCAACTTCAAGCATCCTTTGATCATCGCCCTGTACAAGGGAATAGGCTTTCTCAAGCAACTCAGCGGCTGTTTCGTTTGATTTCTCAACCCCGATTCCGTAAATATAGTAAAGGCTCAGCATAATCATTGACCTAACATCATTCTGCCGAACGTTCTCCTGCAAGAGATCGATTGTCATGCATTTGCGAGGGACTCCAATTCCTTCGCTCTTGGCAACAGCCATCTTATCAGTCATTTCTGTTTCTTTCATTTTTTGCCTTTCTGTCTGTTTGTGAGTCGTCTCACAAACTTTTTCAAGTCCACAATCCACTGCTCGATGAAGTATGGAAGCAGAACTAGTGCGATCATGGATACGGCAATAATTCCCATCATCGCATACAGGGATATGAACAAGCCTATTAGTGACAGCATCATCTTGTCTTCCTTTCTTGATTTTGGTTGCAAATTCTTCTAACTACGCGGCTCCCTCCCGCATGGACGCCTGCTGGCCGCGATAAAGCGCATCGAACGTGGCACGATCCATCGCCGTGTCCCAGCCGCCGACGGACTCGTCGCCGGCGTGCGGGTCGATGCCCGTGTAGGATATGCTGCCGTCCTCGTAGCGCTTGAACTTGAACACGGCATCGTTCATGAGCGGCCCGTTGAAGACGTTCAGCCCGACCAGAAGCTCGAAGTCCTTCACGTCCAGCCCCGTCACCGCCCGGAAGAGGCCGGGCTCCAGCTGCGAGACGACGTCCTTCAGGCTCCGCTCGCGGTAGTCCGAGAGGTACATGAAGATCGGCACGCGTGTCGCGAACTTGATGAGCTTTTCCTGGATCTCCCTGCGCTTGGACTTCATCTCCTTCTCCTTCTCGGTCAGCGACTTGGCCTCCGCCTTCGTCGGCTTCGCATCTTCCGCCTTTGCCTTCTTGAGTTCCTTCGCGTTGCTGATGATCGTCGCGATGTCCTTGTTGAGCGAGCGGAAGCCCTCGATCGACTCCAAGGCCCGCATCGCCGCCGGATTGCTGAGCAGCGCCTCCAGCGTCTGGTTGTCCACGTTCACCAAGAGCGCCGACTCCCACCGCTTCGCGAGAAGCGTCGCCGACGTGCCCGACATCGCGATGTCGAGGATCTCCTGCGCGTCCACCTGCTGCATCGTGCTGCCGTCGTACGCGAGGACGGGCAGGAAGTTGATGAAGTCGCCGACCTTCTTCTCCGGGTTCGGCTCCTCCACGTTCAGCCGGCAGCTGTAGTCGGCGATCTGGCGGAGCGCGCGGTCGAGCGAGAAGTCGAAGACGTAGCAGACCCTCTTGACGATCTCCGTCCGCCCGTTCTCGTCCGTCACCGTCCACGGACTCTGCACGCGGAACGCCGTCTGGAAATACGTCTCGGGGCTCTTCAGGTTCCGCAGCATGAAGACGCCCGTCCACGGACGCACCGTCACGCCCGTCGTCAGCTTGCCGCACGAGAGCGTGATCGTCTTTGTCCGAAGCGGGTCGCCCATCGCCCGCCGCACGGGGTCGAGCGCGTCCAGCCCGATGCCGGCCTTCGCGCCCGCCGCGACCACGACCGTGTAGCCTCCATAGGCGTTCGGCTTCCGGTTGTGCGGACGCGCGAGCAGGTTCGCCATCGCGTCGCACGCCGCGACGTTCGGAAGGAACCACAGCGTATGGGCGAGCGCGTTCAGAAGCCGTGCGTCCGAGAACGGCATCGGCGGACGCGCCTCCGTGCCGAGCTTCAGGCTTTCCACGCTGCTCGGCAGGTAGTTGCCGCGAATGAGGTCGAGCCACTTCTGCACCTCGTCCTCGTAGGTGAAACGCGCGAGCGGCCCCTCGCCCTCCGCCGCGAAGAAGGCGTTGAGGTCGAACTCGTTGAACTGCGTGTCGAGGGCGACCTGGCGGATCGAGTCCGGCAGGCGGTAGGTGAGCATGACCATCTGCGGCAGCGCAGCGTAGGGATTCGGCCCGTCGCCCGCCCAGTCGCGCTTCGCCGTCTGCTCGTCGGAGTAGGTCCAGTTGAAGATCTGGTCCTCGATGAACTCGCCTGAGTTGATGGCCCGGAACGGCGTGCCGGAGAGGTAGAGGTAGTACTTCGCGTCGATTTCGATGTACGTCTCGTCGAGCGCGTTGCCGGCCTCGTTTCTTTGGTATGCCTCGTCATCAAAGTCGTACTGCTGCTCCTCATCGAACTTGTCCTTCTTGAACAGTTTCGCCGCCGTATCGCGCCACGCACCGAAATGGTACTCGTCGAAGATGACGAGATCCCAGTCTTCGAGGTGAATGAACTCGTTCTTCGCCTTGATGCCGCCCGCTTCGCTCTTGCCGAGCAGATCCTGAAACGAGCCGAAGCAGACGATGGGGCGCGTCTTGTCCGTCTGGTCATACTGCGTGTCGATGGACACGTTCTCGTCCGCCGCGTTCTTGTTGGAGACGAACTGCCAGCCCTCGAAGTCGACGTGCCGCAGAAGGTCTTCCCGCCAAGCGGACTCGACCGCCGGCTTGAACGTCAGGATCAGGACACGCTTCGCCGCGAGTTTCTTCGCCAGCTCGTAGGCCGCGAACGTCTTGCCGAAGCGCATCTTCGCATTCCACAGGAAGCGCGGATGCCGGTCGGGGTCTTTCTTTTCCGCCCGCCGGAAGAAAGCGTAGGTTTTCTCGACGGCTCGCACCTGCTCGGGACGCATTGCGAAGTCGAGCGTACGCGTCTGAGAGCGAGTGTCCCCGTTCCGCAACGATACCACCGCCGCGCGCACGTCGTCGACGCCGCAGCGGAACCATTCGCCGCCCTCGCAGAGGAAGCCGCGCGCCTTCAGGAGGCGATGCACGTCATGATCCAGAAAACACGAGCCGTCGGGGCGCATCGCCGACTCGACCAGCTCGACGCGATAGGGCACCGTACCGTCCGGCAACTTGGTCGGATAATGCTCGGACATGCGCGCCTCGACCGCACGATTCGTATAGCCGACCTTCAGAAGGCCTACGAGTTCCGCGCGCGTTTCGGAATAGGCGTAGATCGTTGGATGCGCCGCCGACTTCGGCGGAAACAAGGACTCAGTGTTTGCCATCGTTCAGTTTTCCTTTGAACTTAAAATTTTTTGATTCTCCTTTCTGTCTTGTCTTCATGACAACTTCCTCCTCCCGACATCTTCTCAAACTTCATTTCTTGCAGCGTCTTTTCCCATGTAACTTCTAATTGCTTCAATGCCGACTTCCTCTGTTTCCACGTAAATTCCAATTGCTTCAATACAGCCTTCCGCTGTTCCTGTGCAGAATACCAATTCAATGCAGATTCCGGAACAGTCACTTCGATAGGGTCACGTAATGCCCTTTCAATGCTCCGCAACTTCACTCTTCCAATGTTCCACAAGAACTTCCGTCTCAACCCAGCATATTCCCTGATCGCCATTTTCAAGCAAGGGGAGTCGTCCGACGACAAGATTACCCAGTATGCATAACGTTTCGCAGCCCAGAAGACGAGAAATCGAGAATCCGCAATATCCTCACACGCAATATCCTCACACAAGAAAGCGTTCTCTAAATTCTTTGCAGCCGACAGCCTCCTGTTCCAATCAAACTTCCTTCCGTCTGACTTAATCCTCCTGACATTGGTATATACATCATCAATAAGACCACGTACAACATACATGTCTCTGTTGGTTTTCATAGCTACCTTTTTTGATTTGCTTGGGGCCAAATTTTCTCCAGTTCTCGTCTTCGCTCGCCCGTACCCTCAGCTTATAAGGAGTGGGCTGGATCTGCTACAGACTCTACCGACGGTGTTTCATTTTTATCGCATTCGCTCATTTCCGTTTCGTCAAGAGGCCGCAAAACCTCGGCATCAGACAACCCTCTTGAAATTCGCTCTTCCAGTACCTGTTGAGGAATCCCCGTCTTTTGAGACCATCTTGCTAACGGCAAAACCTCGCCCTGTAGCTTGTATCGTGCAATCTTGGCATAGTCTTCGAGTTTTTTAAGAAGGAATCTTCTCTTATTAGGCCCATGTGGAGGGTGCGCGAAACTTTCGGTGGAAGCTGCTGCGACATTGTCCGCAAGCACATCGGCGCAAAGGCCTTCCGCCGCCTCGATGTCAATTGGGAGAACGCCGTCCGCACCTTCCAAAATCCTCAATGCTCCAAGCAAAGCATAATAATCACCCATCTTTGCGGCTCGTTCATAATGCCTTAATGCTTTCGTGTAATCAGCCACAACAAATTCATCAGAAGAGAAAATACACCCCAACGCATAATCAGGTGTTGCATATGAGACACAGGCCAAAGCAAAACCATCCGACAGCATTGGCCGTGTCATAAAATCGGCACTTTTTTCAGCACTTTTTGCAGAAGCCTCTAACAGCGATACGGCCCTGCAGCAATCTTTTTCAACCCCCTTGCCAACCAAGTGATAAACCCCTAAAATGCAATTAGTCTGAAAATATCCCATTCCAGCAGCTTTTTGAAGCCATTCTACAGAATACAACTCATCTTGCTCACGCAGGATATCTTCACTGGGTTGTCCGTACCAGTCCATTAGACAGACTGGTTCTCCTATCGCCCGACGAATATCGACAAAGATTTCTGCATTGAGTTCAAATGACTCTTCATAACGCCCTTCTGCCATCAGCAAGAGCTGCCTAAAACGACTGCGATAATCAACATTCATCTTGTCTTTTCCTTTATAGAATAGTGACAGTAACATTTTAAAGATTCAAGGCACCACTGAGGAGATCGTCTGCCGGCTTTCTGTCCCATATTGCGCTCGCGAAATAATGACTTACATTTCTCAAGACCCCAAATTCAATAAGATTTTCCGCCATCGAACAAATGTCAGCCCGTGAGCGATAGGTTGACGCCGAATCGGTTTTTGTATGCGAATACGCATTCTCAAACATACGCGCGGCGTGGTGTGGCTGTTTTCTACACCCAATGCCGTAGGCATAGTACAACCCAAGGGTCGTCATCGCTCGAACGTCCCCATGATGCGCTTTATCTCGCAAGATGTCCACAACCGTGCATTGGCGTGGATCATGTGGCGTTTTCTCAACCGCCTCGTTTTTCTTCTTGCTTGTCTGCTTTTTCTTTCTCATTTGTATCTCCTTCATTTATAAGAACTCTGGGATAGCATTACGAAATCCGTCACGAATTTCATAGTCACAATATCGTTTTTCCCCATTCGCACGTCCACGCCACCAACGCCAAAACGAGTGATTCCATTTCCACATTATCCTTTCTTCCTATTAGCCATCGCAGCGAAGTCCCAACAATTCAGCCGCTTTCTGCTTTGCAAACGCGACAATCATGCTAACGGTAAGTGCAACCCCTTCTTTACTGAACGATTCCTTTATCGCATTCCAGATCTTGCTCTCGCGGCATGCCCCCAAGAACTCATGCCCTTTCAGCGTCAAATCCGTAATCTCGGCACTCCATCCTCCTGCGCCATCAGGACACGACCACCCTTGCACCAATCCCCCATCTATCATCTGCTTCAAGTGGTAGCATTCGCGCTCATCTTCGCTGTAATACTCATCACGAGGCGTTACCGCCTCAACCTTTTCAAGTAACTCACGAATCAAGTCATAATCAAGTTTCATAGCATTCCTCCTGTGTTAGAAATAAATTCTACCGCAATGGAAATTCCTTGTATCCATATCGTCCACCCCGCACGGATATTAACCCCTGAATCTTATAGCCGTGCCCGGGATTCAATTGGTTAAGGTATGCTTTCAATTCTTCCGGCTTTTTTGAGACGCGGCATGATTCTGAACGGCATGATTCTGAACCAAGACACACCTCTTTTATTACCGCCTTTTCTGGACGCCACACAAATCTTGCATCTTCGATTTTACTCTCTTCATCACGGGCAGGCAATCTTTGTATCGCCGATGAGTGAACATCAAACACAACCCTTCTTTCCCGCTCGTATTTCCACACGATGTTTTTTGTTAGTAAGCACTGAATCAGAAAACGACGCATTTCGGCATCAATGAATGGATCTCGTGATTTCACTGTTGCGAGATTGAGACTTGGAAGATTCTTTCTGTATTGCACACGCTTACACTTGATTTTTGTTGTATCAACATCGATGGTAATTCTAATGCCTTTAGAGGCATCACCATAATGAGACCACATTAACATTTCGTTTTCCGTCTCCTTAATTGATGTATCACTTGCTGAGAAGACTCGATAGCTTGCATCAAAGATTCGACGACTTGAAAGCATGACCGACATAACCCCACATACGCTATCATCTGAAAACCAGGACAGCCAAGGCACATTATCTGCTTTTACTTCATCCAGAAATTCTTTCGTTGGTTTTCCATGGCAAGTTCCACAACAGTCAAAAGGGTCGTTAAACTCACGTGGATGACTAACTTTCAGATAGACACCTTCGGGTGTTATCGATTCCAAGAACCGCTCATAAGACATGTACTTATAAACTAGCATTTTCTTCTTACTCCATCGGCCTGATCATTGACTCGAAAAACGCCATCTCGTCTTTCGTCAGATTGTACTTCTTTTGTATTTTCTGTAAAGCTCCTCGTCGATCTACGGCTTTGAGAGGCCGCAACGGCTCCCCCCGCTTCTTCATCTCCATTTCCGTTCTCCTCCGTTCCCTTGCCGTCTTCCAGTCCTCCTTCCACTGCTCCACGAAGTACGGGGCCAGAATCCACACGATCGCAATCAGGGGAAAGAGCACCAGTAGCGGACAGAACAAAATGATGAGAATCCATATTGCCGAATCCATCGATGAGTCTCGTCTCATGATCTATTCCTTCCCTCTTAGTCAAAGTTCGTTTGCATTTTCTTCTTTACTCCATCGGCCTTATCATTGACTCGATAAACGCGATTTCGTCCTGGGTTAGATTGTACTTCTTGTAAAGCTTCTCGTCCGTCCACGGCTTTGAGAAGTCTTGGATGGGAACAAGGGAATAGACTTTCTTTGTCCCATGTTGCGTATTTTTTCGTAACATCACCATGAATCGGAAAAATCGAGTCTTCATATACGACAATGCATTGCTCGTCTCATTCTCACCCTTGAACGGTCCTACCACAAGGTAGGTCTCTGTACAGCAGGATGGATTTTTAGGAATAAAGGGCTTGTTGATGATTTGATGTGGATATTCATCACCAGCCCCATATGCTTCCGATATCATTATCTTCGGCTTCCTAATCCAATCAAGATTTTGGCTTATCAGTTTCTCTCGGACATACCCTGTTTCCTTGTTGGCATAAATCATTATTTTTCCATCGCCCTGTCTTGAATCATATGAACAGAAAGTCGATGAAAGTCCAAATGGTTTACGATGGCTGACAAGTCTGTCAAAGGCATCCTCACTTAAAGCGGACACTTTCCGAGCAATCGAAATACTGCTGTTAAATCGAATAAACACATCGTTTCCCGCTTCAAGAAGATAGCGATCCGCAGATGTAGTAACACCATTTGAAACGTTACTTACCTTACACACGCCCTCGTCATCACGACTCCAAAGAAAGTAACAGACACCTCCTTTCAGAGCAACACCTGGAAAACATTCATCTGCGTTGATATAGTCAACGAGATTCCGAATGTTTTTGCTTTGCAACATTTCATCCCGAAATGCGTCCAATCCTTTTCCTCCCGAGTACCATCTTGCCGGAATAATCATCACAAGATATTTTGGATTCAACTTCTTCGCCTGTTGAACGAACAAATGATAAATCGGTCGGGCGCTTGCCCCTGCGCCTCCATCGTCAAGCTGATACGGCGGGTTGCCGATGATGACGTCGAACTTCATCTTGAAAATCTCCTTCGGATCTTGGACATGGATAAACTCGTAGGCGTGGGATTCCAGCGCCGCGTCGCGGTCGTATTCCCGCTGCGATGCGCCGCAGAACGCACACTTGCCGTCCTTCCAGCTGTGCCGCGTCCGGCGGAAGCGGATGTTGCCTTCGGCTGTCTCGAACCGCGAGACGGAGTACCGGCTGTTCGGATACTTCGAGCAGTAGAGCGACCGGCGCGAGAGGAGGCTCGTCAATTGCGTGATGGCGATGCCGAAGAGCTGCCTGTGGAAGATGTGGTCAAGCCGCTCCTGCAGGTCGGGGATCTTCGGCTGAAGCCCCACGATGAGCCGCCGCGCGATCTCGCGCAGGAAGACGCCGCTCTTGCACGCCGGGTCGAGGAACGTCGCCGTCGGATCGCGGAAGAGTTCCTGCGGCAGCAGGTCGAGCATCCGGTTCGCGATCTCCGGCGGCGTGAACACCTCGTCGTTCGAGAGATTCGCCAGACAGCACAGCACATCGGGATTGTATCCCTCATCCTTGAGATTCAGCATCTTCCCAGATCCTCCGGTAGAGTTTCGTGACGGGTTTCCCGATTGGCTTCGGAAACTTCGCGTGCGGCTCGGGCGCAAGGAGTTCGCCGTCGGGCGGCTTGGGCGCGTCCGGCCCGACTTCAGGCTTCGGCACATTGTCTGAGTTCGCCAGCAGCTCGTTCATCGTGAAGTCCGTGCGCTGGATGAACAGCCCGGCGGACGGCTTCCATTCGGAAAAGACGATCGGCTCCGCCGTGTCGCGTCCCTGCGCGTCCACCTGCATCATCGACAGCGCATTGCCGCAGACGATGTTCCGGCTCAGGATGAACGCGGCAGACTTCAGCACATCGTCCTTCACCGCCTTCCTGCAGACGGCGCGATACGTCGCTTCCCACTCGCCATAGAGCCGCTGGCGGCAGCGCTGCACGTTGTCCGGGAGGATGTCCACGCCGTAGAGAAGACCCAGCACGAGAAGCGAGCGCCACTCGAATTCAAACGGCGAACGGCGGCATCTCGTCCGAACGGTCGCCAGCTTGCGGCGCAGGATCTCGATGAGGAAATTGCCGTCGCCGCACGCCGGTTCGAGGAACGTGCTGGCGTCGTCCCCGGACTGCGGCTTCACGAGATCGAGCATGGCGTTCACCTCGCGCGCGGCCGTGTAGACCTCGCCGTGGGCGCGCACCCGCTCGCGCGACACAATCTGTTCGCTCTGTTCAGCCAATGCCCTGTTCCTCTTGCCGCCGACCCAGAAAGAACAAGACACGCCAGCGGCAAATAACCACGTGCCCGTTCGAGATATCCCTCTAGAGGCACTGGAAAAGCCCGAGTTGAAATATCAAGAACGGGCACGCAGAGCGGGCATACTGAGAGAGGGCACACCATGCCCCCTGTATGCAGGCCTGCGCAGCCACATTCTTCACTCCAACTCAGAAGATTTCCAGTTTCCTAGAGAAGCAAAAAATGCGCTTGCGCACATTTGATGATGGCGACAAACTCCGTGTAAGCGCGTGCCGCCGATATCAAAGATCAACTGTCAATCCGACGCTCCCGCCGAACAACGCAGTGAATTATATCAAATTTCGGGATGCGTTGACGAGCGCGGGTGGAAGACGAAAAAATCGCTCCATGTAGATGATCCGATCTCCGAAGTCGTCCGCATCATTGCCCCGTCGCGCTTGTCCTGTCGCTTGCCGACGTGCGGCGCGCTTCGGGGCAACGGTGCTCCCGCCTCCGGGCGGGCGACTTGCGTCCTGCACGGGAAGGCCTGCATATCCCCCTGCGAAGCTGCCCGAAGGGGCCGCTAGGCGGGGTGCGCTGAACGCGGAGGAAGCGGAGACCGGGAGACGCGGAGGCGTGAGCCGCAGACGGTCAGGCATCGATCAGACTTCGGGTTTCGTGAATCACGTAACGGCACTCCGTGCCTCCGCCTCTCCATCATCTCCGTGTTCTGCGAAAGCAATCTTGCTGCTGCTAAGGCGACGCAAGCCGCTTTTGGCTCGGAGACGCCGACAGATGTCGGGCCGACGGGCCGGAATACGGGCGACTGCCGCGCAGAGCGCATCATGAAAATCGGCTTGTCAGAATTTGCGCGTGAACTCGCCTTGCTCTCTCGTAAGGGCAAAAAGCCCGGAAAGGTTGGCAGAAAGATGAACAAGAACATCCTGAAGACAATGACCGTTGGCCTCGCGTGCCTCACGCTTTGCGGCACGTCGCTGGCCGCCCCCGGCAAACCCGGCAACCGCGCGCCGCAGAAAGCGCCCACACACCAGCAGGCGCCCGCGCCCCGCAACGAACGCCCCGGCCGTGCGCCGACACGTCCTAACACCCGCCGCGTTGCACAGCCAAAGCCCGCACCGCGTCCGGCACCAGCTCCGCAACGTCCCGCGCCGCCTCCGCCGCCGGAACGCCATCATCGCCCTTCGGAAGCGGATGGCTGGCTGGCACTTGGCGCGGCCGTGTTCGGCGGAATCGTCGGTGGGCTGCTCAGCGCCGGCAACTGATCCGATGACATCACCGCGCGATTCACCTCTTCGGGAGAAAGAGGCGGCTCATATCAACGTGTTCGCACGTCAGCAGCTTGATCTTCCGATTCAAACCGCCCGCGTATCCGGTCAGGTTGCCGTTTGCGCCCACGACCCGATGACACGGGATGATGATGGAGATTTCGTTGTGTCCCACAGCGCCGCCAACGGCCTGGGCGGACATCTTCCTGCCATCGCTTGTCGCCGCCAGCTGCCGCGCAATCTCGCCATAGGTAATGGTCTGCCCATAGGGGATTTTCAGGAGAATGTTCCAGACCTTCAGGCGGAATGCCGAGCCGACGGGATGCAGCGGCGGCGTGAAGTCCGGTCTCTTCCCCGAAAAGTAGATGTCCAGCCAACGCTTCGCGGACGCGAGCGTCGCCGTTTCTCTCTCCTCATATTCTGCCGGAAGGTTGTCGGCGAAGAACTTCTCGCCGTCGAACCACACGCCCGTCAGCCCAATCTCATCCGCCGCGAGCAGTATGCCACCCACCGGCGACGCATAGTTCTGAACGTACACCATCTTCTTGAACTCCACCAATAGTTTCTCTCTCCGTTGCCACATCAGCGGATGATGTACAGGAGGCTCGGCCCGACGCCCAAAACACGGACGCAGAACTCGCGGAAGCCGAGTGGGGGTTCGCGTCCTGAATTGTATGCCTTGCGGCAGTAGACGCGCGCCTCGATTGTCGAGCCACGCGGGAGGCGAAAATTGGCCGCACACGAGACGTCCTTCTGCGTGCCGGTGAGATCTGGCGAAAGATCCGCCGATGTGTAGGTCGACACGTACTCGTCCATCGTCTGCCAGTCGCTCGTCGTGCCGTCAGGACGAATCGTCCGATACTGCAACGACAGGACTTTCTCTTCCTTGTTGGTTGCGTTAAGCTGGGCGAACGTGCCCGACAGTTCAAGGCGACGCGCGGCAAAGGCATCCGTCCGAATCGCCAGACGACATTCGGCGTCCTTGATCTCGGCAACCGTATCCGGCGAGCCCGGCACAAGGACGGCCCAGTCCTTGCCGAAGACGTTCGTGCAGACGTAGACGCCGACGTTCAGCTGCTTCGTGGCGTCACGGTTCGCCAACGTGAAGACTTCTTCGCCTTGAACCCAAAAGCGAAACGGCGATTCCGAGACATCCCAGTTTTTGCCGTCGGGTATCGGCAGATCTTCCGGGATGAAGACGGTTGAAACGTCCTCCTGTTTCATAGTGACGAACCTGTCGCGCCAATCAGCAAGTGCGGACGGATCGAGTTCAAGCGGTTCCGTCCAATCACTGGTCTGCCCATTCGCGTCCTGCGCCGCCAACGAGACGAAAAGCACCGAGCCATTATCTGCCGCCGCGAAATCGTAAGAAGCGGACAAGCCGCAGTCGACGAACAGCCGTTCGTTGGTAACGACGGACGCCGCCACGTAGTTGCGCACGAGCGCAATGTCGTCCAGAAGAGCACGTCCGTCTTTGGGTGTACCGATGACAGACGCGACGAGCAGCGATTCATCGCCCGTCAGCGCGACGGGAATCGGGAAGACGCATTCCGTCCACGCAGCCGTGAGCGTCGCCGACTGCCCAAGTACGTTCGTCTGAATGCCATCGGACGACAGCGTCGCCGCCTTGAGCGTGACGCCTGAGTTCTTCTCGCCCGTGCCGCGCTTGGCTGTTACGACAAGCGTCAGGTCCTCCCCAGTCACACCCAGACTTTTCGAGGCGAGGACGCCGGTCTTGTCGCCCGTCCCGATCTTGAGGACGGACGTCTCTGTCGCAAGGGCCACCGAGACGCAGCGCGAGACATCCCAGCCCTCCGCGCCCCGGTCTGTGTAGAGGCGAAGCTTGTCCGCGTCGTCGACGTTGATGTTGCTGTTGCTATTGGTGGCCGGCGCATTGGCAAACGTCTCGCACCAGAGGATGTCGCCCTCCGCCACGGCGGCGAGCCCACCATCCGTCCGCGAAAGCGTCCACACGCGCAGCTTCACGTTCGTCGCGCCATCCGGCGCGTTCCAGCCAACGCGAATCCGCCCGTCCGGCAAGCGCCCCGCGCGGATGCGCGACGGGGCTACGAGTGAGGACGGCTCATCGTCCGTTCCATCCCCATCGCTTTCACCCGAACCAGCGTCGGACAGCGTTACGAGAAACGGCTCGGTCCACGCAGACGTCTCGTCACCATAGACCGTGCGCGCTTCGAGCCAGAGGTTCGTGCCGCCCGTCGGGACGATCATCTCGACCGAATGGCCTTGAACGGCCGTCACGTCGGACGCGGCGTTCGTGACGACGGCCTCCGCCTGATAGGCACCGTCCGCGCAGATGGCAAGGTCATAAATGAACGTCTGCTCAGAGGCGAAGTTGGTGAGGGAGTGGACGAAAATGCGGTCGGTGGCCGCGAGCGCGGGCAGGGACACTTGGCAATCCTGCGGCGTCTTCGTGATGGCGACGTCCGCCACATGCGACGTGACGACGCCAGAGACAACGGCAACCGGCAGGATGCCCGTGTTGACGTCACGGGTCGCCGCGCGGATGACAAGCGTGTGCCCCGCCGCAAAATCACACTCCAGCGGCGGCGTGGTCAGCGAACCTGAAGCATGCGATTCCCAGCCGATCAGCAACGCTCCTGCAACAGGCGACTGGCGCACGTTCACCGCGTCCCAGTCACCGAAACCGAGTGCGGCAAGCGCGGTTGCGTCCAACTTCTTTGCTGTCGTCACGGCGGGAACGCCGTCGAACGATTCACGCCACAGCGTCTCGGAAGAACCGATTCCGCCGACGGTCGCCGTGGTGAACGTGCGCCATTCGCTTTGCGAAAGCCCTTCCGCGAGATCCCAGCTCACACGCACACGCCGCGTCTCGGCATCCACGACCTCTGTGCGCAGATTCGTCGGCGGCTCGGCGCGAATCGCGTCGTCCTCAAAGGACACTGAGGACACGACCAGGTTTCCACTGTCTTTTGTGTAGGCAATCTTGATCTGTCGGCAGTCGAAATCGGCCAGCGGCGTCGCGTAGGAGCTGGAGCAGAGATTTGTCGGCGAGCCAGGAAGTCCCGACTCGGAAAAGAGAACCCGATAGTCGGCGCCTGTTGCGGCACGGCCGAAGACCTCCACTTTTGACGCATTCCCGATTTTTGCGCTAACGCACTTGAACGCGAGTGAGACGGCGCGAATGCGTGCCGAATGGAGAGGACTTTCAATGATGGACGTGTCTCCCTTGTTTTTAGGCTCCAGCTTGCGTCCGGCAGGAGATTGCGTTGTCTTTTGCTGCGCACTTGACTGTGACAACTCCCACCCGTTCGTGTTGACGGGCGCGGCTGGGTCGAACGACACCGTCCATGTCGAGGCGTGGATCTGACAGGCGGCGAGCGTACCAAACGTGAACGCGCCAAGACTTTTGAGACGCCCTTGAACGACCTTCATATCCTGCTCCTTCCGCCTGTTTTTCAGGCATGATGAGTGAACCGACACGCAAACATTGGCGAAACGTCTGCGGCGCTTACCAGCTCATCCGCGTCGGGACGCCGGCGCGCGCCATCACGGCCTTGATATCGGCGAGCGTGCAGTCGCCCGTGTGGATCATGCCCGCGACGATGGCCGCATCGGCCTGCGCCTCGCGGAAGACCGTGACAAGATGCTCCGGCCTGCCCGCGCCGCCGGACGCGACGACCGGCACGCCCACCGCCTCCGCGATGAGCCGCGTGACAGTCAGCTCGAAGCCCGCCCGCGTGCCGTCCGCATCGACCGAGTTGACGACGATCTCGCCCGCGCCGAGGTCTGCCGCGCGCTTCGCCCACTCGACGGCGTCCATCCCCGTGAACTCGCGGAAGCCCCGCGTCGTGATCTCGTAGCCGCTCGGACACCGCGCCGACTTCACCGGATCCATGCCGAGGACGACGCACTGCGCGCCGAACGCCTTCGCGCCCTCCGCGATGATCGCCGGGTTCTTCACCGCGAGCGAGTTGACGGAAATCTTCTCCGCCCCCGCGAGAATGACGCGCTCCATGTCCGCCGTCGTACGGATGCCGCCGCCGACCGCAAACGGGATGCGCACGGCCTTCGCGACCGCCGCGACCATGCCGATGTCAATCGGCCGCCCTTCCGCCGAGGCCGTGATGTCGTAGAAGACAAGCTCGTCCGCCCCGCCCTCGGAATACTTCACCGCCATCTCGACGGGATCTCCAAGATCGACGTTGTTCTTGAACTTGACGCCCTTCGTGACGCGCCCGTTACGCACGTCGAGGCACGGGATCACGCGCTTCGTCAGCATGACAGCCACTCCTTGATGAGGTCGAGCCCGACGCGGCCGGACTTTTCGGGATGGAACTGGCTCGCCCAAAGCCGGCCCTTCTTCACGAGCGCGGTAAATTCGACGCCCGCATACTCCGCCACGCCGACCGTGTACGGGCAGATCTCGGCGTAGTAGGAATGAACGAAGTAGTATTCGCGCGCGGGAGATTTTCGAATAATCGAATCGTCGAATAATCGAATGGGAGAAGAGGCGGCAAGCTTCGTTTCTTCGGATTCGATTATTCGTTTATTCGATAATTCGATTATTTCCACCTGATTCCAGCCGATCTCCGGCACCTTGAAGCCAACGACGTGCGGGAAGCGCCGCACCTGCCCCGGCAGGATGCCGAGCGTGTCGACGCCGCCGTCCTCCTCCGAACGGTCGAAAAGAATCTGCATGCCGAGGCAGATGCCAAGAAACGGCTTCGTCTCGGCGGCTTCGCGCACGGCCTCGACGAGCCCCAGCTCCCGCAGGCTCTCCATCGCGTGCCGCGCCGCGCCGACGCCGGGGAACACCACGCGGTCGGCCGCGCGGATCGCCGCCGGGTCGCGCGTCACGTCCGCCGCGACGCCGAGCGCGTCGAAGGCGTAGCGGACGCTCGTCAGGTTCCCGGCCCGGTAATCGACAATCGCCGTCATGCCTTTTCGCCCCCTTTGATGATGCCCGCGCGCGTGAGGCGGTAGTTCATCATGCGCGGCGAGACGCCAAGCTCGCGCCCGGCCGCGCTGCGGTTGCCGTTGTGCCGCTTCAGCGTCTCCGTCAGGACGCGCCGCTCGAACGCCGCGACCTGGTCGTCGAGCGTCAGCTTCGCCTCCGGGTTGAACGGGTCTTCGGCGAACTCCTCGACCTGGATCGCCGGCGGCAGGTTGTAGCCGTGAATCGTGTCGTCCTTCGTCGTCAGCACCGCGCGCTCGATGCAGTTCTCCAGCTCGCGCACGTTTCCCGGCCAGGCGTAGGCCTGCAGCATGTTCATCGCCGGCGCGGAGATGCGCGCAATCGACTTGCCGTACTTCATGTTCATGCGCCGCAGGAAGTGCTCCGCGAGCAGCACGATGTCGTCCTTGCGCTCGGCGAGCGCCGGCAGCGCGATCGGGAAGACGGAAAGCCGGTAGTAGAGGTCTTCGCGGAAGAGCTTCTTCTCCATCAGCTCTTCCAGGTTGCGGCTCGTCGCGGCGATGAAGCGGACGTCGCTCTTCAGCTCCTCGTTCGAGCCGACGCGCGAGAACGTGCGCTCCTGCAGGAAGCGCAGGAGCTTCACCTGCACGGGAATCGAGAGGTCGCCGATCTCGTCGAGGAAGAGCGTCCCGCCGTCCGCCGCCTCGGCGCGGCCGATGCGCCGCTCGCGCGCGTCCGTGAACGCGCCCTTCTCGTGGCCGAACAGCTCCGACTCGACGAGCGCCTCCGGCAGGGCTGCGCAGTTGAGCACGACGAACGGCTTGTCCTTGCGGGCGGAGAGCCCCTGAATCGCGCGCGCGACGAGCTCCTTGCCCGTGCCGCTGCCGCCCCGGATGAGGACGGTCGCCTCGCTCGGCGCGACCTGCTGGATCTGCTCGTAGACGACGCGCATCGCGGGCGCGTTGCCGATGAGCTTGCCCGTGCCGGACGACAGGAGGTCGCGGAGCTTGCGGTTCTCGTCCCGCAGCGTGTCGCGCTCGGCGCAGGCCTCGCGGCAGACGGACGCCGCCTCGGCGATGATGCCGGCAATGATCTCCAGAAACGCGACGTCCTGCCCAAGCGAGGTCGTGTCGCCGCGCATCTCGCGGTCGACGGAGAGCGTGCCGACGATCTGGCCGAGGTGGATGAGCGGCACGCAGATGAACGACAGCGGCTCCTCCGGGTTGCGCGCCTTCGTGCGGTTCAGGAAGCGCTTGTCCTTTCGGACGTCGAGGACGACCTCGGCGCGGCCCGTCTTCGCGACGAGGCCCGTGATGCCCTCGCCGATGTGGTAGCGCCCCAGCGCGCGCTCCTCGGCGTTCAGCTGGCGCGTCGACGCCTCGATGCGCAGCTCGTCGCCCTCCAGGAGCGCGAACGTGCCGCGCAGCATGCCCATGCTGCGCTCCAGGATCTCAAGAACCTCCTCCAGGAGCTTGCGCACGTTCCGCTCGCGGACGACGGCGGTCGTAATCTCCTTCAGGACCGTGATTTCAGAAGACGGCTTTGCTTTCATCGGGCGTGTAGTATACCATTTTCAGGCCCCGTCGGCACGAAGCATCCGAATTTGCCGCGAAACAGCGCGTTTGGGGCGGCCGTTTCGTGCAGAAGACCGTGCAGACGACCCGTTACGAAAGTCGCCTAACGCCGCGCGAACGCGCCGTCGACTGTCCGGCGAATGACATGAGCGCCCGCGTCATAGCGCGTCGCCGCCGCTTCGCCGGGCAGCGTCACGTCGGCCGTCACGCCTTCGGGAATCGTGAATTCCCAGATCCAGTCCTTGCCCTCGAAGCGCCACGCGCTCTTGATGAGGCCCGCCGCAGACTTGTATTCGGCCGTGACGGAGCCGAGACGGCGATCCGGCTTCGGCGCCATGACGATCTTTCGGAAGCCCGGCGCCTGCGGGTCGGCGGCGATGCCCGCCGCCGTCTTGTAGATCCACGCGAGCACCGCGCCATAGGCGTAGTGGTTGAAGCTGTTCATGCCGACGGGGCCGAAGCCGTCCTTCTTCGTGTAGCTGTTCCAGCGCTCCCAGATCGTCGTCGCGCCCTGGTCGACCGAATAGAGCCAGCCGGGGAACCGGTGGTTCAGCAGCAGGTCGTAGGCGAGGCCGACAAGCCCGTTCTCGGTCAGCGTGTCCATCACGATCGACGTGCCGAGAAAGCCCGTGTGCAGCGTCCCGCCGCCGGCGGCGATGCTCGCCGTGAGGTCGGCGATCGTCTTCGCCTTGGCGTCGCCCGCGACGAGGCCGAGCTTCAGCGCGAAGAGCGCCGGCGTCTGCATGCCCTTGAAGACCGGGAGAATCGTCCCGTCGTCCGTCGCGAAGAAGTTCCGCTTCAGGTAGTCCTTCGCCGTCGCCGCCATCGCGCGATACGTCGCGGCCTCCGCCGCGCGGCCCGTCCCTTCGGCCATCTCGGCCATCAGCTGCGCGTCCCACGCCCAGTAGCAGCCGCCGAGGTAGTCCCAGTAGCGCAGCGCGTCCGCCTTCGGGCGGGTCTTGCCGTCCGGACCCTTCTCCAACGCGGAGTATTCGGGCTTGTAGGGATAGCTTTCGAGCTTCGTGAGCGAGAGCCAGTCGTTCCACTGGTAGTTCCCGCATTCCGCGGCAATCGCCTCGTGAGCGTATTTCGTCTCGTTCACGCGCGCGACGAACTTCGCCATCGCCGTCCAGTTCTCGTCGACGATGCGCCGGTCTCCGGACTGCTTGAACATCTGGTAGGGCACGATCACGCCCGCGTCGGCCCAGCCGAGGCGCATCGGCTCGTTGCCGTACTGCCCGAACGGCGCGACGCCGGGGAATCCGCCGCGCGAATCCTGGCTGTCGCGCTCGTCGCGCATCCACTTGCGCAGGAAGTCGTAGACGTCCGCGTTGAAGCTCGCCGCCTCGCAGAAGACCTGCGTGTCGGCCGCCCAGCCGAGGCGCTCGTTGCGCTGCGGGCAGTCCGTCGGCACCGAGAGGTAGTTCGAGAGCTGCCCCCAGTAGACGTTCGAGATGAGCCGGTTCACGTCCTTGTCGCCCGTCACGAGCGAGCCGAGCTCCTGGTCGCGGCGGATGGACGTCACGGGCACGCTCTCGAGGCGCGCGATCGTGACCGGGGCCGTCGCCGTCACGGAAACGTAGCGGTAGCCGAAGAACGTGAAGCGCGGCAGGTAGTCCTCCTCGCCCGCGCCCGCGAAGGTGTACTTCACGAGCCGCCCGTTCTCGTAGCCCGCGCGCAGGTTGACGCGGTAGACGCTGCCCTCCGGGCCGTCGTTGCCGCGCGACTTGAGGCCGCCGTTGTCGTTGAGCATCTCCGCCGGCAGCGCCGTCAGCACCGTCCCGGCCGGGGCCGCGAAGCGGAAGCACGGCACGGCCGCCGCGTTCTGCCCGAAATCGACGACGAGCGTCTCGCCCGGATTCAGCGCGAACGGCCCGTCAACCGGGAACTCGCGCACGACCTTCACCGTGCCGAACGCCGCGTCCGACGCGCCCGTGACGCCCTGCCAGGCATACGCCTTGACGGGCTTCAGCGTCTTGTCGCACCGCAGCAGGACTTCCGCGCCGTCCGTCGGCAGGATCTCGCCCTTGAACTCGTCATTGACCTCCGGCGCGCCGAAGCCCCGCCACGCGGAAAGGCCCGGTTGCAGCCGCGCGTCGAAATGCTCGCCGTCGAAGATCGACGCCCGCGTGACAGGCCCGGCGACGCCCGCCTTCCAGTCGCGGACGTTCGTGCCGTACTGCCGCGTCGTGCCGTCCGCAAACCTGACTTCGAGGACGCCACGAAACGCGCTCTTGCGGCCGAGGAAGCCCCTGTGCCCGCCCGGCGTCAGGATCTTGTCGCGCCACCAGCCGGCGGACACCTCCGCCGCGAGGACGTTCGTCTCGTCCTTCGCGCGGCGGAAGGCGTCCGTGACGTCATAGGTGAAGGCGTATTTCGTCTTCGCGTAATGCGTGAAGCCTGGCTTCAGGAAGTCCGCCCCGACGCGCCGCCCGTTCACGTAGAGCTCGTAGACGCCAAGGCCCGCCGTCATCCACGTCGCGGAGACGACCTCGCCCGCATTCGCGAGCTCGCGCACGAACCAGCTCGTGCCGGGCGCGGCAAGCGAACCCTCGCCGACGACGTTTTTCTCGACCGGCGCGTCCGGCACCGAGAGCCAGACGGACGCATCCCACGCGGACGACGGCAGCGCCGCGACGCGCGAACCGACCGATTCGGACGCGACCGCGCTCGCCGTCAGGGACAGGGCAAACAGCACACAGGGCATTTTCTGCATCAGGCGACTTCCTTCGACAAGACTGCTCTCACTCCCATTCGATCGTGGCCGGGGGCTTCGGGGTCACGTCCCACACGACGCGGTTCGCGCCCTTCACCTTCGTCGCGATCTTCTCGGCGACCGCCGTCACGAACTTGAACGGCAGCTCGACGACGCCGGCCTTCACGAACTGCGACGTCGAAATCGCACGGATGCCGATCACGTAGCCGAAGGTGCGCGCGCCGTTCTTCACGCCGACGGACTTGACGTTCGTCATGATCGCGAAGAACTGCTGGGCCTTCTTGTCGAGCTTCGCCTTGTGCATCTCGTCGCGGAAGATGAAGTCCGCCTGACGCAGGATGTCGAGCTTTTCCTTCGTGAGCTCGCCGATGCAGCGCACGGCGAGGCCCGGGCCGGGGAACGGCTGGCGCATGACCATCTCCTCCGGGATGCCGAGGAGCTTGCCGACCTTGCGCACCTCGTCCTTGTAGAGGTACTTCACCGGCTCGACGAGCCCCTTGAAGAGGATGTCCTTCGGCAGACCGCCGACGTTGTGGTGGGCCTTCACGGCCTTGTGGCCGCCGACGCCCGACTCGACGATGTCCGGGTAGATCGTGCCCTGACCGAGGAAGTCGATGTCGCCCATCTTCTTCTTGAGGTCGCGCGCGACGTCCGCAAAGACCTGGATGAACTCGCCGCCGATGATCTTGCGCTTCGTCTCGGGATCCGTCACGCCCTTGGCCTTCTCCAGAAAGCGCTGCTCGGCGTCGATCTGGATGAGGTTGATGCCGAACTTGCCCTTGAAGACGCGCTTCACCTCCTTCGCCTCGTTGAGGCGCATGCAGCCGTGGTCGACGAAGACGCAGACGAGCTGCTTGCCGATCGCCTTGTGGAGGAGGACGGCGCACACCGAGCTGTCCACGCCACCCGACATCGCAAGGAGGACCTTTCGGTCCCCGACCTGCGCGCGGATGGCCTCGATCTCGTTCTGGATGTACTTCTTCGCGTTGAAGGTCTTGCCGACCTTCGCGAGACGTTCCTTTTCAGCCTGATTCATCTCGTGCAGATCCTCAGCTTTAGATTAGACCACGATGTCCCAGCCGCGATAGTCGGCGCGTTCGAGCGAGATGCCCTTCGGGTTGCAGCCGGCGACTTCCATCTTCTTGGGATCCCAGTCGAAGCCCGTGTCATACTGGTACGACAAGTTGCAGAGGAGGCAGAGCGCACCGCTGCGGCCGCCGACTTCGGCCGGGGAGATCGTGGGCTTGCGCGAGAGGACGCACTCGACGAAGTTCAGCACCTGGTTGTCGCTCTTGTAGAGCTGGACCTTCGCGTTCTTGAGGTCAAAGGCCTTCTCCAGCTTCGCGATCGCGGTCGACAGCGCGTTGTCGGACTTCGCCGCCGCATCCGTGCCGTAGTCCTTGCCGACGGACGCCGCGACGACCTTCTCCGGCATGAACGTCATGCTCTCGATGGCCTTGCGGATCTCCAGCGTGGGCTTCACGAGGCCCGTGCCCTTCCAGACCGCCAGCTTGCCGCGGTTCACCGCGACGATGCCGTCCGTGCCGTAGAAGACCGTGCCCCAGCCGCCCGCGCCGGTGATGACGCCGAACGGCCCGTGGTAGAGCTCGATGTCAGAGCCGTCCTTCTTCGACTTGAAGAGCATGCGCATGCCGAACTGGCGGCGGCCGCCGTGGAAGAGGTCGGTCGAGTACGGCTCGTCCGAACGGATGATCTTGTACGGGCCGGAGTCGTCCATGTCCATGCCCCACTGCGCGATGTCGAGGTGATGCGCGCCCCAGTCGCCGTTGTAGCCCGAGCCGATGTCGTCGTCGAAGCGCCAGAACATCGGGTAGAACTTGTTCACGCCGCGCGGCGCGAGCTGGTCGGAGTACGGGCGCCACTTCGCCGGGCCGAGCCACATGTTCCAGTCGACGTCGGGATTCGGCGCGCCCTCGGTCGCCGCGTTCTCCGGCTTGTCGAAGAAGCGGATCGGGTGCGACGGGCCGCCGAGCTTCTTGCCGCCGATGCCGTAGTTCGCGTCCACGTACTTGAGGTCGCCGATGAAGCCGTTGCGCACGATCATGCACGCCGTGAAGAACTCGGACACCTTGTTCCAGCTGCGCTGCATCGAGCCGGTCTGGAAGACGCGCCCGTACTTCTTCTGCGCGGCGATGACCTTCTTCGCCTCGTCGATCGTGAAGGTCAGCGGCTTCTCGCAGTAGACGTCCTTGCCGTGCTTCATCGCCTCGACCGAGATGTAGGCGTGCCAGTGGTCAGGCGTGCCGATGCAGACGACGTCGATCTCGGGATCCTTCAGGATGTCGCGGAAGTCGGCGACGGCCTTGCAGACATTCGAGCCGTACGCCTTGTTGACCTGCTCGGCGCCGGCGGCCGCGCGCACCTTGTCGCAGTCGCAGACGGCGACGATCTCCAGCATCTTCTCGACGCCGGCGGCCGCGCCATTGCCGAGGAACTGGGGGATGAGCGCCGTGCGCATCTGGATGCCGTAGCCGATCATGGCCGCGCGAAGCTTCCCGCCCTTGAGGTCGCGAAGGCCGACCTTGTTCGTGGCGCACCCGGCGAGCGTGGCGGCAGCCGCGCTGCCGAGGAGGAAATGACGACGATTGAGGTTCATGGATGTATTCCTTGTTTGAGGGTTCTTTCTGATGCAGGGCATTATACCAAAAAAAAAGCGCCGCCGCAGAGCGACGGCGACGGCACGGAAGCCGAGACGGACGGTTTCCGCTCACTCGGCGGACGGCTCGAAGTCGTCCTTCCCCACGCCGCAGGTCGGGCACGTCCAGTCCGCCGGCAGGTCCTCGAAGGCCACGTTGTTGTTTTCGGCCGGATCGTAGACCCACCCGCAGATCTTGCACACGTATTTCTTGTTCATGTCACACCTCGTTTTCGGATTTGTGAATCGCCCCGGCAAGAACCCCTTGCCCAAGACGCTGGCCGGCATAGCGGCCTTCGTGAATCGGCCGCCACCACCAATCGTTGTCGAGATACCACTGCACCGTCTTGCGGATGCCGGTCTCGAAATTCTCGCGCGGTCTCCAGCCGAGCTCGTTCATCAGCTTCGACGGGTCGATCGCGTAGCGCAGGTCATGCCCCGGCCGGTCGGCCACGTAGGTGATGAGCGACTCGTGCTTCGCGCCGTCCGCGCGCGGCCGCAGCTCGTCCAGGGTCGCGCAGATCGTCCGGACGACTTCGAGGTTCGTGCGCTCGTTGTGTCCGCCGACGTTGTAGGTCTCGCCGTCCCGCCCCTTCTCGTTCACGAGCAGCAGCGCGCGCGCATGGTCTTCGACGTAGAGCCAGTCGCGCACGTTCGCGCCCTTGCCGTAGACCGGCAGGGGCTTGCCGTCCAGGCAGTTGAGGATGACGAGCGGGATGAGCTTTTCGGGGAAATGGTACGGGCCGTAGTTGTTCGAGCAGTTCGTGATGCGCGTCGGCAGGCCGTAGGTGTCGTGCCACGCCCGCACGAGGTGGTCGGACGCCGCCTTCGAGGCCGAGTACGGCGAGTGCGGCGCATACGGCGTCTTCTCCGTGAAGAACCCCGTCGCGCCGAGCGAGCCGTAGACCTCGTCCGTCGAGATGTGCTGGAAGACAAACGACGGATGCTCCTGCCACCACGCGCGCGCGACCTGCAGGAGCGTCGCCGTGCCGACGACGTTCGTGCGGATGAAGGCGTCCGGCCCGTCGATCGAGCGGTCGACGTGCGACTCGGCCGCGAGGTGGAAGATCGTGTCGGGCTTGAACGCCGCGAACGCCCCCGTCATCGCCGCCGCGTCGCAGATGTCCGCCTTGAGGAATTGGAGACGGGGAATGGGGGAGGAGGGAACAGGGAATGGGGAACAGGGGAGGAGGGAGGCAGGTGAGGAGACAATGTCGCGGTCGGGGTCGAGGCCAACCTCCTTCAGGGATTCGGGAACGCCCGCGTAGGTCAGCTTGTCGATGACGAGCACCGCGCAGTCGGTCTCCTTCAGGAGCAGCCGGACGAGCGCGGAGCCGATGAAGCCCGCCGCGCCGGTAACGATGCACCGCTTAGTCGTCATCCGCAAATCCCTTCGGCGTTTCGTGCCGCTCGACCGGCGCCTTCGGCGACGCGGTTCCTTCGCCCGCCGCCGCGCCGGCTTTCGCCGCCTTCGGCTTCTCGGGCTGATAGCCGTAGCCGTACCCGTAGCCATAGCCGTACTTGCCGTAGTGGCGACCGTGCGCGTGCGGCGTGAAGGCGTGGGCGCTCGAGACCTCGATGTCGTTGACGATCGCGCCGAGGATGTTCGCCCCCGCCTCGGTGAGCGAGCGCGAGCAGTACTGGATCGGCTTGAAGTGCGTCCGGTCGGGGCAGCACATGATGACGACGGAATCGACCTGAACCGCAAGCGAGACGACGTCTCCGACGATGCCGTACGGCGGCGCGTCGACGATGATGTGGTCGTAGTTCGCGCGCGCCCACTTGAAGAACTCCGGCACGACGGACGAGCCGAAGATCGTCGCCGGCGAGACGCCTTCCGGCGCGAGCGAGGCGATCACGTCCAGCCCCGGCTGCTCCGTCCGGTTGACGAGCTGCGCGAAGTCGGGCGTCGTCTTGCCGGCGCGCTGGAGGACGTGCGAGAAGCTGTGCGCCTCATCGATCTCGAGATTCCAGATGCGCGCGAGACGCGGCCGGCGCAGGTCGAAGTCGACGTGCAGCGTGCGCCGCCCCGCCTGGGCGTAGGAGATCGCCAGCGACGTCGAGGTGATCGTCTTGCCCTCGCCCGGCTGGGTCGAGATCACCAGGAGGCAGTGCGACAGCGCCTCGTAGCGCGGCGAGTCCAGGAGGTTGCGGAGGCCCGCGACCGCCTCCGAGAACTGGGAGTACTTGTCCTCGATCAGGAACTTCGCGACCTCCTCGCGCTTCTTGCGCCGGACGTGCGGCAGGACGGCCAGCACCTTCAGCGCAAGGCGCCCTTCGATGTCCGCGAGGTTCACGACCGTGTCCTCCAAATTGTCGATGACCAGCACGAAGAGGACGCCGAGCGCGAGCGACAGGACGATGCCCGCGCCGAAGATGATCGCGGGATTCGGGAAGACCGGCTTCGACGGGACGCCGGCCGGGCGCCCGACGCGGACGATCTCATTGTTGGACTCGGCCTCGATGCGCGCCTTGTTCTCGTCGAGGATCAGGCCCTCGAGGACGCGGTTCGCGACGTCGAACTCGGCGTCGAGCTGCCCCAGCCCCGACTCGGCGAGGATGATGCGCTGTTCAAGGGAGGAAAGCTCGTTGCGGAGGTCGCTCTGCTTCTGGCGGAGGTTCGTGAGCTGGTTGCGCGTCACCTTCAGCGTCGAGCGGCCCGTCAGGAGCGCACGCGACGCCGCATCGAGGAAGCGCTGCTTCGAGAGCTCGACCGCGCGCTTCGCGGCGATGACCTCCGGGTGGCTGTCCGTAAAGGTGAACATCAGCTTCTGGCACAGGCCTTCCGCGTCCTGGTAGGCGCGGAACTCCTCGGCGATCTCCTGAGCGCGCGGCACGCTCGTCGAGAGGTTGCCGTAGCTCGCCGGATCCTTCTGGACGGCCGAGAGCATCTTCTCCCACTCGATGAGCTGCGTCTCGACCGTCTCGAGGGCGAGGATGTCCGCCGTCGTCTTCGAGAGGCCCAGCTGAACCGTGTCGCGCGACGAGCGCAGGTTGTCAACCTTGTGGGACGTGCGGAACTCCAGCCGCTGCTGGGAGATCTTGTCCACCTCGCGGCGCTTGCGCTCCACGTTCTGGTGGATCTGCGAGACGGCCTTGTCGCAGCGCAGCTTGTTCTCCTCGTCCGTAAACGCCTCGATCGACTCCGCGTAGGCGTTCGCGAGCCCCGCGCAGAGGGTCGGCGTCTTCGAGCGGACGGAGATCGTGATGATGCGCGAGTTGCGGATGAGCTCCAGCTCGGAGTCGGCCAGGGTCTCGACGAGCTCCTCGTCGGACACGGTCGAGTTCGGCCGCCCCGCGCGGTACTGCTGGATGGCCTTCATGATCACCTTCTCCGAACGCCAGTCGGAGATGCGCGTGTTGAAGATCTCGGCGTAGGTGTTGCCGTAGTCCGGCGTGATCTCGGCCAGCGTGCTCTGGCCGCGACCGCCGCCCGTCGAGCGGCGCATGTCCATCGTGAACTCGCTGCGCGCCTCGTAGATCGTCGGCGAGATGCGGTAGACCGCGAACGCGACGATGAGGCCGACGATGAGGAAGACGAAGACGGAGAGCCAGCGCTGCGAGACGACGCGGATCATGCGGCTCAGGGTGATCGTGCCGACGACCGAGCCCTCGTCTCCGCCGTTCGCCGGATCGCCGCCGTAGCTGCCGCCATAGACGCCGCCGTAGGCCGTCGCGCCGTAGTTCTTGCCAGCTCCGTAGTACATCGGCTTGCGTCCGCCGTAATACATCGGCGACGAGCCGTGCCCGCCGTAATAAATGGGTTTGTCAGACATTCAATTGACTTTTGAGTGGAGGAAATGACTTGGCCGCGACCGCCAGCTCGGCGTACGCGACGAGCAGGACGTCCGCCCGCAGGAACGAGCCGTCGAACAGGGCGTCCAGCCCCAGGGCGACGAGCACGAGCGGCGCGAGGCAGCAGGCCGGGTGCGGCAGGCAGAGCGCGCGCGCCCAGGCGACGAGCCGCCGCACGTAGGAGAAGACGAGAAAGCCGAACGGGAGGAGGAAGAGCGCGACGCCGACGATGCCGCGCTCGGTCAGCAGGAGCCAGCCGCCGTTCGGAATCGCCGCCTGTCCGCGCGGGATGACCGCCCAGTCGGCCGCCAGCGCCTGGAAGCGGATGTCGAGGCCGAAGGAGCCGAGCCCCGTGCCGATCCACGGCGCGGTCTTCCAGGCGCGCAGCGCGAGGTCGGACAGCGTCCGCCGCAGGGCGAGGAAGCCCTCCGGGAAGAACGCGCGCCGCGCAAAGGCGTCCAGCCGCGCCGTCAGGACGGCCTCCGGCATCAGGAACGCGGCCAGCAGCCCGCCGATCGTCAGCGAGAGGGAAAAGACGACGAGCAGCCTGAATTCGGACAGCTGACGGAGGTTCCGCAGCGCAAACGCGAAGGACGCGCCGAGCATCAGGAGCCCCGCCCCGCCGAAGAGCGCGGCGAGAATCGGCGGCGCGAACGCGAACGCCCCAAGGGCCGTCCCGCCGATCGCCAGCGGAAAGAGCACCATCGCCTGATTCCACTTGCGCTCGAACGCCGCCGCGAGCGCGGCAATGCCGCCGAGGAAATGAAGGCCGAACGCCACGCCGACGAACGAGGCCGAGGCCGTCGAGACGGTGAACAGCCGCAGGCACCCGGCATGCCCCAGATGCGCCGCGACCAGCATCACGACCGCCGCGAGGCCCGCGCCGACCGAGGCCATCAGCAGAAAGGCGAGCCGCGCCGAACGCCCAAGCGAATGCCGCGCCCCCACGAGGACGACCGCCCCGGCCAAGGCGGCGGCAAACGGCAGGAAGCCCGCCCCCTCGGTGCAGCCCGGATAGAAGGGAAACGACGCCGCCGCAAGGCTCCAGGCCGACTGCTCGACGTCGTAGGCCATGCGGATGCCGCCGTTCAGCGCCTGAAAGCCCGCGTGCGCCGCGAGCAGGAGCGACAGCCAGAACAGCGGATCGCGAATCGCCGACGCGATGACGCGGGCGCGCGCCGCATGCAGCATCTCGCCGCGATAGACCGAGGGCTCCAGCACGCACCAGACGGCCGCCAGCAGCGTCAGCCACAGCAGGGCGGCGGCCACCGACGCGGCCGAGCAAAACGGGAATAGGAAGAGCGGCGCGACCGCCACGAGGGCAAGATGCGCCGCCAATCCGTATTTGGCCAGAAACCGATGCACCGTCAGTACGTAAAGCGGACGCCGCCCGTCACGCGCCAGCGGTCGTAGTCGCCGTAGCGGCTGCCGTAGTAGCCGACATTGCTCTCGTCGTTCCACGAGCGGAGGTATTCCGCATAGGCGAAGAGGGCCATGAAGCGGTTGAGCGTATAGTCCAGGCCCACGCGCCCCGAAAGGACGTCCAGCGTGTAGTCGTAGCCCTCATAGAAGGCGTATTCCTGCGTCTCGCGGCGGTAGGTGAGGTCAAGCGTCGCGCGGAGCTTGCCGCGCACGAGCGACTTGCCGAGACCCCAGCTCACCGAATCCACGCGCGAGCGCGCGCCCAGTTCGCGTTCGGACGGCTGGTAGTAGCTCGACGCGAGGAGCATCGTGTTCCACGTGTCGGAGATCTTCCAGTTGCCGGAGAGCGTATAGACGAACCCGTCGACCGAATCCGAATCGTTCGCGTACTCGAAGCGGCTCCAGCCGACGAGCGCACGGTAGGAGATCCGCTCGGTCGCGTAGGAGCCGAGACCGACCTGCGCCGTGAAGCCCTGCGAGTCGCGGGAGTAGCGCGAGTTCGCGACGTTCTCCTGCGTGTAGCCCTGGTAGCCGAGGTTGACGAGGAAGTCCGTCCACCGCGACGGCGCGTAGCCCGCGCTCCAGTTCGCCGTCCAGCGCTGCCAGCCGTAGAGGGCGTATGCGTTGTCCGTGTCGTTCATGTAGTCGAGGTTGTAGTAGCTCGCGCTCAGCTCGGAGTGCCAGTGCTCGTTGAAGCGACGCTGGACGGCGCCCTGCACGGACAGCTGACGGCGGTCGGCCGTGTAGTCGCGCCCGTCGCTCATGGAGATGTCGTCGGCCATCGTGATCTGCGAGAACGTCTCGGTCAGCATCAGCGACCAGCCCTTCTCGGCGCCCTTCGAGTTGCTCCAGTTCCAGCGGAACGTCTCGCCGAACGAGTGCTGGTTGTAGTTGTCGTAGTAGCGCTTCTGGCAGTAGGCGCGGTAGTTGTAGTAGGCCGAGAGCAGCGCCGACCAGTTCTCGGCGCGGTAGTCGAGCCCGAGGCCGGGATTGATCGTCCACATCACGTCGTCCGTCTTGCCGGATCCGCCGCCGTTCCGCCCGAAGACGTTCGAGTCGTACGTCGCGGACATCGAGACGTACGGACGCAGCGTCATGCGCTGGCCGATCTTGATTCCGGACGGACGATCCATCGTCTCCGCCGCCGCGACGGACGAAAGGGCCGCCGCGACGCCCATGACCGCAAACTTGGACTTGCTCACATTCATTTTCAACTCTCCCTGCAATCAGTTATGGGTGCTCTGCCACTGGTAGCCCAACGCCTCGCCGATGACCATGTTCGCGTCGCCCATCGGGTCGCCGACGCCCAGGGCCGGCAGCTGGGTCTGGATCGGGGCCGTCACCGCGTCGAAGATCGGGTTCGCCGCGCCGGAGGATGTCCGCGACGGATCCGTGCTCGCGCCCGCGATGTCCGCAATCAGCGAATCGGCGAGCTGCGCGCCCGCGATGCGCAGGGGAATGTCCACGGCCTGGTCTGAATCGCCCGCGCGCGCCGGCTCCGCCGCGCCAGCGGCTTCGGTGACATCCGCCTCGACGTCCGCCGCCGCGAGCATCGCGTCATAGCTCTTCGCGCCGCCCTCCGCAAGGGCCGCCGGGAACCACTCCTTCTTCGCCGTCTCGCGCGCGGACTCCGGCAGCATGGCGACGAGCGCATCGACGGTTTCGGGCTTCGGCGCGTTCGAGCCGCGCGCGAACATCAGCGCGGCAAAGCCACTGCGCACGTCCGCATGATCGACTTCCGCCGTGCGGGCGTTCACCTTCGTCATCACGACCTGCGCCAGCTGGAGGTACTGCGCGTCGGTGTAGGTGCGCCCCTTGTCGGTCGCGCGGTTCATGAGATCGGAGGCCAGGCTCTCGGAAAGGGCCGGCAGCGCCGCCGGGGAGACCGTCGCGAAGCTTTCGGCGACGAGCGCCGCGACATTGCCCTTCTGCGCGCCTTCGAGCGCCGCACGGTTGATCGCGACGAACGTCGCCGTGCGTTCCGCCTCAGACCCCGGCATTGTCGCGATCGCCGCGTTGACGTCGGCGAGGAACTTCTTCTGGTCTTCGGCGGACAGGTGGCGCATGATCGCCTTCATCACCGCCGGGTTCGCGATCGCCTTGTCGATGCGCCCCTTCGCGTCCGCCAGGGAGATCTGGGCCTTGTTCGCCTTCAGCCTGGCCGCCGTGTCATTCGCCGCGCCCCAGCAGGTCACGCCCGCCAGAAGCACTGTCGCCACTATCAGCAAGTTTTTCATTTCCATTGCTCCTTATGATGTTTTACTCTGCCAAAATCAATACCAGGTCTCCGGGACCCAGACCACGTCGCCGGCGCGGAGCTGCATGTCCTTGTCGATGCGCCCGTCCTTGCCGATCTCGCTGATGCTCACGTACGTGCGCGTCTGGTTCCCGTCCCTGTCGCACCGCGTCACGCGGATGTTCGACTTGTCGGCGAACGGCCGGCACCCGCCCGCCGCCTGCAGCACCTTCGTGACCGTCAAATCCATCGTCGCCGGCATGTTCACGGGACCGGGGTTCAGCACCTCGCCCAAGACCGTCACCGTCCCCCACGGCGAGACGCCCTTGCCGTCGTACGGCGAGAACGTCACCGTGATCATCGGCTGGCGCAGGTACTTCGAGTAGACCTTCACGAGCTTCTGCTTCAGCGACTCCAGCGTCAGCCCGTCGCACGCGACCGGCTCCTGCAGGAGCAGCGGCAGCGTGATGTCGCCGTTCTGGTCGACCAGAACCTCCATCGTCGTCGGCGGGGCCGCGACCGTGCCGACCTGAATCGTCAGCTGTACGCCCGGGCGGATCCGCGGCCCGTCCCACCACGTCGCGACGACCGACGAATCGACCGCTTCGCGTTCGCGAAACGCGTCGACAATCGTCTCACAGCCCCCCGCGAGCAAGCTCATGCACACGAGAAGAAGCGGCGTTCGGACGTATAAAGAGACACTATCCCACATAATTTTGATTCGTATTATACACCCAAACGGGTGAACACGTCAACCCCCAGACGTTCCTTTCCGGGCGGTGGCGTCCGCCTTGGCGATGCGCGCGATGATGCGCGACGCGCCGAGGTTCTTCAGCCCGAGCGCCATCAAAACCTTGCCGAGGAGGTGGCGCGACTCGGCCTGGACCTCGACGACCGCGAGGCCCTCCTTCTCGCAGAGCGCGCGGAAGTCCTTCAGCGTGATGCAGTGGATGTTCGGCGTGTCGTACCACTGGAACGGCAGCTGCTTCGAGACCGGGAGCCGCCCCGTGAACGCGAGCGTCAGGCGGATGCGGTACGCCGCGAAGTTCGGGAACGTGACGATCGCCTCGTCCGCGATGCGCAGGGCCTCGTGCAGGAGCCCGCGCGGGTTCTTCACCTCCTGCAGCGTGTCCGAGACGACCGCCGTGTCGTAGTGGCCGTCCGGCACGAGCGAAAGGCCCTCGTCCACGTCCTCCCAGAGGATGTCGTGGCCGTCCGCAATCGCCTCCTCGTAGCGCTCGACGTCGATCTCCACGCCGTCGCCCCGCACGTTCTTCTTCGCGCGCAGCACGTCGAGGAGCGTGCCGTCGCCGCAGCCGATGTCGACGACGTGCGCGTTCGGCTTCACCATCTTGAGGACGCTCCGGTGCAGGCGCTCCTGCCACTTCATCACCTTGACGGGACGTTCCGTCAGGAAGCCGCCGACGACCTTCGAGAGGTGCTCGATGTCCGTGAGGAACGAGTCGTGGCCCGTGCCGCTTTCGAGGTGGCAGTACGAGACGGGGCGGTTCGCCTTCATGAGCGAACGGACGATCTCCTTCGACTGCCACGCGGGGAAGAGGATGTCGTTCTCGTAGGAGCAGACGAGCGTCCGCGCCTTGACGCGCGCAAACGCCGCGTCGAGCGAGCCGTAGGCGCGGCACGGGTCGGCGAGATCCATTGACCGCGTGATGTGCAGGTACGAGTTCGCGTCGAAGCGGCGCACGAACTTCATCGCCTGGTAGTCGAGGTAGCTCTCGATCTGGAAATACGTCTTGAAGAGGCGGTCGCGCTCGGCGCGCTCGGCCTCCGGCGCGTCGACGAAGTTCGCCTGCAGGTTGCGCTGGAACTTCTTCTGCAGGAGCTCGCGCGAGAGGTAGGTGATGTGCGCGAGCTGCCGCGCGGCGGCGAGCCCTGCGCGCGGGCCCTTGCCGTCCCCTTCGAGGTAGTAGTCGCCGCCGTTCCACTTCGGGTCGTCCGTGATGGAGGTGCGGCTCATCACGCTGAAGGCGATCGCCTGCGTGTTGAGGTTCGCCGACGTCGCGATGAGGCAGGCCTGATCCATGTCGTCCGGGAAGCGCGTCATCCAGTTCACGACCTGCAGGCCGCCGTAGCTGCCGCCGATGAGGGCCTTCAGGTGCGTGACGCCCAGTTCCTTCAGCAGCATCCGAAAGACGTCCACCGCATCGTCGAACGAGTGCTGCGGGAAGGACGAGCCGTAGGGCTTGCCCGTGTCGGGGTTGATCGACATCGGCCCCGTCGTGCCCGAACAGCCGCCGAGGACGTTCGCGCAGATGACGTGGTAGCGGTTCGTGTCGATCGCCCGCCCGGGGCCGACCATGCCCTCCCACCAGCCGCTCGGCTTCGTCTCGCCCGGCTTGACGCCCGCGACGTGCGCGTCGCCTGTCAGCGCGTGACAGATGTAGATGACGTTGTCCGCCGCCAGCGGCGCGCCGCATTCCTCGTACGCGACCTCGATTTCCTTGAGAACGCCGCCAGACGCGAGCCGCAGCCCCCCTTCCGGGAGCGTCAGCTTGCGCTTCTTCAGTTCGACGATGCCAACTCCGTCCATAAAAAAGCGGTGCGCCGCCTCCCGTCAGTCCACGACCGGGACGGCCGGGGCCAGCGTCTCGAAGGCGTCGACCGAGCCCGCGTAGCCGCCCGTCACCTGCGCAAGCAGGGCGCGGACGCGCGGGAACTCGACGTTGAGCCAGTGGTCGAGCGCCGCCTTCTTGTAGTCGAGCTTCTCCGCCGCCTTGACGAAGAGCGCGGCGACGACGAGCGCGATGCCCGCGTCCACGAGCTTGCGCGCCGAGAGGTCGTGGTACGCCTTCGCGTCTTCGCGGCCCTTCACGTAGGCGACCGCCGCGTCAAGCTCCGCGAGGAGCTGCGTCATGCGCGGATGCGCCGGGCTCCAGCCCGCGCCGAGGATGTCGTCGAGGACGTCGTGGACGAGCCCGCCCGTCACGCCCGCGACCGCCGCGACGACCTGCAGCTGCGAGGTGCCCTCGTAGATCGTCGTGATGCGGCTGTCGCGCAGGTAGCGCTCGCACGGGTAGTCCTTCATGTAGCCGGAGCCGCCCAGGACGGAAATCGCGCTCATCGCGTTGCGCATCGACATCTCCGAGCCGTAGTACTTCGCCATCGGCGTCAGCATCTTGTTGAACGCGGCGACCTTCTTCAGGCGCTTGCGGACGTCCATCGCCTCCGGCGTGCCCTTGAGCGCGTTGAACTTGCGGTCCAGCCCGGCCTCCAGGTCGACGTTCTTCGCCGAGTAGTAGGTGAGGAGGCGGCTCGCCTGAAGCTCGACGCTCATCGTGGCCATGATCTCGCGGAGCGCGGGGAAGCTGTCGATCGTGACGCCGAACTGCTTGCGGCTCGCGGCGTAGTCGCGCGCGGCGCGGTAGGCCGCCTCGCCGATGCCCGTGCCCTGCGCGGCGATGCCCATGCGCGCGCCGTTCATGAGGGCCATGACGTAGGTGATGAGCCCGCGCTTGCGCAGGCCGATCAGCTTCGCCGGGGCTTCCGTGAAGACCATCTCGCACGTCGGCGAGCCGTGGATGCCGAGCTTGTTCTCGAGACGCCGCACCTTGACCCACGGGCCGTTCTCGACGAGGAGGCAGCTGAGGCCGCGTCCGTCGGAGAACTCGGGCTCCGTGCGCGCGAGGACGAGCAGCACTTCGCCGCAGCCGTTCGTGATGAAGCGCTTGACGCCGTTCACGAACCAGTTGCCGTCCGCGTCCTGGTGCGCCGTCGTCTTGACGCTCTGGAGGTCGCTGCCCGCGTCCGGCTCGGTGAGGACCATCGCGCCCGTCATCTCGCCCGTGACGAGCTTCGGCACGTACTGCTTCTTCAGCTCCTCGTCGCCGAACTGGTTGATCGTCTCGGCGATGCCCTGAAGGCCGAAGAGGTTCATGAGGCCCGCGTCGCCGCGCGAGACGATGTCGTTGCACGCCGTGAGGATCGTGCAGGGCATGTTGAGGCCGCCGAGGTAGTAGGGGATCGTGACACCCATGAGGCCCGTCTTGCCGAAGAGCTCCAGCGCGAGCTTCATGCCGGGCGCGCGCGTCACCGAGCCGTCCGCGTTCAGCGTGTTGCCGACCTGGTCGGTCTCCTCCGCGAGGGGCGCGATGCGGTTCGCCATGATATCGCCGCAGAGGTCGAGCGCGCGCTTGTAGTTGTCGAGCGCGTCCGCCGCGTCCTTCGGCGCGAAGGGATAGTCCTTCGCGAACTTGAAGTCATCCTCCAGCAGCGCCGCGACCTCGGTGAGGTCAAGCACGTCGATGACGTTCTGGATGTCCGGGTTGTCCTTGTAGAAGTTAGCCATGCGTTCTCCTTAAACTGTCAAGATGTCTCTGTCTTTGCGTATGAAGAGGTGTAGTATACCATATTTGCGTCAAAGCCCCAGGGCCTTGCGGACGGCCTTCCCGAAGGCCTTCGCCATCGACTGCATGCCGAGGTCGTTCGGGTGGCAGCCGTCCACGGTGCCCTCGAGGTCTCCCGTGTACATCCCGCCCTTCGGCAGGTAGACGAGGCCTTTCCAGCCCTCGGCGACGAGCTTCTCGTAGAGCTTGCGGATGAAGCGGTCCTTCGCGTTCGGCCCGTCCATGAACACGTCGCACTGCTCGGCCATCACGATCGGCACGCCGGGGCGCTTCGCGCGGAGGTTGCGGATGAACGGCTCATAGTTCGTCTCGACCGCGCGCCCGGGACGCTCCTTCTCGGAGAGGTCCATGTTCCAGAGGCAGTCCAGGACGTAGCAGCTCGCGTCGATGCGGGCGAGGTGCTCGCTCATCTCGAGCTCCATCAGGCCCGAGCCCGAGAAGCCGAGGCCGACGACCGGCACGTCGAGGTCGCGCCCGACCCAGTTCACGAAGCCGAGGCCCGGACGCGAGCAGCACCCGCCGTGCGTGATCGACGTGCCGTAGAAGACGACGGGCTTCTCGACGCCGCTCGTGTGCGCGAACGTCTCGACCTTCGCCGCAGGGTCGATGCCCATCTCGAAGCTCTTCACGCCGTTGTAGAGCGGCAGGTTGACGAGGCACGGCGTGCCGGGCGTCCAGCCCATCGACAGCGAGCCGCCCTTCTGCGCGTCCCAGATGCGGCCCGTCCGCACATAGAGCCAGCGGCCCTTCGCCGCGTCCCAGCGGTAGACGTCGATGCCGGAGACGCCCGTCGAGGGCATATGGTCCATCGACAGGCCCTTGTTGTAGGGCACCCAGCGGAAGTCGAGACGCTTCGAGTCCGTCACGAAGCGGAAGAGCATGCCGGACGTGTGGTGCTTCATCGCGCGGACGCCGCCGTTGACGTTCGTCGTCACGTTCGCGGGCAGCCGGTCATAGTAATGCTCCGTATCGGCAAAGGCGCGCCCTTCGAGCGGCAGGTACCTGCCGTCGATCCACTTGACGCCGTTCGTGACGACGGCCGCCTTCTGGGCCATGTTCGGATCCCACTTCGCGATCTCGGCCTGGTTCGCGCAGGCGGCGGCCGCCACGAGGGACAGGCCCCACGACACGGCCAGCAGACGTACATTCATGACTCGATCCTTTCGTCTTCTGATGGAAAAGTCCGCTTATTATACCATATCCGCATCCGCCGTGCCCGCCCCCGTCCGACGGCGGACCGATTTGGTATAATACGCGCCCGCTATGGAATCGCTGAAGACACAACTGAAGAGGCTGACGGTCCCCATCTTCATGGAGATCGCCCTCGTCATGCTCGTCGGCTTCGTCGACACGCTGATGCTCTCGCGCTACAGCGACAACGCGGTCGCGGCCGTCGGGCTCGACAACCAGATCATCGCGCTCGTCTTCCTCGTCTACCAGTTCGTCTCGACGGGCGCGGCGATCGTCTGCGCCCAGTACCACGGCGCCGGGCTGCGCAAGCGGCTCGTGCAGGTCGTCGGCCTCGCCCTGATCCTGAACGCGGCCGTCGGCCTCGTCGTGAGCGCGGCGCTCTACTTCCGCGCCGAGGAGATCGTGCGCCTCATGGGCCTGCGGGAGGAACTGGTCGCCGACGGCGCCGACTACCTGCGGATCACGGGCGCGCTCTCGTTCTTCCAGTCGATCGCGTTCGCGTTCAGCGCGTCCCTGCGCAGCGTCGACCGCGTGAAGGCCCCGATGGCCGTCGTGGCGGTCGCGAACGCCGTGAACACGCTCGGCGACTACGCGCTCATCTTCGGACACTGGGGCTGCCCGGAGATGGGCGTCGCGGGCGCGGCGTGGGCGACGGCCGCGAGCCGCATCGTCGCCTGCGTCCTGATCGCGGCGATCCACTTCCAGACGCACATCCCGAAGTTCCCGCTCGCCTGGTTCCGCCCGTTCCCCTGGGGCGAGCTGCGCAACGTCTTCAAGATCGGCTTCCCGGCGATGGGCGAGGAGCTGTCGTACTGCCTCTCGCAAGTCACGATCACCTATTTCGTGAACAAGATCAGCACGGACGCGCTGGTCGTGCGCACCTACGCGGTGAACTGCATCATGTTCGTCTACCTCTTCTGCGTGAGCATCACGCAGGGCGGCGACATCCTCGTCGGCCACCTCGTCGGCCGCTCGCGCTACACGCCGGCCTACCTGATGGGGAACTTCTTCCTGCGGCGCAGCATGGCGATCACGCTGACGTGCAGCGTCCTCCTCGCGCTCGGCGGGCCGTGGATCTTCGCCGCGCTCACGAAGAACGCGGAGGTGATCCGCCTCGGCGTCATCATCCTCTGGGTCGACTGCGCGCTGGAGGTCGGGCGCGTGCGGAACATCTTCGCCTGCGGCACGCTGCGCGCGACGGGCGACGCGGTCTATCCGCTGCTCGTGGGGGTGACGTTCCAGTGGGGCGTCGCGGTCGGGCTCGGCTGGCTCTTCGCGATCCCGTTCGGCTGGGGCATCGTCGGCGCGTGGGTCGCCTTCGCGCTCGACGAGAACCTGCGCGGCATCTTCCTCTGCCGCCGCTGGCACGCGAAGGCGTGGGTCGGCCGCAGCTTCGCCCGCTCAATCGATCCCTAAAGCGCTGACGATCTTCGCGACGGCATCGCCGTCCGTCTTGAGCAGGCCGACGGCCTTCTCCAGCGCGCCGCGCGCGGCGGCGTTCGCCGACGGATCCGTCAGCCACGGGCGCAGATACGAAAGCATCTTCGGCACGGTGAAGTCCTGCTGGATCAGTTCGGGCATCGGGCAGTCGTGCCCCGTCTTCTCGCAGACGATGTTGATGAGGCCGATGTGCTTCACGCCCTTGAGGGTGATGCGGCAGATGATCTCGAACAGGAGATCGACGTGATAGACGAGCACCGTCGGGCACCGCGCGAGGGCCGCCTCCAGCGTCGCCGTGCCGCTCGCGACGACCGCCGCGTCCGCCCGGCGCAGCAGCTCGCGCGCCCCGCCTGCCTGGATCTCGAACGGCGGATGCGCCCCACCAAGCGCCACAATCGCCCGCTGCGCCTTCTCGTTCGCCGCCGGAATGACGACGCGCAGAGTCGGCATTTCCTTCCGCAACTGCATGATGGCCTGCATCAGCTTCGGCAGATGATGGCGAATCTCGCCAAGGCGGCTCCCCGGCAGGAGCGCCAGCAGCGGCCCCCCATCCCCTTTCCCTTCTTCCCTTTTCCTTCTTCCTTCTTCCTTTTTCCTTCTTCCTTCCTCCCACATCTCCTCCACCAGCGGATGCCCGACGAACACGCCGAGGCCAGGGCGGAAGATCTGCGGCTCGAACGGAAAGAAGCAGCAGATCTTGTCGAGCGACCGCTCGATCTTCGGGATGCGGCTCTGGTGCCATGCCCAGACCTGGGGACAGACCACGTGCACGGCCCGGATGCCTTTCGCCTTCGCGTACGCGGCGAGCTTCAGGTTGAGGCCCGGATAGTCGACCGTGCAGACGACATCCGGGCGCCATTCGTCAATCGCGCGCTCCATCGTCCTCTTGACGCCGAGAAAGTAGCGCAGCTTCTTCAGCACCTGCACGATGCCCATGACGGCGAGGTCGCCCGTCTTGAAGCCGTAGTCGCCATAGCCACGGATTTCCGCGTCGGGACACCGCGCGCGAATCTTCGCCGCGATCTTCTCGCGGTAGATCATGCCGGACTCCTCGCCGGCCAACAGCAGAATCTTCATTGCCTTTCCTCCTTCTTTCTCGTGGTCGCGTCAGCAGGGCCGCAGGGGCGCGGGCGGCAGACCCGAATCGATGCCGACGATGGCGATGCCGTTGCGGTTCGCGAAGTCGACGACCTTCGCGCGGTCGAGCAGCAGCAGCCGCCCCGCCTGGAAGCCGAGCGCCGTCACGCCCGCCTTCTTCATCTTCTTGAGCGTCGTCAGCCCGACGACGGGAATGTCGAAGCGCCAGTCGTGCCCGTCGCGCGCCGCCTTGAATAGGACGGAGCCGTGTCCGAGCGAACCCGCACGCTTGATGGCCGCGTTCGTGCCCTCGAACGCCTCGACCGCAAGCACCATCCCCGACTTGACGAGCACGGTCTGCCCGACGTCATGCCGCCCGACATCGAGCGCGACCTCCTGCCCGCGCCGCACGTCATCGCGTTCGAGCGGCGTCAGGTCGCGTGCCGTGAGCGGCCCCACGCCGGGGAAGTGCCCGTCCATGAACGAGCTTGCCGCGATGACCTTCACGCCGGCCTTGACGAATTCCGCGACGAGCCGTCCGAAGATCGTGTGCGCGTTCTTGACCGGCATCTCGCGCAGCCAGCCCTTCACCGTCTCGTCGAACTTGCCGCGAAAGAGCGACAGCGGACTCACCTGCCCCGCGAGCATCGCCGCGTCATAGCCGCGCGCCGCCGCCCAGACGACAGCCTTGTCGCTCTCGCCGGCGGCGAACGAGAAGGCCTCGTCGGCGAGCCGACGCGTCTTGCGCTCGCACGAGCCCTTGACGGACAGCACATCGACCTTCGGCACGCCCGCCTTGCGCGCGCCCGCAATGACAAGGCGCGGATAGTCTCCCTTCCCCGCGATGACCAGCAGTTTTGAAATCATAATGGGGGGATTATAGCAAAAATCCATCCGCACCACTTGCCGCCATCACGCCTTCGGCCGTCAAACGGCGCGGTATCAACGCTTTTCCGCCAGCGCCCGCTTCAGGCGCTCGTCGAGGTCGTTGTTGCGCAGGGCGTCAAGCAGCTCCGCGAGGTCACCGTCGATGATGCGGTCGAGCGCGTAGAGCGTCAGGCCGATGCGGTGATCCGTCAGGCGGTTCTGCGGAAAGTTGTACGTGCGGATCTTCTCCGACCGGTCGCCGCTGCCGCGCAGCGTCAGGCGGTCGGCGCCGAGCTTCGCCTCCTCCTCACGGCGCCTGAAGTCAAGAATGCGCGCCTTCAGCGTCGCGAAGCACTTCTCGCGGTTGCGGATCTGCGAGCGCTCGTCCTGGCAGACGGCGACGAGGCCCGTCGGCAGGTGCGTCATGCGCACGGCGGACTCCGTCTTGTTGACGTGCTGGCCGCCCGCGCCGCCCGCGCAGAAGAGGTCGATGCGAATATCCTTCTCCGGGATGTCGAGCTCGTCCGTCTCGTCCGCCTCCGGGAAGACGACGACCGTCGCGGCGGACGTGTGGATGCGCCCCTGCGTCTCCGTCTCGGGGACGCGCTGGACGCGATGGCCGCCCGACTCGAAGCGCAGCGCCCCATACGCGCCCTCGCCCTTGACGAGGAAGACGATTTCCTTGTAGCCGTTCAGCGAGGTCTTGTTCTCGTGCTGCACCTCGACCTTCCAGCCCTTCTGCTCCGCATACCGGCTGTACATGCGGAAGAGGTCACCCGCGAAGAGGGCCGCCTCCTCGCCGCCCGTCCCGGCGCGGATCTCCATCACCGCGTTGCGATCTTCGAGCGGATCGGGCTTCAGCAGCGCGGCGGACAGCTCGCGCTCCGTCGCCTCGCCAAGCTGCCACGCGACATAGGCGTAGTCGAGCTTCTTGAGGAAGCGGTAGTCGGCCAGCACCGCCAAGTACCGCTTGCGATCCTGCAGGACGGCGGGATCGCCCAGTTCCGCCTCGACGGACGGAATCCGCGTCAGAAGGTTCTCGATGAGCGCGCTGTCGATCATGGGATGAGGGAAGAGGGAACGGGGAACAGGGACGGGGAACAGGGACGGGGAGCGGGGAACAGAAACGGACGCCCAAGCCCTGCGGCCCGGACGCCCGGTCTTGCCCTCGAAAGAGGCTTTGCGCTTACTTCGCGAACTTCGCGTAGCGCTTCTTGAACGAGTCGACGCGGCCTTCCGTATCGACCATGGTCTTCGCGCCGGTGAAGTACGGGTGGCACGCCGAGCAGGTGTTGACCGTCATCTCCTTCTTGGTGGAACGGGTGTGGATGACGTTGCCGCACGCGCAGGTGATGGTGGCGTCTTCGTACTTCGGATGGATGTCTTTTTTCATTTTTAGCCTTTCAAAAGTCGTTTTCTCGGTTTCTCTTCGAGAAATTAGGTGTGTAGTATACCGAATTTCAGCCCGCCGCGCAAGGGGGGCACACGTCGCTGACCGCCATCGGCGACTCAAAGGACGACATCCTCTCACCCAGGCAGCGAGATCTCGCGAAGGATATCCGCCCACGACTTCACGCGCGTCATGTTCGGCGCTAACGCGAAGTCCCTGTTCCACGGACGGCCGAAGACCAGCACCCGCGTCTTCGTCCACGCCGCAAGCGCAGACAAGATGAGGGGCGAATCGTCAATCGCGACGTCATAGTGGCGCTTCAGCAGGTCGGCCAGCGGCACCATCTCCGGCGCATCGCCGTCCTGCGAGAAGCGGCGACCGTACTTGTTCACGTACGTGACCGGCAGCGCGCCCAGCCCGGCGGCCCTCAGCCACGCTTCCGTCGCCGCATGCGAGGTCGCGGGGCGTCCCGTCACGATCTCGACGTCATGTCCGGCGGCGACAAGCGACTTGAGCTCCGCGACCGCCCCCGGCGTCTCGGGATAGGAAAGCAGACACGACGGCTCATGCGCCGCGCGCATGAAGTCCTTCATCTGGTCTTCCGTCAGGCCGAAGGTCTGCTGCAAGTCGAAGTTGCGCACTTCCTCGTAGCGCACGCGCACGCCGAACTTCTCCGCCGCGACACGGCAGAGCGTCGCCGCCGTCTCGCAGAGGATGTCGTCCATGTCACAGTAGATGCGCATTCAGGCCTTTCGTCCGACAAGACGCCGGGCCAGCTCGCGAAGCAAGCCCGTCTCGCCGGGCAATCCCTCCAATGCGGCAATCGCCGCCGCCGTCGTCTCGGATACGCGGCGTTCCGTCTCCGCGCGCGACGCGAGGCCGTCGCCATCCAAGAGATCGTCTTCGTATTGAAAAGCGAGTCCGAGATTCAGCGCGAAACGTTCCAATTTTTCCACGTCGCCCGGACAGCCGCCGCCCGCCAACGCCCCCATCTTCGCCGCCGCGACGAACAGGTCAGCCGTCTTGTGAATGTAGATGAAAGAAATCGCCGAACATTCCTCGCTTCGATCATTCGACGATTCGATGATTCGATTATTTTCCTTCACGTCCTCGACCTGTCCGCGCACGACGCCGACGCCTTTCTCGCCCAGCACGCCGACAATCGCCGCGACGTTGCGCGGCGCACGGGCCGCCGTCTGGTAGGCGAGAGCCAGAAGCGCATCTCCTGCGAGAATCGCGTTCGCCTCGCCGAACTTCTTCCAGACCGTCGGCTGGCCGCGCCGCAGGACATCGTTGTCCATCGCCGGCAAGTCGTCGTGAACGAGCGTGTAGTTGTGCAGGATCTCGATCGCGGCCGCCGGATACTTCGCGTCCTCGGCCTTTCCGCCGACGGCCATCGCCGACGCGAGGCAGATGAGCGGACGAATCCGCTTGCCGCCCGAACCGACGGCATAGCGCATCGCCTCGGCGAGAATCGCGGGCCGTTCGGTCGCCGCCGGCAGGACTTCGTTCAGCGTCGCCTCGACAAGCGCGCGCAACGCCGGTGCCGGATCATTCTCCGTCTGCATGGGCTTCTTTCCTTTCAGCCGACCGTCAGGTTCTGCAGGGCGGCGATGCGGTCTTCGAGCGCCGGATGCGTCGACCAGACAGACGTCTTCTTGCCCTCGGCAATGCCCATCGCCTTGAGCGAGTCGGGAAGGACGCCCGGCTGCAGGTTGCCGAGCCGACGCAGCGCCGCGATCATCGGCGACGGCGTGCCCAGGAGACGCGCCGAACCGGCGTCGGCGGCGTATTCGCGCTTGCGCGAGAACCAGAAGACGACCAGCGACGCGAGAATGCCGAGTGCGAGCTGAAGAACCATCACGAGCAGGAAGTAGAGCCCGCCACTGTCGCGGCGACGCTCGCCCTCGCCCTTGCCGGCGTTCGCAAGGACGGACGCGAGAACGCGCGAGATCATGATCACGAAGGCGTTCAGGACGCCCTGCACAAGCGTCAGCGTCACCATGTCGCCGTTCGCGACGTGGCTCATCTCGTGGCCGAGCACGGCGCGCAGCTCTTCCTTCGACATCTGGCCCATGATGTCCGTCGAGACGGCGACAAGCGCATGGTTCTTGAACGCGCCCGTCGCAAAGGCGTTCGCCGCGCCGGGATAGATCGCGACCTCCGGCGTGTTCACGCCCGCCCGCCGCGCGAGGTCCTCGACCGTCGCGACGAGCCAGCGTTCGGACTCGCCCTCGCTGCCGTCAATCGTCCGCGCGCCACACGCCATCTTCGCCATCGGCTTGGACAGCAGGAGCGAAATGAACGCGCCCACAAGGCCATAGACAAAGGCGAAGATGAGGAGATCCGCCCACTCGGGGCCGACGAGTTCGGCGACGGACGTGCCGAGAACGGCACACAGGACATTCGCGACGATGCCCAGCGTGAGCATCACGGCAAGGTTGGTGACCAAGAACAGGACAATGCGTTTCATGGCGGACATTATAGCATATCGGCTCATGGCCCGTTTGCTTTGTCTAAGCCAGTCGCCCAATCGCCTACTTCGCCTCGACCTCGACGTAGAAGAAGCGGCTGTTTTTCTTCAATTTGTCTTCGAGCGTGTCGTAGTCGGTCCAATGCTCCCGCGCCATGTCCAGCGAACTTGCTGCGCGGAGCGTGTACTTGACGCAGTCCTTCACGCGTCACCGGCTTTCCGCCCAGTTTCTCGGGCACAACCAAGGTCTCCGGCAGTTGATTGTCATTGGCTTGCCTGTCGATTCATATGGATGCGGCGACGAACCCGTGCGATCAACTCCGCCGCAGGCGCCTGAGCAGGCGGGCGACCTGCGCGTCGTCCTGTCCGGCGGCGCGGGCGCGTCGGGCAAAGGCCGCGCAGATCGACGCGCGGCGGCGCGCGGCCTGTTCCGCGTCGAGGCGTTCGTCCGCGACGAGCGCGTCGATGCGCCGCAGCTCGCCCTGCGCCAAGGCGAAGGTCGCCGCGAGCGCGGGCGGCACGGGTGCGAAGTCGAGCGCGTCGCAGACCGCCGCGCGCGATGCGGGCGCGAGCTGCGCCCACGCGAGGGCGTTCGTCGCCCCGTCCTCCGGGAAGGCGAACGTCACGCCGGCGTCGGACGCCGCGAGGAGTGTCGCCGTGAAGGCGATGCCGAGCGCATTCGTGACGACCATGGATCAGTCCGCCGTGACGCGGAAGAACTGCGCGGCGAGCCGCGCGTCCAGGTAGACGGCGATGCGCCGTCCCGTGCCCCTGTAGCTCTCGTAGGCGAGCGCGGCCCCTTCCGTGCGCGTCGTCGCGACAGGCGTCCAGTCCGCGCCCGGCGCTTCGGCGCTCACGATGCGGTAGGTGCGGCCTTCCGCACTCAGGAAGACGAGCCGCGCGCGGTCTGAGCCCGGCAGGATCTCGAACGACTCGACCTTGAAGAGGTCCGTCGCGAGGAAGGGGTCCGTCCCGGCAAGGTATTCCTGCAGGTTCGTCATGCCGTCGCCGTCCGCGTCGCCGTCCGGGCGGAAGGCCGCGACATCGGCGTCCGTCGCCGCGCCGCCCCGCCACGCGGGGGCGTTCTCGAGGACCCAGCGCTCCCATTCGTCGGGCAGGCCGTCGCCGTCCGCGTCCGTGCCCGTCGAGAAGTCGAGCCGCTGCTTGGCGCCCTGCGCCGGCACCGCGAAGACGGCATTCGGGAAGAGCGGCTTCTCCGTGCCGCCTGCGGTCGCCCTGACGAACATCTCCGTCCCGGCGCAGACGGCGTTCGCGCGCGTCGGGCCGTCCGAGTCGATCTCCAGCGAAAGGCGGTAGTTCATGCCGGGCACGCCCGAATCGCCGACCGCGCAGCGGGCGTAGACCGTGCCGGCCCGCGCGCCGTCGCGGACGAGCTCGAGCGTCACGGCCGACGCCTTCGAGAACGGGACGCCGAACTCGTCGCGCACCAGGCCGTAGGTGATGACCGGGGCCTGGGGAACGGCCCCCGCCGTCGACGACGCGCAGACGAGCGCGAGGACGAGGGATGGGGCGTGGGGGATGAGGGATGGGATCTTCATTTTCCGGTCTCCTTTCTCAATTGCCGCTGAACGAGTAGGTCTTCAGGTTCAGGTGGATGTCGCGCACCGCGTCGAGGAAGTTCCGCTTCGCCGCCGCATCGTCCGCATTGAGGGACGCCGCCGGGATGAATACGTACCACTGGTCGTTCCAGACGGAGCGGCCGACCAGCCGCGCGTTGTAGGTCATCGTCGCCGCCTCGTCGAACGTCGCGCCGACGTTCGCGCGGATGGCGGGATGCCGCCGCTCGAGGGCCATCTCGTTGCCGAAGACGTCCTTGAGCATGCTCCAGTCGCCCGACTCCCAGTCGCTCTCGGCGAGCGAGTACGGCACGGGCAGCACCTGGTCGACCACCTGCCACGTGCGGACCGCGGCGGCGTTCCCCGACGCCTTGACAGGCACGCGCATGAAGTCGAGCCCGGCCGGCACGAGGTAGACCTCGGGACGCTTCGGCAGTGCGGCCGATGCGCCCGCGCCCTCGATCCAGACGCCGACGGCCCGGAGCTTCGTCGCGAAGTAGGTCGAGGAGTAGGCCGTCGAGCCGCCCATGAGGTCGTTGCCGAAGAGGTCCTTGCGCGCGGCGATGACCGTGCGGAACGGGATCGCGAAGCCCGGCTCCCGCGCCTTCATCGGGTCGAAGGGCTGGCAGAGCCGCGCGAAGGCCGGATGCGTACGCAGGTCGTCGATCCAGCAGGCCGCGAGCGCGTCCTTCCACGCCGCGTCGCCCGCCGCGTCCCTCGCCTTGCCGAAGAGGTCGGCCCTGAGCGAGAACGAGTCGAGGTCGCCCTGCGCGTTGTTGAAGCCGAGGCGCGTCCTGAGGACGGACCAGTTCTGCTCCATCCGCGCGAGGATGTCGGCCAGGCCCGGGTCGCCCGCGTCGCCGCCGACGAGCGGCTCGCCGTCGCCCGTGAAGCGGCCGAGCGCGCGCGCCTTGACGATCGACGTCATGAACGCCGACCCGGCGGTGTTCGCGCGGTCGCTCTGGAGGAGGCCCGTCTCGTAGTCGTAGGCCTTCGCCGCGAGGAACGCGTACTTCGCCGCGAGCTCGAACGCCTCGTGGTAGCGCTGGAGCGCGTCGTTTCGGAAGATCTGGTACGTCATGTTGCGGTAGCGGCTCTGCGAGAGGTCCGCCGCCCACTGGATGCGCAGACGCTCGCGCTCAGCCTGGAGCGCATCGCCCTCCGCGACGACCTTCGCGAAGTTCATGCGCCGCTCGTTCGCGTCGGTGAACGCGATCTCCAGCTCGGCGAGCGCACCCTTCACCTTGGCCGTCTGCTCCTTGATCGCCGCGATCTTCTTCTGCCGGTCGGCGTTGCTCATCCACGCGGAGAACTGCTTCGACAGCGTGTCCTCGAGCTCCTCGATCGCCTCCTCGCACTTCTGGACCTTGAACGACTGGGCGTTGATCTGCCCGTTGAGGAGGTCGTTGACGCCGCTCTTGACGGCGAGGAGCGCGGCGCGCCCGGCCGAGGTGAGGTCGAACGAGAGGCCCGTCAGCTTCGGGAAGGCCTCGACGCCCGACTCCGTGAGCGTGTCCTTGAGCTCCTTGAGCGCGGTCAGGGTCCTCTCGACCGTCTCGGCGTTCTTCTTGCAGGCGGCCGTGTAGTTCTCGACCTCCTTCTGCGCCGCGTCGGTGACGTAGCCCATCTGCGTCGTGTAGTCGAGCGTCGTCAGCTCGTCGATGAGGCCCTGGAGCTTCGCGTTCGCCGCGAAGAGCGCGTTCGCCTTGACGTCGATCTCGGCGAGGAGCTTCGCGTAGCCGTTCAGGGCGAGCTGCGTCTCGCCTTCGGCCTTGCGCTGCCCGTGGAACTCCCTCGGCTTCGGCGTGAAGCCGTTCTCGCCGACGTAGTAGCTCGCGACCCACGGCGCGTTCGACCACGCCGCGACGGCGAACGTGTAGTCCACCTTGCCGTCCAGGGCGTCGCCCGCCGTGTCGACGACCGCGACCGGCAGCTGGAAGTCGGCGGACGCGAGGCCCGTGTACTTCGACCACGGGTCGATGTACCCGCTGGCGGCCGCGAGCTTGTCCTGGTACCACGACACCGCGCCGACGATGATGTTGCCGAAGAACCCGTTGTCCGCGAGCGACGTGTCGATCTCGGCCTGGAAGGTTCCCGTCACGTTCGTCGTGACGAGCCGGTAGTCGTCGACCGTGACGTCGATGTAGCGCCCGTAGCTGCCGTCGCCCGCCGCGACGCCGCGATACGCGCCGTTGACGCCGCCCGAGCCGTCGAGGTCGTACGTCTCGACGTACTCGTAGTGGTAGATGTCGGGTCCCGCGTAGCCCTGCGGGTACGTCTTGCCGGGGCCGATGTCGTCGTCATACGGGTAGCCGTAGATCTCGATGAGGCGGCGTTCGATGGCGGCCTCCTCGTCCGAGACGAGCCGCTCGTAGTCCGCCGAGGCGTTCTGGTCGCGCAGCGCGTTCGCGGCGGCCTTGGCGCGCAGGAAGACCTCGCGCGCGACCTTCGCCGCCCTCTTCGCGCGGTCGAGGACCTGCTCGAAGTGCGTCTTGCCCGCGTCGATCTCCGTCGGCGAGATGTCGAACGGGATCGCCCGGTCGGAGAGGCCGAGCGGGTTGAGGCCCGCGTCCGCCGCGTCGGCCGACGACTGGATGCGCCGCGCGCTCGCGGCGATCGCGCCGAGCTCCTTCGTCGACTCGCGGTCGAGCATCCGGACCAGGCCCTCCTCGGCGCTGCGCGCCGGCAGGAGCGCGTTCACCGTCGCCCAGTCGTAGTACGCGCCGAGGTGCGCGCGCGTCGCCCACTCGTCCGTGCCCCAGGCGCGCGTCCCGTCGTCGTCCTCGGCCGAGAGCCACGTGTCGGACGCGCCCGCGACGTAGTTCGCGCGCTGCGTCGCCGCGACGACGCGCTCGCCCGTCTTGGCCTTCATCTCCGCGACCTGCGCGAACCGCTTCTCGTGGAGGTAGCCGATCGTGATCTCCGTCTGCCCCGCGAGGATGCCCTCGATCTGCGGCTTCCAGCCGAAGTTCGGGTGGCGGAGGAGCGCGTAGTACCCCTTCTCCGCCGAGAGGTAGTGGCCCCAGGCGTCGCCGTGGCCCTGCGGATAGAGCACCTTCGCGTCGTACACGTCGATGACGCCGTCCTTCGCCGTCGGGTCGACCGCGTCGGACGCGCCGCAGACGTCGCGGATGCCGTAGTTCTCGACGTAGGCGACCTGCCCGCCCATCACGTCCGCCGTGAAGTTCCAGGCGAGGCGGTTGTAGTACGGGTACTCGGACGGCTCGACGTTCGCGTTCCAGCTCTCGGCGTACGCCTTCGAGAGGTCGCGGCCGCGCAGGAGGCAGAGCTCCTCGTCGAGCAGGCTCTCGCACTGGTTCATGAACGGGAAGACGGAGCCCTCCGCCGTGTCGTCCACGAGCGCGTCCGCGCCGAGGTCGACCGTCGGGTTCAGCGCGTCGGCGTACGCCTCGTTGCCGAGGACCGCGTACAGCTCGGCGATGCGGCCCGCCGCCATCTGGAGCGAGAGCGCGAGCGATTCGGTCGCCAGGTAGTCCGCGTCGACCGAGAGCTTCTTCGCCTGGTTGAGGAGCGTCTCGTAGATCGCGATGAGCCCGTTCTCGCCGAGCGCCTCCAGGTTGAGCGGGATGTCGCCCTGGTACGGCGCGCCCGCCTGCTGGACCATCGAGAGCGACGTGTCCACCTTGCTGTTCAGGAAGTCGCGGATCTTCTGGTCGAACGGGTTGATCGCCTTGAGGACGCGCTTCACCCACCCTTCCGCGAGCTTTGGCGGACTCCAGCCCGACCAGCCCGTGCCGACGAGCGCCTGCACCGCCGGGTCAAGCGCGCGGTAGCGGCAGCGGACATAGTGGTCGGAGAGTCCGAAGACGCCCGCGTCGCCGACGGTGATCCAGTCGAGCATCGGCACGCCCGGCTTGCCGCAGCTGCCCGCGAGCGAGAGCCACGCGCCGGCGTCGCCGGCGGGAGCCGCCGCGCCGCCCTGCGGCTCGCAGTACTGCCACTCGAACTCCCACAGCTCGGGCTTCGCGCCGAAGTCGGACGCGTACTTCACGTTCACCTGCCGGTCGAGCGGGTTCTCGCTCTGGAAGACGTGCAGGCGGCCGTTGTAGAGCTCGGGCACGACCTTGATGACGGACATCGTGACGACGTCGCTCTTCGCGACCATCGAGAGGTTCGTCGAGTCGTTGAAGACGAGCGTGACGTAGCCCGCGCCCTTGCCCGTCGTCGCAAGCGCCATCGCCGTGAACGGCGTGACGTCGTCGGCGAGGACGATCGGCTCGGACGAGACGGACTCGACGCCCGCGACCCAGGCCGCCGCGTCCGCGCCCGGCAGGAGGTCGGGGTCGAGCATCACGGCCTTCGAGCGCGCGTCCATCGCGTTGAGGAGCGCGAACTGGTACGCGCCCTCGTCGATGAACTGGCCCGTCAGCTCCAGCTCGCGCGAGTCGTTGTGCGTCATGTCGTGGAACGCCGTCGGGTTCCACTGGAAGCGGTCGCGGAGCATCGGCGGCAGGTCGGTGAACCTGCGCTTCGACGTCTTCGGGTCGCGGTAGGTGCGGATGTCGTCCGGGATCGCGAGGAGCTTGCCGCCCTGGCGCGTCTCGGGGTCGATGAGGCGCACGGACGCGACGCCGCCCGTTGCGGCGGACTGCTGGTAGAGGATCTTCGCGGAAAGCTGCCCGCGCACCGCCGGAAGCCCGTCCTTCGCGCCGTGCAGCGTGTCGTTCACGTACAGCCCCGGCACGCTCTCGGGCCAGTCGACCACGTAGGTGTAGTCAATCGCCGTGCCGACGGGGTCGCTCGCGTCGCGCTCGGGGAACGGCGAGGGGCCGTCCGATCCCCAGAGCGTCCAGACGTAGCCGTCGTCGCGCTGGGCGTAGTTCGCCATCCACGGGACGTGCGCGCCGGCCTCCGGCGCCGACCCGTCCGGGTAGTCGAACGCCGCCTGGCTCGGGTAGGAGATCTCGAAGACGTAGTTCGTCGGGCCGCCGTCGTCGCCGGCCTGGTGAGCCCAGAACCAGCCCTTGCGGTCGCGGAAGCACGTCTCCTCCGCGCCGTACGTCGGCCCGGAGACGAACGCCTGCAGGTTCGCGGGCTGGAGCCGCGCGAGCGGATCGGGGCTCTGCACCATCGACCCGGCCGTCAGGTAGCGGCGGAAGCGGTACATGTCGTTCTCGGGCACGACGCGGAGCGCGCACATCGTCGGCCGACGCGTGTCGGCGTCGACGTACTGCACGAGCGCGTAGGGAAGCGACGTGAACGCCTCCTCGCCCGCGCCGTCCCTCTCCGTGCGGTTCAGGTCGCAGCGCAGCGCGTGCGCGACGCCGCCGACGAGAAGCGCGTGCTCCTCGTTCGGGTTGTAGCCGTCGAGCCCGGGATCCGGCTGGCGGTAGATCGTCGCGTCGGCGGGGAACGTCCGCCCCGGCTGCGGCTGGCGCAGCGCGACGCCCGTCATCGTGCCGGCCGACAGCCACATCGTCGTGTCCGTGCCGTTGGTCTCCGCCGGATAGCCGAGGTAGGCGTGCGCGCCGTGGCCCGAGGAGTCGGAGAGGAAGCCGTCCTTCACGGGGCCGGCGACGGCGCTCTCGTCGCCGTAGGTCTCGAACGTCTGCGAGGGCCCGTCGTACTGGAAGACGAGGTCTGCGGAGGCCGGACACGCCGCGTAGCGGTTCCGGTCGAGCTGCTTCGCCGTGCGGGCCTCGCTCCAGAGGCGCAGGTAGTGGACGGGGCCGCGATAGCAGACGCCGGGGCCGCTGTTGCATTCGAAGACCCTGGCCGTGTCGCGGGCGACGTCAACCGCCGCCTCGCCCTCGCACGTGCCGAGGCAGTGCCCGTTCAGGTAGAACGTCCAGGTCGTCCCCTCGTGCCGGAAGACCACGTGCGCGCCCTGCGGGCCGCGCGCCTCGCCGGACTTGCCCATCTGCGCGCCGAACTCGGCGAACCTGTACGGGAAGCCCCAGATGGTCGTGACGTTCCCCTGGAGCGTCTCCTGGTGCATCCCCGGAACGGCCTCCTCGCCGTTGACGAAGACGCGCCCGTCAGCGGAGACCCCGAGTCTCAGGTAGGGCGTCTGCGCGGACGCCTCCCCGTCGCCAGACGACGCGTAGAAAGAGATGAGCGGGCGCTCGAACGCCATGTACTTCTCGCCGCCGTCCGCGCCCGTGTCACAGACGATGCGGGCCTCGAACGTGAAGTTCGACGTCACGCCCGCCGGGTTGTCGAGGCCGCCGAGCGAGACGGACGCGGCGAACAGGTCCGGATAGGGGGCCGTCGGGTTCCAGACGAGCGCCGGGGCCGTCTCCTGCGCGTGGCCCGTCAGGTGGTCGTTCAGCGCGAAGCCGGCCGAGCCGAGCCCCGAGGCGATCACGATCTGAGGCTTCGCCGCGTAGTCCCCCGCGAGGACGGCGATCTGCTCGGGCGTGTGGACCGTGTAGACGAGCGGGATGGACGGGAAGTAGACCGGCGAGGCCAGCGGCTCCGCGCTGCCGCCGTTCGGGCGAGCCGCGCCCATCAGCTTCGACGGGAGCGACCACCAGACCTCCAGCTCGCCCAGGTTGACGGGATAGATCGGCGAGAAGAGCTCGTCGGGCGGACGGTAGCCCGTCGGGTAGGCGTAGAGGCTCGCGTTGTAGGGGTTCCTCACCGGATAGGCCCCCGCCGACGGCTTGTGGTCGCGGCGGATCCAGCCCGGGTAGAAGAAGCCGTCCGCCCCCGCGAACGGGGCGCGGATCTCGGCGGCGAGGGCGACGTTCGTCGCGACGTCGAGCGCGCCGACGGCGTTCGTCGCGGCGCCCGTGCGGTAGGCGACGTTCGTACAGGCCCCCGCGTAGTCGAGCGCGAGCTCCGCGAGACGCGCGGTAGCCTTCGCCGGCAGCGAGCGGACCGTCTGGAACCAGACCGCGTCGCCGCTCGTGTACTTGAGAAGCGCATAGGTCGCCGCGTCCGCCCAGTCCGAGTAGAACAGGCCGTCCGAGACGTGGAGGTGCTTCTGCTCCTTCATGCCGCTGCCGGCGGCGACGACCTGGTAGTCCATCGCCTCCACCGTCAGGCCGGAGGGGTAGTAGACGACCGGCTCGGCCTTCGCCGGGCCGCCCTCCGCATTCTCGGTGTCGCGCACATAGGGCTGCGCGCCCGCCGTGTCCCACGACGCGCCGTAGATGTCCACCTCGAAGGGCCAGACGACGTCCAGCTCCTCCTTCGCGCGCCAGAAGACCTCGATCTTCCACGGGTTCGCGCTCGAGTCGCGGATCGCCCAGAGGTAGTTCTTCTGCGCGCCCGTGCCATGCTGGTAGACGTAGACCTCGCCGTTCTCCGACTCGTCCGTGAGGCCGCGCGTCACGCGCGGGAAGAGCTCGTTCGTCGAGAAGTCGCGCGTCTGGGGCTTGAGCTGGTCGCCGATCTTCACGTCGATCTGCGTCTGCTTGGGCTCCAGGACCTCGACAAGCTCGTAGGCGAGCATCCGGCGCTCGTTCAGGGCCTCGTCGAGACGCGAGTAGACGATGAGGAACGTGCCGTAGCTGCCCGCGAAGGCCTGAAGTTCGTTGCCGTTCAGGCAGACGTAGCCGCGGCCGTCGCCTGCCGTGTAGCCGGAGTCCTTCCCGGCCTTCGGGTCATAGACGCCGATCCGCGACGTCGGATAGAGATGCACCTTGTAGTTCTGCCCGAACGTGACCGTGGGGCCCGCGTTCTGGAGGGCCGTGTACGCGGAGTCGCCTGCGTAGGCCGGACGCTCGTGCGTCCAGTAGAGGCGCACGGGCCGCTTGTTCGGCGACGCCGCGACGACGGCCGTCTCGAGCTTCGTCCCGCCGCCCGTGAGCGGCCAGGTGATGCGCACGGGGCCCGCCTCGCAGGCGATGACCTCCTTCGCGAAGTCGATCCAGACGGCATTGCCGCCCGTCCCCTCCTCGATCTCCGGCTCCGTCCCGTCCCAGTCCGCGGGCGGCGTCAGGGCCTCGCCGAGGAACCTGTTCGCGCTCGCGCCCGCGATGGGCTGGCCGAGCGTCGAGCGCAGGACGGGCGTCGGGAAGACGCTCTGAAGGCCGACCTGGAGCGTCTCCAGCGTCGGATAGGTCGTCTGGTTGTACTGGCCGAAGCGCAGGTAGCGGATCGTCCGGTTCGTCGTGAAGTGGTAGCCGCTGCCGGCGCCGAGCTGCACGGCGACCTGCTCCGCCCCGTTCGTCCACGGCGCGCCGTGCACCGCGTTACGGTAGTCTGCCCGCAGGTTGTCCGTCGGCCCGGCCGCGCGGACGGCAAACGCGCCGCCCAGCGCAGCCGCGGTCAGTAGCAACCGCCCGATGGTTCGCTTGCGCATGATAAGCCCCCTTTCCCTTTTCCCAAGGTCTGCTCCCTTTCGTCCTGTCAGCGTTCGTCAGTTACGTTTGTCATGCACCATCCTATTGTGGAAGCCGACGAGAGTCACGTAGACGACGGTCGCCGCCCCGTGGGACTTGTTGAGTTCCAAAATCAGACTTCTGCCGTTGCCGACAGACATGCACGCGACGCTGACAAGCGAGTTGCCCGCCGGGACGGGATTGGCGGACGCCTGAGACCAGCCTCCGACCATCCACTTGTAGACGCTCTCGTCAAGCGTGTAGTAGGCGACTTTCTGCCCCGCCGGAATCGTGACGTTTACCTGCAGAATCTTGATCGGCTTGTTATAGCTTCCCGAATCGGAGAAATAGAGACTGCTGCAGTCGAAGTTGATGTCCGCGCTGCTCTTGAGCCACAGGTCGTTGTTAGTGGAGGAAACGGTCGTCTTGCTACCCTCGACCGTCGTGTTCGACGCGCTCTTCAGCGTTGCATTGCCGCCCGTCGACTCGATGGTCATCGCGCCCGAGCCCTTCAGGTCGAGGGAGGACGCGCCGCGCCCGGAGATCTTCGTCGCGCCCGTGCCGCCGATCATGTTGTTGACGGCTTCCGACCTGAACGTTCCCGCGCCCGTGACGTTCATGTAGTAGCCGGAGGGGACGGTGAAGTTCATGCTGCCCGCCGTCGGCTTGAAGTACATGCTGTAGTAGGAGTAGAAGTAGAGGTATTTGCCGACGTCGTAGACGGACGCCGGCAGGGAACTTAAGTTCTCGCTCGTCGCGGACGTGTAGCCGTTGCCGAGGTTGACGGTCGAGGACGAGGTCTTCACCGGCCCGAGGCTCGAGCCCGCGCTCGCGGCAATCGGCCCGCTGATCGTGCCGTTCACCGTCGCGTTGCCCGACACGGTCAGGTTGCCGGGCACGGAAAAGCCCGCCTGCGCCTGGTCGGCGTACTGCGCGTGCTGGGCGCGGAACGCGAACGGCGAGGTCAGGAGCTGCTGGCGCGGCGCGATCTCGGTCGGCGAGGTGATGTTCGCGTGGTTGGCGTTCTGGCGCGGCGTCACGCCGAGATAGCGCACCGTGTCCGTCGCGGACGCGCCCCAGAGGGCCTTCCAGAGGTCCGCGTTCTTGTAGGTCGGCACGATGCCGTCGGCCGACGTGAGCTCCGCCGCGCTCGAGTCGCCGAGCATGAGGTTGAAGTAGCCGTCCTTCACGTAGACGGAATACCGTCCGCCCCAGAGGCAGGCGGACGCCGTCGTGCTGACGTCCGAGTTCCAGATGCGGATGTCGAGCGTGTAGATGCCGTCGGCGTAGGCCGCGCCCGTCGTCGGGTCGGCGAGATAGCCCTGGTAGTTCATCGTGCCGGGCACGTTCTGCGTCGCCGAGCTCGGCACGGCGGCGAGGGTGAAGGCGGGCATAGCGACCGCCGCAAGCGCGGCGACAACGAGGGTCTTCATGACGGTGTTCATGGGTTTTGTTTCCTTTTGGGGGTGGAAGTGTGGAAAGGTGGAAGTGTGGAAAAATGGAAGAGTTGAAGGATGAATTACCTGATTTCCGGCGTGTCGAGCGTCTTGTTCAGCCTGAACGCGCCCTCGACGATGATCGGGGTCTTGTTGAGGCCCGTGATCGTCTCGCGGTAGGTTCCGCCGCAGACGGTCTTGTTCCAGTCGTCGTTCGCGCCCAGGGGGTCTGCCCCCGCAAACGTGAGCGAGACCCGGCGCGTCACGCTCCAGCTCTCGTAGTCGCCCGTGCCGTCCGCGCCGTCGCCCTTCTTCGAGGGCTTTCCGTTGTTGAACGCGAGATTGTCATGGCTCGGGTGGAACGCATGGACGAACGGGTTGTCCTTCGCGTCGTACGCCTGCGTGAACGAGACGGACAGTGAGCCGCCGTCCTTCAGGAAGCCGAGCGCGCCGTCGAAGGCCCTCGGCTCCATGAACGGGAAGTTCGCGGACGACACGCGGCGGATCGTCGCGTTCGGATGCAGGCGGCGGAACTCCTTCGCCGCCGCCCTGTCCGCGAGAATCGCCGGCGTCTCGTCGCCCGCCGTCTCGGACGCGACGAACGCCTGCTTGAGGAGCGAGACCGCCCCGTCTTCCGCCGCATGCAGGATCAGCCGGAAGGAGAACGCCTGCGTCGTGTCCTGGATCTTCTCCGCGTCCCATTCCTGCTTGGCCAACGTCAGCATCCGCGCGCGGTTGACGCCGGTGAGGGCCACCGAGCCGACCCAGAGCCCCGCCGGGCTCTTCGCCGCCGCAAGGCCGCCGTCCGCCCGGAGGCCGACGCGCACGAGGAACGTCCCGTCCGCGCGCACCTCCTCGTCCACCGTCGAACCCGCGTCCGAGACGGCGAGGATGCCGAGATAGGCGCCCTCCGCCGCCGGCATCCGGTCGAGGTCGGGGCGCACCTTGAGCGTGAACGTCGCGCCCGCCGCGAGGTTCGTCGCGAACGGGAAGGCCATCGGCTCGTAGACGCGGCGCGCGTAGCCCTGCGTCCAGTCGACCGTCTCGCGCTTGAGCGCGAGGTCGCCCGCCTTCGCGCCCTGCCCGGCGGGCGGCGCGAGCGACGGCTCGAACGCGAAGGTCACGACGCGGTCGCCGCCCGAGACGTTCTTCACCGTGATCGTGCGCGCCGCCGTCGAAGACGACCACGAGAGGATCCTGTCGCCCGTGTCGATCGAGACCGCGAGCGGACCCGTCCACGTCGCCGCGCCCGTGCCCGTCGTCTCCAGCCAGAAGGCCTGCGACGGATTGCCGACCGCCTTGCCGGCATCCCAGCGCACGGCGGCGTTCGCCGTGTTCACCGACTTGAACGGACTGTCCGCAAGATGCGCGAAGCCGGCGAAGGCGTCGCGGCACGACGCGCCCGCCGGGATGTTCAGTCCGACGAGGTTCGACTCGCCGAGAAAGACCTGCCCGTTCGGCACGGCGGGCGTGCCGAGGATGACGAGGTTCGTCGCCGCGACGGCGTGGACGAGATACCGCCCGTCGCCGAGAACCGCGCCGAAGGTGCTGGGCTCGACCGCGCCCGCATACCACGCGAACGTGTCGGCCGAGACGGTGCCGGTGCCGTCGTCGCGGCGGTCGCGGTTCCACCAGGTCACCTGGTCGACGCCTCCGCCGCCGAAGACGGCGTTGCAGCCGTAGTCGAAGGGATTGACCTTGACGTGAACGGCGTTCCACCCCGCGACGAGCGGAATCTCCTGCCGCATCCAACAGGCGTTCGCAGCCCACGGGCTCAGCCCAAATGGCAAAAGGAACGCAATCAGTCTTGTCTTTCTCATGTCTTCCTTTCTTCGTGTGTGTCATTCAGGCAAACGCAAGTCCACACATCCCCTAACGAGGGGATGCGCCAGCCCGTCGACAGGGCCACTCTGTGCGTCGGCTAAAAGATGGGGGGGGGGGCAATGAAACCGAGCGGACGCGGCAGACGGCCTTCCAGGGCCGTTTCCGTGCGCGCTGCGCGCAGACGCTCTCTAAACAAGGATTTCATTGTGCGCGTATTGTAGCATAAAGTTCGTTTGCCTGTCAACCGCGACACACCGACGATAGGATATTTTCTAAAGCCTTTGCGGACTTTGCGTTGAACCGCCGTCCACTGGCCACCCCAACCACTGCCTTCAGATGAACGGCAAGAGGAGCGCGGGGGCGAGGAGGAAGGCCCGCGCAAATGGCTTCGGCGTCGCACGAGCCCGTGCGACGCCGAAGATCCGCGAGCGCGTAGGCGCTCATCAACGTCCTCAGCCTCAGCGGCAGAGCGTGTAGAGAACGCCCGCGACGACGGCCGAGCCGATCACGCCCGAGACGTTCGGGCCCATCGCCTGCATGAGGATGAAGTTCGTCGGGTCGTTGCCGAGCGAGACCTTGTTCGAGACGCGCGCGGCCATCGGGACGGCCGAGACGCCCGCCGAGCCGATCAGCGGATTAATCTTCTCCTTCGAGAAGACGTTCATGACCTTCGCCATGATGACGCCGCCCGCCGTACCGACGCAGAACGCGACGAGGCCGAGCGCGAGAATCGCGAGGGTCGTCCCGGAGAGGAACTTCTCGCACGCGAGCTTCGAGCCGACCGAGAGGCCGAGCATGATCGTGACGATGTTGCAGAGCGCGTTCGACATCGTGTCCGCAATGCGCGAGACCGACGGGCCGACTTCCTTCGCGAGGTTGCCGAGCATGAGCGCGCCGATGAGCGGCACGGCGGACGGCAGCAGAAGCGCGCAGAGGAGCAGCACGATCAGCGGGAAGCAGATCTTCTCGATCTTCTTGACGGGACGGAGCTGCGGCATCTTGATGAGACGCTCGGCCTTCGTCGTCAGGGCGTTCATGATCGGCGGCTGGATGATCGGGACGAGCGCCATGTAGGAGTAGGCCGCCACCGCGATCGCGCCGAGGAGGTCCGGGGCGAGGCGCGACGTGAGCCAGATGGCCGTCGGGCCGTCCGCGCCGCCGATGATGCCGATCGACGCGGCCGCCTTCAGCGGGTCGCACCCGAAGAAGTCCTGTCCGAAGATCGCGGCGATGCCGAGCGCGCCGAAGAGCGCGAAGAAGATGCCGAACTGCGCCGCGCCGCCGAGGAGCGCCGCCTTCGGGTTCGCGATCAGCGGCCCGAAGTCCGTCATCGCGCCGACGCCCATGAAGATCATGATCGGGAAGACGCCCGTGTCGATGCCGAACTTGAAGAAGTAGAAGAGGAAACCGCCCGGCTCGACGATGCCGCCCTGCATCACGGGGATGCCCGACTCGAGGAAGGTGATGACGCCGTCATGCAGCATCGCCGGCGCGGTCACGCCCGCCAGCGGGCAGTTCGCGAGCAGGCCGCCGAAGCCGATCGGCAGCAGCAGCAGCGGCTCGAAGCCCTTCACGATCGCGAGATACAGGAGGACGAGGCAGATCGGGATCATGATGAGCTGGCCGACGCCGTAGCGCATGCCGCCCAGCACGTGCACCTCGTGGCCCTCGACGAAGCGACCGCTGTCGTCGAAGTAGCCGCCGTGCCACTTCATGTCCTTGTCGTAGTAGCCGTTGCGGTTCGCCGCCTGCGGCTTCGCCTCGGGACGGTCGGCCTCGGCGAAGTTGCCCGTGATGTACGCGGGCGCCTCCTGCTTGCCGAACGAGCAGAGACCCGTGTCGGCCCACATGTCCGTCACCTTGCCGAGCGTGCCCATCCACGCCGGCTTCTCGTCGCCCGCGAACGCGGCGAGGCAGCCCGCCGCCACGAGCAGAGTCATCAGAAACTTCTTCATTGTTCTGTCTTGCCTTTTCATGAACTCCGATTCATCCGAGGCTCCGCTAACGCTCCGCTTTCTTTTCAGGGCTGGCGAAGCGTTCGCGTAGCCTTCGGTCTCATCGGAGTTGATTCATTTCCTTACCCGATGACCGCGAGCGTGTCGCCCGTCGCGACCTTGTCCGTCGCCGCGACCATGACCGTGACCGTGCCGTCGCACGGCGCCGTGACCGGCGTCTCCATCTTCATGACGTCCATGACGAGGAGCTCGTCGCCCTTCGCGACCTTCGCGCCGTTCGCCGCCGTGACGCGGAGAACCGTGCCCGGAACCGGGGCCTTGACCTCCTGGCCGCCCGCCGGGGCCGCCGCCGCGGCCGGAGCCGCCTTGAGGCCCGCCTCGGCCTTGAAGTCGACCGGCTTGCCGTTCACGACCGCCTTGCCGTCGCCCTTGATCTCGACGCCGTAGGCCTTGCCGCCGATCGTGACGGTGACGGGGCCGCCCTTGCCGGACGCCGGCTTCGCGTCTTCCGCGAAACGGCAGCCCATCGGGGCCTTGGACGGATCCTTGAGGAAGAGGATGCCCTTCTCCTTGCAGGACGCCGCGATGAAGATGTTCTCGTCCGTCACGGGCAGGCCCGCGTCCTCCAGCGCCTTCTTCGCGACCGCGCCGCCCTTCTTCGGGTCGGCGTCGTTGAGCTCCAGCACCGTCTTCGTCGTCGGGGTCGAGTAGGCCTTCGTCAGCTCGTTGGAGGCCATGAACTCGGACGCCTTCTTGACGATCTCCGGGTCGGGCGCGACAGGGGTCTTGCCGAAGTAGCCGAGCACCATCTTCGCATAGCCCGGCGCGAACTTCTTGAACTTGCCGAACATGACGTTCTGGATCGCCTGCTGGGCGTAGAACTGCGAGACCGGCGTCACGGACGTGCCGAAGCCGCCGAGGCGCACGCAGTCGTACATCTCCGCGATCATGTCGTCGTACTTGTCCATCATGTTGTTGTCGCGCAGCATCTGCGTGTTCGCCGTCAAGGCGCCGCCCGGCATCGGGCTCCACACGATCTGCGGGTTCACGTTCATCGCCTCCGGCGGGAGGAAGTACTTCTTCATCGCGTTCTTGAAGGCGTCCTCGGCCTTCTTGATCTTGTTGATGTCGAAGTCGAAGCCGAAGTCGGGGTCGCCGTCGAGGCAGTGCCACATCGTGATGATGTCGGGCTGGCAGGTGCCGCCGCTCATCGGGGCCATCGAGAGGTCAAGGCCGTCCGCGCCGCCCTTGAGCGCCGCGAGGTAGCAGGCGACGCCGTTGCCGGCCGTCTCGTGCGAGTGGAACTGGATGTGCACCTTGTCGCCGAGGAGCTTGCGCGCGAGCTTCATCGTGTTGTACACGGTCGTCGGCGTCGAGGTGCCCGAAGCGTCCTTGAAGCAGACGCGGTCGAAGGGGATGCCCGCGTCCATGATCATCTTCAGGCGGTCACGGTAGAACTCCGGCGTGTGCGTGCCCTGGTTGTCGATCCCGGGCGGCAGGCCCATCATCGTCACGACGACCTCGTGGTTGAGGCCCGCGTCGTGGATGCACTGGCCGGACCACTTGAGGTTGTTGACGTCGTTCAGGGCGTCGAAGTTGCGGATCGAGCTCATGCCGTGCTTCTTGAACATCTGGGCGTGGAGCTTGATCATGTCGCTCGACTGGCTCTCGAGGCCGACGACGTTCACGCCGCGCGAGAGCGTCTGGAGATCCGCCTCCGGCGCCGCCTTGCGAAACTTGTCCATCACGTCGAAGGCGTCTTCCTGGCAGTAGAAGTAGCAGCTCTGGAAGCGCGCGCCGCCGCCCGCCTCGAACCAGCGGACGCCCGCCGCATACGCTTCCTCGACGCAGGGGAGGAAGTCCTTGGAGAGAACGCGCGCGCCGACGACGGACTGGAAGCCGTCACGGAACGCCGTGAGCATGAACTTGACGTTTTTCTTGGCCATTTTTTTATTTACCTTTCAAAAAAAATCCTTTGGTGGGGTGCGGGGGCACCAGCGCCCCCGTTCCGTGTCTGTTACCCCCTCAGCGCGACCGCAATCGCGAGGGCGATGTTCGCGTCGTCGCTCGCCGCCGCCGCGAGCGGCTTCTTCTTCGGCGTTTCGTCGGGGAGCAGCGCGTTGAACCGCGCAACGCCGCCCATCGTGAACTTCGTCACGAAGATGAGCAGGGAAAGAAAGAAGTAGACGATGCCCATGCCGGCAATCATCAGGACGAGACCTTGTAGCAGTACTGCCATAGTAGTTGAGAGTTGAGGGTTGAGAAAGTTGAGAGGATGAGGGCGGGGTGGTTACAGATCGACGAACGTGAGCTTCAGCGTGTCGAAGTCGATCTTGCGGTAGTAGCAGTTGCGCGGCGCGCCCGCCTTGTTCTTCGTGTGGCAGATGCCGCCGCGACAGGGCCGCACGATGTAGAGCAGCGAGTTCTGCTCGCAGTTGACGTACGCCTCCAGAAGATCGAACGTCTCGCCGCTCGTTTCGCCCTTGAACCAGAGCTTGTTGCGCGAGGTCGACCAAAGAATCAGCTTCCGCTTCGCGAACGACTCCCGCATCGCGAACTCGTTCGTGTAGGCGACGAGGATGACCTCCTTCGTGTCGGCATTCTGCACGGCAACGGGAATGACGCCCGGATCGTGCGCGGCCCCGCCCGCCGCGCGCGTGGCCGACACCTGCTGGCCGACCTTCTCAAGCTTCGTGAAATCAAGCGTCAGTTCGGAAGATTCTTCAAGTTGTCCCATGTTTCTCGCCTTTTCAGCTGAAAAATTTCCGCATATTATATCAAAAAATCGCCGCGCGCGGCGGCAGGGACTGGACATTTCTGTCGCGCCCCTGCGACAAGATGGCCCAAACGGTGACACGACGCGCGCGCACTTCGCCTTGGCACGGACTTTGCAAAATGACAGGCGTTGGCAAAAGAAGAAAGGAAACAAAAACATGAACACATTGATGAATATGGATCCGTGGGGCTTTCTGGACGACCTTCTCGATACGGGAAGCCGGACATTCAGGAACATGCGGGCTCGTGCCGCCGGTCGGTTTCCGCCCGTGAACGTGTTCTTGGATGATGACGCGGCGCTGATCGACGTCGAGCTGCCGGGCAAGTCCGCGAAGGACGTCGACCTGACGCTTGAACCGCAGGCCGTGACGATCGCCGACAAGCCAGAAGAGGGCAAGGCCCACGCCTGGAGCCGCCGACTGGAACTGCCGTTCCGCGTCAGCGTCGAAAAGGCGAACGCCAAGTTCACGAACGGCGTCCTGCGCATCGAGCTGCCGAAAGCCGAGGCGACGGGCGTCCACAAGATCGCGATCCAGTAAACCGCGATTCAACAACCGAATCTAACAAAGGAGGAAAGAACATGAACGAAGAGAAATTTGTGGTCCCGACGGCAACGTTCGTCGAGAAGCCGGAGGAATACGAGCTGAAGGTCGAAGTTCCCGGCGTCGGCAAGGAAGACGCCGAACTTCACATGGACGGCAAGACCCTCACGCTGAAGACGCACGCGAAGTACCAGAACCCGGCCGGCTTCCGCGAAGTCGCGCACGAGTTCGAGCGGACGAACTACGCAATCAGCGCGGAACTGCCCGAAATGGCGGATCCGAAGACCCTGACGGCCAAGCTTGAGAATGGACTTCTCACGGTCGTCATCAAGAAACGCGCCGAGTCCAAGCCGACGCAGATCCAGATCCAGTAAGGCCCTTGGCCTTGCTCGCACAGGCGAAACGCCCTGCGCGGACGGTGACTTACCGGCTGCGCAGGGCGTCTTCTTGCGAACGGAGGAACGTCTGGGCGAGCGAAAGGCCCTCGACGGTCTCAAGTCCGCCCACGGCGTCCGCCAGCTCCGAGCGGGCGACCGAATACGACTCGCCCCCCTTTCGATGCGTGAAGACAAGCTCGAAGTTCCCCGGATAGTTGAAAAGCGTCGTCACCATCTCCGCCACATCCCCCATCGGCGGCAAGTCGATGTGCTGCGCGTTGAAATGGTACGTGAGCGTCGTGCCGACGCCCGGCTCGGACACGAGCGAACACCCGCCGTCACACGCCTCGCAAATCTGCTTCAGGATCGGCAGTCCCAGCCCGACCTTGCGCCGATCGTGTTTCCCGGCCTCGGTGTAGAACGGGTCGAACGCCCGCCGCTGCGTGGCGGCATCCATGCCCTTGCCGTCGTCGGCGACCGTGACCGCAATCGTCGCGCCGTCCTCGACAAGTTCGACCGACACGCGACGCGCACCGGCCTCAATCGAGTTCTGGGCCGTATCGGCGATGACATCGGCAATGGTCGCATGCACGCGCAGAACCCCCTTGGCGACACGACGGCGAACGAGAGCCTTCCGAACCTCAGTGCTCGCCGTCGGCCAGCGGATCGAGCGTCGCATCAGACGTCCGCGCCGTGAAATCGTAGAAGCGGTTGCGCCCTTCGCAGCCCGTCACGCCCGCATAGAAGCTTTCGGGCAGTTCCGGATCCTCGAAGCCGAACGTCACGCCGCCGCAGGAGACGGTCATGCGCATTTCGCGCTTGCCCTTCGCCAGCGCGACCTTCAGCTCGTACGGGCGCTTCGCCTCGAACGGCGCGCGCGCAAACGCCGCGAGATGCCACGAGAGCCCGCACACCGCGTCGTAGTCGTAATGCCAGACGTTGATCCCCTCGTTGTAGAGGACGACCTCGTAGTGCTTCTTGAAGGCGTGGCGCCCCGTGTCGTCGACATCCAGCTCCGGCGTCAGCACGATGAGCGGCGCCATCAGGTGGTCAAAGCTCATCGTCGAGGCGACCTCAATCGTCGAGCCGACGAGCCGACGGCTGAAGACCTGGCTCGCGTAGACCTCCGTCACGTGCTTCGCGTACAGCGCCTCGTCCGAAACGCCCTCTGGGCAGGGATTCTCGATGTGGTCGTCCTTCTGCACGAAGCCGTGGCAATAGTCGAAGCGCAGCGACTTGAAGGCGACCCAATCGGCGGGATTCCATTTCCCGCGCGCGAAATCGACGTGAACCGCGTCCATCGCTTACAGGCTCCTCGGCAGCTCTTCCAGCGAGTAGCACTCGATCGTGTCGCCGACCTGGAAGCCCTCGTAGTTCGCGAAGCACACGCCGCATTCCTGCTGGCCCGTCACTTCCTTCACCTCGTCCTTGAAGTGGCGCAGCGTCTGCACCTTGCCGTCCCACACCTGCGCCTTGCTGCGGAGGATGCGGAAGCGCTCCTTGGCGACGAGCTTGCCATCGAGCATCTGCGAGCCGGCGATCTTGCCGAGCTTGCCGATGTCGTAGATCGCCTTGATCTCGGCGTGGCCGAGGACGACCTCCTTGAACTCCGGCGGCAGCAGGTCGAGCATGCAGTTCTTGACGTGATCGAGCAGTTCGTAGATGATGCGGAAGGAGTTGATCCGGACGCCGTCGTGGCGCGCCTGCTGCTGGACGCCCGAGTCGTTGCCGATGTCGAAGCCGACGATAGTCGCCTTGCCGGCGGCGGCGGACTTGACGTCGGTGAGCGAGACGTTGCCCGTGCCCGTGCCGATGACGTTCAGGCCGACCTTCTCGGACTTGATCTCGTTCAGCGCCTGCACGATCGCCTCCAGCGAGCCCTGCGTGTCGGACTTCACGATCACGTTCAGCTCGCGCTTGCCTTCGGCGGCCATCGCGCTCATGAGCGCGTCGAGCGTCGCGGCCTTCGAGGTCGAGAGGGCCTCCTCCTTCTTCTCCTGTGCGGTCTGCTCGGCGAGCGTGCGCGCGCGCTTCTCGTCGAGCATGACGCGGAACTCGCTGCCGGCCTCGGGCACGCCCGAAAGGCCCGTGCACTTCACCGGCGTCGCCGGCGGGGCCTCCTTGATGCGGCGGCCGTGGTCGTCGATGAGCGCGCGCACCTTGCCGAAGTGCTCGCCGATGAGAATCGCGTCCCCGACCTTGAGCGTGCCGCCCGTGACGAGCAGCGTCGCGCACGGGCCGAGGCCCTGCTGCAGCTCGGACTCGATCACGAAGCCGTTCGCGCGGCGGTTCGGGTTCGCCTGAAGCTCAAGGACCTCCGCCTGGACGAGGATATTCTCGAGAAGCGCGTCCACGCCAAGGCCCGTCACGCCCGAGACGGGGCAGCAGATGATGTCGCCGCCCCAGTCCTCCGGCGTCAGGCCCCGCTTCTGGAGCTGCTGCTTGACGCGGTCGACGTTCGCCGTCGGCTTGTCGGCCTTCGTGATCGCGACCATGATCTGCACGCCCGTCTGGCGGCAGACCTTGATGCACTCCTCGGTCTGCGGCATGATGCCGTCGTCGGCCGCCACGATGAGGACGGCGATGTCGGTGATCTGCGCGCCGCGCGCCCGCATCGCGCTGAACGCGGCGTGGCCGGGCGTGTCGAGGAACGTGATCTTCTTGCCCGCGATCTCGACCTGGTAGGCGGAGATCTGCTGGGTGATGCCGCCGGCCTCGCCCGCCGCGACGTGCTCCTTGCGGATGTAGTCCATCAGCGTCGTCTTGCCGTGGTCGACGTGGCCGAGGAACGTGACGACCGGCGCGCGCGGCTTCAGCGTCTCGGGCGCGTCCTCCGGAATGAGGTCGTCAGCGTCGATCGCCTTCAGGACCGGCTTCGCCGCCGCCTTGTCGCGGGCGTGCTCGATCGTCACCTTGAAGCCGTACTTCTGCGCGACCTTCGTCGCGACATCCGGCTCGACGCGCTGGTTGATGGACGCAAGCACCTTCAGGCCCATCAGGTCGGCGATCAGGCGGTTCGGCTTGATGTTGAGCTTCGCCGCGAGATCCTTGACGATCACGGCGCCGCGAATCGAAATCTCCTTGTTCGCCTCGTCGACGGAAATGCGGCTGCCCTGCTCCATCACCTTCGGCGCCACCACGCGCGGCGCGCCCTTGTCAAAGCCCTTCGCGCCCTCGCGATCCTTCCGGCCCTTGCGGTCGTCGCGCCCGGCGACGCCCACGGAGATCGTCGGCTTCGGCGGTTTCGGCTTCGGGGCGGCCGCGACGGAAATCGAGATCGTCGCCGCCGGCCGCGCGTGCTGGAGCGGCTTGAACCCGGCCGCCGTCAAGCCCGTCTTCGCGGCGGAAATCGCCGGAACGACCTTCGGCTTCACGCCCGGCGCCATGCGGATCTTCGGGGCAGTCGGGGCGGCTGAAGCCGCCCCCTGCGATAAAGACGGCGTGACCGCCGCCGGAGAAGCCGCCCCCTGCGATAAAGACGGCGTGACCACCGCCGGAGAAGCCGCCCCCTGCGATAAAGACGGCGTGACCGCCGCCGGAGAAGCCGCCCCTTGCGAGACAGGCGACGTGACCGCCGCCGACGGCGATGATGACGGCTTCGCCTCTTCCGTCCCGCGCGTCGCTCCCGTCGCCGGTGCCGCGACCGTGACGGCCTTGCCCTCCGCCGCGTCCTTCGCGATCTTCAGGTGCTCGGCGAGCTTCGCCTTCTGCGCGGCGAAGAACGCGGCGTTCAGCTCGGCCGCGCGCTTCGTCTTGGCCGCGCGCGCCGCCGAGACATCGTCCTTCGGCGCGTTCGCGAGCGCCAGCTTGAGCGCGGCGAGCTCGCCGTCGTCGACCGTGCTGATCGCGCTCGAGACCTCGACGCCCGCCTTTTCGGCAACACGGAGGACCTCGGCGCTCGTGACGCCCGCCTCCTTGGCAATTTCACAGACTCTCATGTGTTTAGGCTTCCTCTCCCTCGTGCGCATCCGCCGTCAGCGCGGCCACGGCCTTCGCCGCCGCGTAGACGCCCTTCGCCGTCACTTCGTCAAGGCCCGTCGCGGCGATGAAGCTCGCCTCGTCCTCCTCCGCAATGCCGTCGACCGTGAGATAGCCCGCGTCGGCCATCTGCGTCGCGACCGCCGTGGAAACCGAGAACATTTCGGCGAGCTCCTTGATCGCCTCGGCCTTCTGGTCCTCGAACGAGGCCGTCGCCATCGACTTCTTCACCTCGACGTGCCAGCCCGTCAGCTTCGTCGCGAGGCGCACGTTCTGGCCGCGCTTGCCGATCGCGAGCGAATACTGGTCGGCCGCCGCCGTGCAGCGCACCGTGTTCGGCGCCGCCGGGTCGATCTCGATGGACTCCAGCTTCGCCGGCGCGAGCGCCTGGGCGACGTACTGGCGGATGTCCTCGTTCCAGCGAACGATGTCGATCTTCTCGCCGGAAAGCTCGTTGACGATCGACCGCACGCGGCTGCCGCGCTGGCCGACACACGCGCCGACCGGGTCGACCGACTCGTTCGACGTGCGCACCGCAAGCTTCGCCCGGTAACCGGGGTCGCGGCTCACGCCCATGATCTCCACGACGCCGTCGGCGATCTCGCTCACCTCCAGCCGGAACAGCGCCTCGACGAACTTGCCGTCGGCGCGCGAGAGCGTCACGGACGGCCCCTTCGCATCGGGGTCGACGCGCTTGACGATCGCGCGGATCGGGTCGCCGACCTGGTAGTCTTCCGTCGGGATGCGCTCCTTCGCCGGAAGGATCATCTCGGTCTTGCCGACCGTCACGTACGTGTCGCGGTGAACGACGGCGGAGACCGTGCCGGACACGATGTCGCCGACGCGGTCGCGGTACTCGCTGAAGGTGTTCGTGCGTTCGGCCTCGCGGATCTTCAGGTTGATCATCTGCCGCGACATCTGCGCCGCGATGCGGCCGAGGCGCGACGCCGGCATCTCGACCTCGATCGTCTGGCCCTCCGCCACGGGGTTGCCGTGGTTGTAGCGCGTCGCGCGCGCCGTCGAGATGAAGCCGACGCCCGTGTCTTCGTCGGACACGACCAGCGTGTCGTAGACGTGGAGCGAAAGATCCTTGCGGTCAATGGCGACGCGCAGGTCGTTCGTTACGGTCGAGTTCTTGCGGGCCGCCTGGGCAATCGCCTGTTCGATCGCCGTCAGGACGATTTCGCGGCTCACGCCACGCTCGCTTTCAATGTGCTGCACGACTGCGAGCAGCTGACTGTTCATCGCCATCTTTCACTCCTTTTTTCTGTCAAAAATCAAAATGTCCCCCTCGGTTCGACCCGCTGGATCGCCGAAAGAATGCGTGTAGGATACCTTTTTCTGTCGCAAAAGTCAACCGTCACGCGCGTTTCAGCACAACAGCCGTGCGCGCGGGCAGGTAGAGCCGCACCTGCTGGACGAGCTCGTGACGCGCCGCATCAAGGACGAGCGCGGGCGCATAGGTGACGCCGGGCTGGATGCGGCCCTGTCCGCCGAAGCGCGGCTCGTCCGTGTCGAGGAGATGCCGCCAGTCCGACGCCGGCGGCACGAGGATGCCGTAATCCTCGAAGCTCTGCGACGGGTGGAAGTTGAAGACGAAGAGGAGGTCGCCGCGCACGAACGCCAGTACCTTGTCCGCCTCGTTCGCCGCCAGCTTCGCCGGCGTCGCGCCAAGGGCCCCGCGCTTTCCGAAGAGTGCCTTGCCGGCCTTGAGCGCGGCGACCATCGCCGCGTCGAAGTCGCCAAGCGCCTTGAATCGCAAGTCCGGATCCTCCCGCAACGACCACTGGCGGCGGCAGTGGCTGAAGTCCCAGCCGTTCTCCGCGCGCGGGAAGTCGATCCACTCCGGGTGCCCGAACTCGTTGCCCATGAAGTTGAGGTAGGCCCCGCCCGACAGGGCCGCCGTCGCGAGACGCGCCATCTTGTGGAGCGCGACCGCGCGGTCGATCGCGAGGCCGTGCTGATCCCTGCCCATGCCCCAGTAGACCGCCGCGTCCGCCATCGTGAAGAAGAACGTCTTGCCGCCGACGAGTGCCTGGTCGTGGCTCTCGACATACGAGACGACCCTCTCCTCCGCGCGGCGGTCCGTGAGCGCATGGTAGAGGCCGCCCATCGACCAGTCCTCGTCGCGCACCTTCTCCGCAAGGCGGAACCAGTAGTCCGGCTCGCCCATCGCCATGCGGTAGTCGAAGCCGATGCCGCAGTCCGCCGCCGGCGCGGCGACGCCCGGCAGGCCCGAGACGTCCTCCGCAATCGTGAGCGCGCGCGGATTCGTCTCGTGGATGACGCGGTTCGCGAGCGCGAGGTAGCACCAGGCGTCGTCGTCCATCGAGCCGTCGAAATACTGCCCGTAGTCGGTGAACGCCGCGCCAAGCCCGTGGTCCCAGAAGAGCATGGACGTCACGCCGTCGAAGCGGTAGCCGTCGAAGCCGTACTCCTGCAGCCAGAACTTGCAGTTCGAGAGCAGGAAGTGCAGGACCTCCGTCTTGCCGTAGTCGAAGCAGCGGCTGCCCCACGCCGAATGCCAGCCCTTCGCGCCCGAATGGAAATACTGGTAATCCGTCCCGTCGAAGCGCGAGAGGCCGTCCCGCTCGTTCGCGACCGCGTGGGAATGGACGAGATCCATGATGACGCGAAGCCCCATCCCGTGCGCCGTGTCGACGAGGCTCTTGAGGTCGTCCGGCGTGCCGAAGCGCGACGAGGCGGCAAAGAAGCTCGACACGTGGTAGCCGAAGCTGCCGTAGTACGGATGCTCCATGACGGCCATCAGCTGCACGGTGTCGTAGCCGGCGGCCTTGATGCGCGGCAGCATCTCGTCGCGGAACTCGGCGTATGTATGGACGCGCGGCTCCTCGCCCGCCATGCCGACATGGGCCTCGTAGATGAAAGGATGAGGGAAGAAGGATGAAGGAAGAAGTCTTGCGGCCGTCTGTCCCTCGTCCTTTGTCCCTTGTCCGCCCCTCGCGCCCGCGTCGACGCCCGCGTTCTTCCAGCGGTAGGGGCGCGGCGGATGCCAGACGCAGGCGGAGAAGAGTTTCGTCTCCGAATCCTGCACGACGTAGCGCGCGTAGGCGGGAATGCGTTCGCCGCGCCCGCCCTCCCAGCGCATCTCCAGATGATACTTGTCGAGGTGGCGAATCTTCGCCGCCGGGATGCGCCGCTCCCAGACGTCCGTCCCCGGCTTGCGGAAGACCTCGAAGGCCGGGTCAATCTTCCAGCCGTTGAAGTCGCCGACGAGCCACATCGACGTCGCGTGGGGCGCCCATTCGCGGAACACCCAGCCGCGCCGGTCGCGGTGGAGGCCGAAATAGTTGTGCGCGTTCGCCCAGTCGGCGAGCGAAGTCTGGCCCTGCGTCAGCTCCGCCGCGCGCGCACAGGCATGCGCCGCGCGTCCGCGCACGGCGGCTTCAAAGGGCTTCAGGTAGGGGTCGTCGAGTAGATGTGCCATCGTGTCCTCCGTTTCAGTTGGAGGACATTATACCACAAGTCCGCGCTCACGTACACCGGTGCGGACACCCCGCGCAGCCATGTGCGCACGAGGCCGGCATCGACGGATCCTCGCCCGTCCAGCAGTACGTGCAGAGCCGATCCTTCGGCAGCCCGATCGCCGCGACGAGGTCGTCGACGGTCTGGAACTTGAGCGTCGTGAGGTTCAGCTTCCGGCGGATGTAGTCGACCATCGCCGCGTACGGCGCGCCGTTCGGGTCGCTGTACTTCGAGACGTCCGCATTCTCGCCCTCCTGCTCGCGGATGAACCGCCGCGTGATGAGGTCGTAGACGCTCTTCGAGCGAGAGAAGTTGATGAACCGGCAGGGGTAGAGGAGCGGCGGACACGCGATGCGCACGTGCGTCTCCCTGCAGCCCTCGCCGTAGAGGCGGCTCGCCTGCTGGCCGAGCTGCGTGCCGCGCACGATCGAGTCGTCGCAGAAGACGAGGCGGCGGTCCCTGATGAGGCCGGGAATCGGGATGAGCTTCATCGACGCGACGCGCTCGCGCTGCCGCTGGTCGGACGGCATGAACGACCGCGCCCACGTCGGCGTGTACTTCACGAACGGACGGCAGTACTTGATCGCCCGCTCGTGCGCATAGCCGAGCGCATGGGACGTGCCCGAATCGGGGATACCGCACGCCGCGTCGGCCGCGATGTCCGCATCGCGCTTCGCGAGCGCCGCGCCACAGCGGTAGCGCGCCATCTCGACGTTGCGCCCCTCGTAGGACGAGGCCGGGTAGCCGTAGTAGACCCAGAGGAACGAGCAGATCGCCATCTTCTCCTGCGGCGCAAGAAGCGTCGTCTCGCCCTCCGGCGTCAGCTCGACCATCTCGCCGGGGCCGAGATCGCGCAGGCAGGCGTAGCCGAGGTTCGCGAGCGCGCACGACTCCATGAGGGCAATCGTCGCGCCATCCTTGCGGCCGAGGACGACCGGGGTGCGGCCGAAGCGGTCGCGCGCGGCGAAGAGGCGCCCGTCGCCCGTCACGATGAGGAGCGAGCAGCTGCCCTTCACCTTCTGCTGCACGTACCGGACGCCCTCGACGAACGACGCCTGCGTCGCGAGCAGGGCCGAGACGACCTCCGTCGGGCCCACCATGCCGCTCGTCGTCGAGTACTGGAGCTGGGCGGAGTTCGTCCGGAACAGCTCGCCCTTCAGCTCCTCGATGTTGGAGATGAGCCCGACGGTCACGATCGCGAACGTGCCGAGGCGCGAGCACATGACGAGCGGCTGCGGGTCGGTGTCGGAGATGACGCCGAGGCCGACGCGCCCGGCGAAGCGGCCGACGTCATGCTCGAACTTCGAGCGGAACGGCGCGTTCTGGATGTTGTGGATCGCGCGCTGGAAGCCCCCCGCCCCGCAGACGGCCATGCCGCCGCGATGCGTGCCGAGGTGCGAATGGTAGTCCGTGCCGAAGAAAAGGTCACTGACGCAGTCCTGTTTCGAGATGACGCCGCAGAAGCCGCCCATGAAAACTCCTTAGATGTGGTTTGTTGTTCGTGTCACGAAAGGCGCAAATTATACCAAATTCGCCGCGACGACGGAGGCCGCGCGCCCTTTCGCGAAGCGCGTGACGGGCCGGAGGCGCGGCTTCTCCAGGGCTGCGCGCCCCCCTCGGCCAGCGAGGTGACGGCGCCGCGCGGATGGGTCCTTGCGCCTGACATCGTCCTTACGGATAGGAAACCGAGGCCGATTCGAGGCCTGGGATCGCGCCGGCCTTCGTCACTGTCACGCGCAGGGCGTGCGCGCCGGCGGACGCCGGGCATGCGGCCGCGCAGACGCCGAAGACGACCTTCGCCGCATGCTCGATCATCTGGCACTTCGCCGCGACGAGCGCCGCGCGGATCACCTCCGTCAGCGCGGCGTAGTCGATCGTGTCCGCAAGCCGGTCGGTCTCGGCCGCCGCGGACGGAATCGCCAGCTCGACGTCGATCCGCAGCTTCTGCAGGCGATGCCGCTCGTCGGGGCGCTCCCCGATGACGCAGAGGACTTCAAGGCCGTTCAGCTTCAGCGTCATGCCGGGCCTCCTTCCGTTCGGGCGTGTCGATCGCGATTCTCTTCATGCCGTGACATTATATCAAAAGCGGCGTTCGGGGGCGCATGCGTTCGTCGAAACGCGAGGAGGGCCGCCTTCCCATGCGCCAGCCCTGCGAAACCCGGTCGCCGCCACGCCATTCCGCCGAGGAATATGGTAAAATACGCGAACTGGGCGCGCGCGGGCCAGGATGGCCCATGGCGCGCAGGACTCATTCCAGACGGCTCGAAAGGATACGGAAGATGAAGAAAACAACGGCTTTGGTCCAGGAACTCGCCGCGCTCACGGGGGCGGACGTGGCGCTCTCCCCGGAGGGCGTCGCCGAACTTGTGGCCGACGGGAACGCCCTCACGCTGCGCTGGCGCGAAGAGGACCAGGACTGGCTCTGCTACGGCGTCGCCCTCGACGGCGGCGACGATCCGCTTGCGCGCGAGGTTCTGGCGCGGGCGCTCGAATTCAACCTCTTCGGCGCGGACGCCCTCGGCCTCCACGTCGGCCTCTTCGCCAACGCGATCGTCCTTTCGACGACGTGTCCGGCGGCGGGCCTCACGGCCGAGGCGTTCGCCGGGAAGCTGCTCTTCCTCTCCGCGCAGATCGACGCCCTCGGCAAGCGCCTGACCGTCGGCGCGGACGCGGGCGCGACGCCTGTCGAGGCCCCGGCGGCGGACGCCCTCCTGTCGGATCGCCTCTACGCATAGGCGCCGTCGAACCGGATGAGAAATCGCTGTAACCACCTGCCCGTTGGCGCGTAGTCCTGACGGCGCCGCATTGGCGTTCGGCGAACACACGAGAGAAAAGGAAAACACCATGCCCATTACCATCGATTCCCTGCGGAACCTCGCCGAAAACCAGTCCGTCATGCTGAACGCCCAAACGCAGGGCCTCGAACGCAGCAGCCTGTCCCTGCGCTTCCGCAGCGCGTTCGGCACGCGCGGCGCGGCGAATACGAACAGCCAGACACTCGCGGCCATCCGCCAGGCCGTCGTCACCGATCCGCGCTTCAGCTGCGTCCAGCAGCGGGCGAGCGAGCTCTTCGACCGGCTCAACGCCTCGAAGCTCGTCCAGACGAACGCGATTCGCGGCATCCTCGCCGACCTCGACGCGGCGCGCGAACTGCACGCCGTCAACCTGCGCGCCAGCGCGCTCGACCTTCTGCACAACGCGGACGACATCGCGCGCCCGGCGTGCGTGCAGACGCATCCCGAGGTGGTGGCGCGCCTCCTCAACCACCTGATGGAGGCCCACGCGGCGCAGGCGAACGGAGACGTGAGCACCCTCACCTCGCGCGGCCTCGCGCGAGACGTCATCGACGTCCTCAACGCCGTCGAGACGGCGGCGGGCGGCGACGACGAGGCGGAGAGATGGGCGCTGCGCCATCTGGACGCCGACCCCGCCGCGTTCGCGACGCCCGAGGCGGCGACGGCGAAGACGGCCGCCTACCACGCCCTCCAGCCGCGTTTCGCGGAGGCCGCCGCGCACGTCACGGCGCAGACGTTCGCGGCGCTCCCCCTTGCGGACGGCCTCGGGCAGGCGCGTGCCACAGGCGCCGCGCTCCTCGGCGCGCTGACGGCCGTCGCGGACGCGATGGCGCTCGCCGACGAGCCGCAGGTGGCCGCCGCCGCAGGAAGCGCCGACGAGGTGCGCGCCGCGCTCGCGAAGGCGATGTGCGCGGGCCTCCCCGCCGACACGAAGGCGGTGCTTTCCGACGCACTGATGTCCACGGGCGGCCTCCAGCTCGCCCGTTTCTGCCAGGAGGCGGGCAACCTGCGCACGACGGCGCTGTTCGCCGCCGCGCGCGCCCTCGCCGACGCCCTGCGCGCGCCGGACGCCGCCGGCCCCGACTTCGCGACGGCCGTCGGACGGACGCTTCTGGACGCGACGCGCCTGCCGACGGCGGTCTTCGCCCTCTCGCCGAAGCGGAGCCTCCTGATAGGCCCTGCCAATGCAACCGTCTCCCAGCTGATGCAGGAGGTGCGCAGCCTTCCCGTCCTGCAGGACGACGCGGCCTTCGCCGCAAGCGTGCGCGCGCACGTCG